>AP017605.1:3624955-3954910 GCA_002356515.1 Mesorhizobium loti | reverse complement strand
AATGCCGTCTCGCCTGCACCGGCTCAGCCGCCCATCGCAGCAGCCGCGCCCCCGGCATCCGCGCCTCCAGCACCGGCAACCAAGATCACCACCGACCTTACCGCGCCGCGATCCGGCATAGGCACGGCCACCTACAGATGCGGCAACAACGGCATGATCACCATCCAAAATCTCGGCACGGCGTTGCGTGTGGTCGGGCCCGACGGCGCGACAGAGGAGTTCGCGGCGTCGCCCGCCAACCAGTCCAGCCGCTACCAGGAGGCCGCCACGCATGACGCAATTGTGATCGACGGGCGT
Organism: Mesorhizobium loti; assembly: GCA_002356515.1. Taxonomy (NCBI): domain Bacteria; kingdom Pseudomonadati; phylum Pseudomonadota; class Alphaproteobacteria; order Hyphomicrobiales; family Phyllobacteriaceae; genus Mesorhizobium; species Mesorhizobium loti. Next base: position 3,954,613 of record AP017605.1, on the reverse strand, counting down.
GAGGCGCTGGTGATGAAGAGAGGCTCGACGCCGCAGACCTGCAAACGATAGGCTGCACGGCTAATGGGCGGCGTATGCTGCACTGCAGCGATATCGAGCCGGCTTCGGGTCGCCAAGCCCTAATCGATTGAAGCCCGAGCCTGCCTTTTTGTCAGACTAAATGACGTTTTCAAAACGATTTTCTGGCTTTGACGCGGTGCAAAAAGAGCATTAGAAACCGGCTGTCCGAAGTCGCAACCGGAAGCGGCAATGCCGCATTCCCACCTGAGGCTCCAGAGACGCCGAACCTGGGGGAGCCATGAGCAAATCACCAGCCACCCGCGAATTCGCCAGACGTGAACGGCCGCTCTCGCCGCACCTGACGATCTACCGGCCGCCGATCACGATGACGATGTCGATCATCCATCGCATCACCGGCGGGGCGCTTTATTTCGGTACGCTGCTGGTCGCGGTCTGGCTGATGGCGGCGGCGAGCTCGCAAGCAACCTTTGACTGGGTCAACTGGGCCTTCGGCACCTGGCTGGGCCGGCTGATCCTGTTCGGCTACACCTGGGCGCTGATGCACCACATGCTGGGCGGCGTGCGCCACCTGGTCTGGGATACCGGCGCCGGTCTCGAAAAGCACACCGCCTCGAAGATCGCCTGGGCGACGCTGGTCGGCTCGATCCTGCTCACGCTGCTGATCTGGGTCGCCGGCTACATGGCGCGGGGAGCCTGATCATGAGCGGCAAGAACAACACCGACATGCGCACGCCGCTGGCGAAAGTCCGCGGTCTTGGTTCCGCCCGTGAGGGCACGGGCCATTTCTGGCGTCAGCGCCTGACAGCCATCGCCAATATCCCACTGACACTGTTCTTCGTCGGGTTCCTGATCGCGCTCAACGGCGCCGGCTATACGGAAGTGCGGGCAGCGCTTGCCAATCCGTTCGTGGCGCTGGTGCTGGCGCTCGTGCTGGTCTCCGGGCTCATCCATATGCGGCTCGGCATGCAGGTGATCATCGAGGATTACGTGCATGGCGAAGGCGTGAAGCTGGCGCTGATCGCGCTCAATACATTTTTTACTGTAGCGGTCGGCGTCGCCTCGATCTTCGCCCTGCTCAAGCTGGCATTTGGAGGCTGAGTTGGCCAAGGACGCGAAATCAGCCAACACGGCAGGCTATACTTTTGTCGACCACAAGTTCGACGTGGTGGTCGTAGGCGCCGGCGGCGCCGGCCTGCGCGCCACGCTCGGCATGGCCGAGCAGGGCCTGCGCACGGCCTGCATCACCAAGGTGTTCCCGACCCGCTCTCACACCGTTGCGGCGCAAGGCGGTATTGCCGCTTCGCTTGCCAATATGGGCCCCGACAACTGGCAATGGCACCTCTTCGACACCGTCAAGGGTTCGGACTGGCTGGGCGACATCGACGCACAGGAATACATGGTCCAGCAGGCGCCAGCCGCCGTCTACGAGCTCGAACATTACGGCGTGCCGTTCTCGCGCACCGAAGAGGGCAAGATCTATCAGCGGCCGTTCGGCGGCATGATGATGAATTTCGGCGAAGGCCCGCCCGTACAGCGCACATGCGCCGCCGCCGACCGCACCGGCCATGCCATGCTGCATACGCTCTACGGCCAGTCGCTGAAGCACAACGCGCAGTTCTTCATCGAGTATTTCGCGCTCGACCTGATCATGGAGCCGGACGGCACCTGTACCGGCGTCGTCGCCTGGAACCTCGACGACGGCACCATTCACCGCTTCTCGGCCAAGATGGTGGTGCTGGCGACGGGCGGCTATGGCCGCGCCTATTTTTCGGCGACCTCGGCGCACACCTGCACCGGCGACGGCGGCGGCATGGCGGCGCGGGCCGGGTTTGCGCTGCAGGACATGGAGTTCGTGCAGTTCCACCCGACCGGCATCTACGGTGCCGGCTGCCTGATCACCGAGGGCGCGCGCGGCGAGGGCGGCTATCTCGTCAATTCCGAGGGCGAGCGCTTCATGGAGCGCTACGCGCCGTCGGCCAAGGACCTTGCCTCACGCGATGTGGTGTCGCGCTGCATGACGCTGGAGATCCGCGAGGGCCGCGGCGTCGGCCCGAAGAAGGACCACATCTTCCTGCATCTCGACCATCTCGACCCGGCCGTCTTGCACGAAAGGCTGCCGGGCATTTCGGAATCCGCCAAGATCTTCGCCGGCGTCGACCTGACCAAGGAGCCGATCCCGGTGCTGCCGACGGTGCACTACAATATGGGCGGCGTGCCGACCAACTACTGGGGCGAGGTGCTCAATCCGACGGCCAAGAACCCGGACCAGGTGTCGCCCGGGCTGATGGCTGTCGGCGAGGCCGGCTGCGCCTCGGTGCACGGCGCCAACCGGCTGGGCTCGAACTCGCTGATCGATCTTGTCGTGTTCGGTCGCGCGGCGGCGATCCGCGCCGGCCAGGTCATCGACCGCAAATCGGCAATCCCTTCGCCCAACGAGGCCTCGGTCGAAAAGATCATGGATCGCTTCGACCGGCTGCGCCACGCCAACGGCTCGACGCCGACGGCGGTGTTGCGGGAGAAGATGCAGAAGGCGATGCAAGAGGACGCGGCGGTGTTCCGCACCCAGGAATCGCTGGACAATGGCTGCAAGCGCATCTCGCAGATCTGGGGTGAACTCAAGGACATAAAAGTGTTCGACCGCTCGATGATCTGGAACTCCGACCTGGTCGAGACGCTGGAACTGGAAAACCTGATGGCCAACGCCATCACCACCGTCCATGGCGCCGCTGCGCGCAAGGAAAGCCGTGGCGCGCACGCCCGCGAGGACTTCTCGGCGCGTGACGACGCGACCTGGCGCAAGCACACTCTGGCGCGGCTCAACGAGGCCGGCGAGGTGGCGCTCAGCTATCGGCCGGTGCACACCGAACTGCTGCGGAAGGAGGCTGACGGCGGTATCAACCCGGCCAAGATCGCGCCCAAGGCCAGGGTGTACTGACCATGACACCGGCGGCCTCGGGATATTCCGGCACGCCCCTTCCGGCCAAGCTTGGCCTGAAGGACGGCATGACTGCCGCCTTCATCGCGCTGCCGCCGGAACTCGACGACCTGACTGACGCCGTGGCTTTTGCCGAAGTCGATCGGCTGGCCGATTGGTCTGCCATTTCAGGGGCTGTTTTGAAATACGACGCCGTTCATGCCTTCACCCGGCAGCGCGCCGAGATCGAGGATCGCCTCGGCGATGTCGAGGCGGCGATCAAGCGCAACGGCATGGTCTGGGTGTCCTGGCCGAAGAAGGCATCGAAAGTGCCGACCGACGTCACCGAAGGCGTCGTGCGCACCGAAGCGCTGAAACGCGACCTCGTCGACGTCAAGGTCGCCGCCGTCAATGAAATCTGGTCCGGGCTGAAGCTCGTCATCCGAAAGGACCTGAGGTAATGGTCGAACTGACGCTCCCCAAGAATTCGAAGATCCAGCAGGGCAAGACCTGGCCGAAGCCGGAAGGCGCCACCAATCTGCGGGAATACCGCATCTACCGCTGGTCGCCGGACGATGACGAGAACCCGCGCATCGACACCTATTTCGTCGACATGGACGATTGCGGGCCGATGGTGCTCGACGCGCTGCTGTGGATCAAGAACAAGATCGACCCGACGCTGACCTTGCGCCGCTCCTGCCGCGAAGGCATTTGCGGATCCTGCGCCATGAACATCGACGGCTCCAACACGCTGGCCTGCACCAAGGGCTGCGACGACATTTCCGGCGCCGTGAAAGTCTATCCGCTGCCGCATATGCAGGTGGTCAAGGACCTGGTGCCCGACCTCACCAATTTCTACGCCCAGCATGCCTCGATCGAGCCGTGGCTGAAGACGGTGTCACCACAGCCGGCCAAGGAATGGCTGCAGAGCCACGAAGACCGCGAGAAGCTCGACGGGCTCTACGAGTGCATATTGTGCGCCTGCTGCTCCACCTCGTGCCCGAGCTACTGGTGGAACGGCGACCGCTATCTCGGCCCGGCGACGCTCTTGCAGGCCTATCGCTGGCTGATCGACAGCCGCGACGAGGCCAAGGGCGAGCGGCTCGACAATCTCGAAGACCCGTTCCGGCTCTATCGCTGCCACACCATCATGAACTGCGCCCAGACCTGCCCCAAAGGCCTCAACCCAGCCAAGGCGATCGCGGAGATCAAGAAGATGATGGTGGAGCGCCGAGTCTGACGCCGAAACTACCCGCTGACTTTTCGCCGGACGCCGTCGGGGCCCTCCGCGAGCGCCTCGATCTGGTGCGAAGCCAGGGTGTAAAAATCCTGTTCGCCATCGAAAGCGGCAGTCGCGCCTGGGGTTTTCCGTCTCCGGATAGCGACTATGACTGCCGCTTTGTCTATATCAGGCGCGTGTCGGATCACCTCGTCCTGCAACAGCCGCGCGACGTCATCGAGTTTCCGATCGAAGGCGAGATCGATGCCGGTGGCTGGGATCTGCGCAAGGCCTTGCTCCTGGCGCTCGGCGGCAATGCGGTCATCGTCGAATGGGCAAAGTCACCCATCGTCTATGAGGAAGTCGCGGGATTTCGCGCGCGCCTTCTCGACCTGCTGGCCGATATCGTCGATCCGGTAAAGGTATCGCAGCACTATCTTGGTCTGGCGCGCTCGCATGTCGCCAAGATCGGCAGTTTTTCCGGCGAGGTGAAACTGAAGAAGCTGTTCTATTTGATCCGGCCATTGGTGGCCCTGGACTGGATGGAACAGCGCGGCTTTGCCGGCCTGCCGCCGATGAACCTCGGCGAATGCCTCGACCAGACGGCCGTGCCGGTGCCGGCAGCAAAGGAAATCCGCGGCCTGATCGAGCGGAAAAGCCGGACGCGGGAGATGGGGTCCGGTCTCATCCCAACCGCCATCGCGCGCTATCTCGAAGCGCGATATGGTCATCACGCAATGAACCTTGCCGCTCCGGTGAGGGATGATGCCCGCCAGGCGCGCAAACATGCCCTTGCAACCGTGTTTTATCGTCAGGAGGCTGAACAACTTTCATGAGCGAAGACCTTCCCATCCTCAATCCCGTCGAAGCCCGCGTGCTCGGTTGCCTGATCGAGAAGAAGGAGCTGACGCCTGACGTCTACCCGCTGACGCTCAATGCAGCCCTTGCCGCCGCCAACCAGAAGACGGCGCGCGAGCCTGTCATGGCGCTGGAGCAGACAGAGGTGCACCGCGGACTGAAGCTGCTCGAGCAGAAGGGGCTGGTGCGGCAGATGTTCGGCTCACGCGTCGAGCGCTATGAGCATCAGATGGCGCAGCGCTTCTCGCTGACCACGCCGCAGACCGCCTTGCTCGGCCTGCTCCTGCTGCGCGGACCGCAAACGGCGCATGAACTCCTGGCTCGAGCCGAGCGCATGGCGCGGTTTTCGACGATCGAGGATCTGCGCGCTGAACTCGACATGCTGATCGGCCGCCGGCCGCCGCTGATCCAGGAAATCCCGCGCGGGCCAGGCCAGCGCGAGGACCGCTACGTGCATCTTCTCGCAGGAGCCGTGGACGTTGCAGCTCTATCGGTCCAGCGCAGCGCGCCGGCCACGCCTCACTCCGACCTGGAGGCGAGAGTGGAGGCGCTGGAGCAGGAAGTCGCCGCTCTGCGCGCCCGGCTCGACGCGCTGAGGGCTTAACAGTCAACGGAGACGGCGGCGCGAGGCCCCCCTCTCTGTCCTGCCGGACGTTCGTCGTTCGAAAAGCCAAGCAATTGGCTTTCCGTCCGCTTCGCGGACCTTTCCTCAACCCCTCAAAGGGGGCGATTGGCAGTTCCAGCGCTGGCGCTTCTCTTGCAACGTTGGTGATTTGCGAAAGCCGGCATGACATCTGATCTCCCCCCTTGAGGGGGAGATGCCCGGCAGGGCAGAGAGCGGGGCGAAGGATCGCTGCCCTTCAGATAGAAACGCCGATCACCCCAGCTTCGCGTCGAGCGACACCTTGATGGCGCCAAGCGCCTTGGAGACCGGGCATTCGGCCTTGGCCTTCTCAGCCAGTTCCTTGAATTTCGCCGCATCGATGCCGGGCACCTTGCCGACCAGCGTGATCGCGCTGCCGGTGATGCCGGTGCCCGGAACCAGCGTCACCACGGCCTTGGCGTCGAGCTCAGCCGCCGGCGTGCCGTTCTCGGCCAGGAAGTGCGAAAGCTGCATGGCGTAGCAGCCGGCGTGCGCGGCCGCGATCAGCTCTTCCGGATTGGTGCCGGATTTGCCGCTTTCATCCTCGAAACGCGCCTTGAACGAATAGGGCGTGCCTTTGAGCGTCCCGCTCTGGCTGTCGAGCGTGCCCTTGCCTTCTTTCAGATTGCCTTTCCAGACGGCGGTTGCGGTGCGGTCCATGAAGTCCTCCTTGGCCTCGATTGCGCCGGCCCGGCGCCAGCGTTCCTCTCAACTATAGCGCGGGCGCGAGGGAAGGCCATCGTGCCGTCGCAGCGGAAACGGTGACATCGGCGTCAGCGGCGAAATTTTTTCCAAAAAAAGCGGGTGCAAAAATGTCGGCTTCCATCCGGCCCAGCCGTCCTGCGGGCGGCCACGAGATTGTGGCCGGATGGAGGTTCACATGGACAATCTGTTTTTCGCATTGTGGAAGAGCCCGGGCAACAAGGCCGGGCGACAGGAAGACTTCTGGATGGATCCGCCGGCGCCCGTCTTCGGCCGGCTGCTTGCGGCTGTTGCCATCATCGGGGTCGCGGCATGCCTTCTTGACCATGCGGCGGCGGTCGAAGGCAAGGCTGACACGCTCGTTATCGCATCTTATGGTTCGCCGCAGCAGGGGAGGTCGCAATGAAATATGTCTGCCTGGTCTATGGCGAGGAAAAAGACCTCTACGCATTGACCGCGGAGCGCGGGGCCAAGCTCGACGCGGATTCACTGGCTTATGACAGGTCCCTGGACCAGGAGAGCAAGCTGATCATCGCGCAGGCGCTGCAATCGGTGAGGACGTCGAAGTCGGTGCGGCGGCGCGAGGGCAAGCGCCTTGTCACCGACGGCCCGTTCGCCGAAACCAAGGAACAGCTGCTCGGTTTCGTCATGGTCGAGGCCGACAATCTCGACGAAGCGCTGGACATCGCCGCCGGCATTCCGCTGGCCGAGATCGGCACGATCGAGGTGCGGGCGATCTACGACATACCGGGGTCATAGATGGCATCTGGCTTTGGCGGTTGGGGCGGCAGATCGGCTTGTTTAATCGCCAAAGCGTCACCAGCCGCAAATTGAATTTCTTGGACAGGGTCAACTCTCGCGTGTTGAAGCAAGGCGACAGTTCTCTTATCGTCGCGCGGGTTCCTGGGGGATTTCGACATGCCTTTCCTGATTGCTGTCCTTGGCGTGCTCGGAGCGGCGGCGTTCTGGTGGTACCGGATGAAGGCCATGAACGACGCCGCGCGCGAGGTCGCCGACGTCGTCGGGCGCGTGCAAGGCAACATCAGGCGCAAGAAGCTGCGCAAGCAGGCGGCGCTATCGCCACTGACGGCGATCGACGACCCGGTGGTCGCCGCGGCGACGCTGATCACATCGATCGTCTCCGAGAATGGACCGATCCTGCCGCAGCGCGAGGCCGTCATCCGTGCTGTCATTTCCGAGATCGCCGACAAGAAGAAGACCGACGAGGCGGTGATCTACGCCAAATGGGCGGCCTCGCAGATCGACGACACCACCGTCGTCATCGACAAGCTGGCACCGTTCCTGCGCGAGCGTCTGGATGTCGCCGAGCGCAACGACCTGCTGCAGATGGTCAACCGCGCTGCCCAGGGCGGCGAGAAGCGCCTTGAGATCGCCGACCAGCGCATTCTGCGGCTGCGGCAAAAGCTGGGTTTCGAGGTAAATTGAGGGTGTGCTGATATTCAGGTGAAGCCGGCCTGCAAACGACGGCTTCCTGCGCTTCCGGTGCTCACGTACTTAAGTACGCTCCGCTCCGGTTCTCGTAAGCCATCGTTTTCGACTCGGCCTGACCTGAATCTCAACACACCCTGGCGTGTGCGTGAGACAGTCAGATCGCTTCGCCCTTCAGCAGCCGTGGCGTGCCGGCCGACAGTCCCGACGCCTGGCGGATGAAAAACGCCTTCAGGCGCGGCATGCGCTCGACGAGGCCGAGGCCGATGTCGCGGACGGCGCGCAGCGGGGCGATGTCGTTGGAGAACAGCCGGTTCAGCACATCCGTCGTGATCCCCATCTGCACCGTGTCGAAGCGGCGCCATTGCTGGTAGCGCTCGAGCACGTCGAGAGCGCCGATATCCTGGCCGAGCCGGTCGGCCTCGACGATGACCTCGGCAAGTGCCGCGACGTCCTTGAAGCCGAGGTTGAGGCCCTGGCCGGCGATCGGGTGAATCCCGTGGGCGGCATCGCCGGCAAGCGCCACGCGTGGCGCGACGAAGGCGCGCGCGATGGTGAGGCCGAGCGGCCATGCGCGCGGCTTGTCGGCAACGCGGATTTCGCCGAGCTTCAGGCCGAAGCGCTGTTCGAGTTCATGCTCGAAGACGAGATCGTCGCCTTCCACCAGCGCTTTGGCATCTTCCGCGCGTTCGACCCAGACGATCGAGGAGCGGTTGGTGCCGTCCTCGTCGGGTTTCAGCGGCAGCGTGGCGAAGGGGCCGGCCGGCAAGAAGTGCTCTTCGGCGCGGCCATTGTGCGGGCGTTCATGCGCCACGGTGCAGACGATGCCGGACTGGCCATATTCCCATTTCACCGTCTTGATGCCGGCCATGTCGCGCAGCTTCGAGTTGACGCCGTCGGCGGCGACCAGCAGCCGCGCCGTCAGCGCGGCCCCGTCGGCCAGATGCACCGATATGCCGGCACCATTGGTCTCGAAACCCTGCACCGCCACGCCTTCGATGATGTCGATGCCGAGCTTTTCGGCCCGGGTCCGCAAGGCACCGTTCAAGGACTTGTTGGCGACCATATGCGCGAAGGGCTCGCCCGGCGCCACCTCGCCGCCGAAGGTCAGGAACACCGGGCGCACCGGATCGGCGCTGCGCGAATCGGTGATGATCATCTCGGTGATCGCCTGCGCCTGCGGCGCGATCTCGGCCCAGACGCCGAGCTGGTCGAGCATGCGGCAGGCGGCCGCCGCGATGGCCGAGGCACGACCGTCCCGTTGCCAGGCGCCGGCAGGCGCGGCATCGACCAGTGCCACCGCCAAATGGGGCCGCGCCTGTTTCAGCGAGACGGCGGTGGCCAGCCCGACATAGCCGGCGCCGGCGACGAGAACATCGAGCCCGGATCTGGTCTTGGCGTCCGCCTTGCGTTCCATCGTCTTAGCTCCTTGCGCGCCGGCCGTGGCTGGCGCCCTTGACGGCTCGTTGTTCCTGTCGGAAACCGCCATAGCAATTTTGCGGCGAGGTCACAAAACATGACGGCGGCGATCGACGAGCTTCTGCGCATTCTCGACCTCGAGAGGCTGGAACACAATCTGTATCGTGGTCGCAGCCCCCAGGTGGAGTGGCAGCGCGTGTTCGGCGGCCAGACGATCGCCCAGGCGCTGGTGGCGGCGCAACGGACGGTGGAGCCGGACCGCTTCGTGCATTCGCTGCACGGCTATTTCATGCGGCCGGGCGACATCAGGGTACCGATCGTCTACGAGGTCGACCGCATACGCGACGGCGGCTCCTTCACCACCCGCCGCGTGCTGGCGATCCAGCACGGACAGGCGATCTTTTCGCTCGAAGCCTCGTTCCAGGTCGATGAGAAGGGACTGGAACACCAGTTCGCGCTGCCCGATGACGTGCCGCCGCCGGAAGGGCTGCAGACGCAGCGGCAGCTGCTCGAAAGGGCCGAGCGCGTGCCGGAGGCGGTGCGCCGCTTCTGGGCGCGCGAGCGGCCGCTGGAGCTCAGGCCGGTCAATCTCCAGCATTATGAAAGCCGCGACAAGCTGCCGCCCCGGCAGAATGTCTGGATCCGCCTTGCCGGGCCGGTTCCCGACGATCGCGCGCTGCAGTCGGTGCTGCTCGCCTATCTCTCCGACATGACGCTATTGGACACCTCGACCTTCGCGCATGGGCGCGGCCTGTTCGATCCCGACATCCAGGCGGCGAGCCTCGACCATTCGATGTGGTTCCACCGGCCGCATTCGCTCGACGGCTGGCTGCTCTATGCGCAGGACAGCCCGTCAAGCTCGGGATCGCGCGGCTTCAGCCGCGGCACGCTTTACGCGCGTGACGGCACGTTGATCGCCTCGATGGCGCAGGAAGGGTTGATCCGGCTTAAGCGTTGAGCATTGCGAGTCTTGTTTGAGCAGGATCTCTGGATAAACGAAAAGCGCTTGTCCGAGAAAACCGGGCTCGGCTTTCGGGATCGTGCTCAAAGCCGGCAAATTAGGCAAAATCGAAAAATTGCATAATTTTTGAGCATATGACGTGCCGCAGGCATTGGCACCTGCTGCCTCCAATCGCTCCATTCCCTTTGTTTACAACAGGTTAACATGCTGCTTCGGCACTTGGCACGGAGCTTGAATCCTTGTGGGCACTCTCCGGCTCTTTGGGATCGGTGAAGTCGTGCAAACGCGGGGGACCGCAACAGCAAAGGGTGAAACCTTATGAAAATCGTGATGGCAATCATCAAGCCGTTCAAGCTGGACGAGGTGCGCGAAGCGCTTACCGCCGTCGGCATCCAGGGCCTGACCGTCACCGAAGTCAAAGGCTACGGGCGTCAGAAGGGACATACGGAAATCTATCGCGGCGCGGAATACGCGGTCAGTTTCCTGCCGAAGATCAAGATCGAGGTCGCGGTCAGTGCCGACACGGTCGACAAGGCCGTCGAAGCCATCACCGCCGCGGCCAAGACCGGCCAGATCGGCGACGGCAAGATCTTCGTTTTCGGCATCGATCAGGCGGTGCGCATCCGCACTGGCGAAACAGACACCGACGCGCTCTGAGCGGCGAACACGTATTCCAATGGAGAGTTCAATGAATATTTCTTCCACCTTGAAGACGACGGGACGGGCGGCCCTTCTGGGCTCGCTTGCTCTCGCAGCATTGGGCAGCGTCGCCGCCTTCGCGCAGGAAGCAGCTCCGGCCGCTGCCGCTGCCGCGCCGGCCGCCGCTCCCACCCCGGTGCTCGACACCGGCAACACCGCCTGGATGCTGACCTCGACGGCGCTGGTGCTGATGATGACCATCCCGGGCCTGGCGCTGTTCTACGGCGGCATGGTGCGCAAGAAGAACGTGCTCGCCACCATCATGCAGAGCTTTGCCATCACCTGCCTGGTGACGGTGCTGTGGTTTATGTTCGGCTATTCGCTCGCCTTCTCCGACGGCGGCGGCATGAATGCCTATCTCGGCGGCTTCTCGAAATTCTTCCATCACGGCATCACGGTCTCGACGCTCTGGCTGCCTGGGGTCTCGAACATTCCTGAATTCGTCTTCTCGATGTTCCAGATGACCTTCGCCATCATCACGCCTGCCCTCATCGCCGGTGCCTTCGCCGAGCGCATGAAGTTCTCGGCGCTGCTGCTGTTCATGGCGTTGTGGCTGATCGTGGTCTATTGCCCGATCGCGCATTGGGTCTGGGGCGGCGGCTTCCTCGGCACGGCTGGCGTGCTCGACTTCGCCGGCGGTACGGTCGTCCACATCAACGCCGGTGTCGCGGGTCTGGTCTGCGCGCTGGTTCTGGGCAAGCGCGAAGGCTACGGCACCACCAACATGGCGCCGCACAACCTGGTCTATTCGGTGATCGGCGCTTCGCTGCTGTGGGTCGGCTGGTTCGGCTTCAACGCCGGTTCGGAACTGGCGGCCGACGGTCTTGCCGGCGCTGCGATGATGAACACGCAGGTCGCCACCGCTGCCGCCGCGCTCGCCTGGATGTTCGCGGAATGGATCGTCGCCAAGAAGCCCTCGGTGCTCGGCATCATCTCGGGTGCCGTCGCCGGCCTCGTCGCGGTGACGCCGGCTTCCGGCTTCGTCAACCCGACAGGCGCCTTCATCATCGGCATCGTCGCCGGCGTGCTCTGCTACATCTCGGCGGTCAAGGTGAAGCATATGTTCGGCTATGACGACTCGCTCGATGCCTTCGGCGTGCACGGCGTCGGCGGCATCATCGGTGCGCTGCTCACCGGTGCGCTCGCCGACCCGGCGATCAACGCGCTCGGCAAGGGCGGCTCGGTGGTCACCCAGCTCTACGGCATCGTCTTCACCATCCTGTGGACCGCGATTGCTACCTTCGTGATCCTCTACATCGTCAAGGCGCTGGTCGGCCTGCGTCCGACGACCCAGGAAGAGGTCGAAGGCCTCGATATCTCCCAGCATGGCGAAGTGGTGCCGTAAGGCCAGCCTCGCCAACGGGGCCGGCGGAACCCTCCTCCCGCCGGCCCCATTATTCCTTCACGCAATTCCAGGAAACCCGCAATTTGGCTTTCCTTGGAATTGCTCCAAAGATCCCGTCGTGACGTTCTCGAAAGAGGCTCACGCATTGAGGCCCGGAGCGATCCGGGCCTCTTTTTTTGGCAAAATCATCCTGATTGAGATCAACTTTGCGCCGTCACGTTCGTGTGAGGACGCTTTTCGAGGAAACATTGACCGCCCTGGCTCCGAACTGTGGATGCGATCGTCGTTATGACGCTCGTGTGTAAAAACACAGGGAAGGAACTCCTCATGAACTTCAAGAACATTTGCCTCGGGGCACTTGCTCTTTCCATGGTCAGCGGCGTTGCATTTGCCGGTGCACTCGATGAGCCGGACAATATGGCGCCGTTCTTCACCGATTCCAGCATGAAAACCATGAAGCCGATGGCGGAATTCAAGGCCGCTTTCATGGCCATGCCGATGGAAAAGCAGGAAGCAATGAAGAAGGAATGCCAGGATGCGGCGATGAGCAAGCCGCACGCCGAGTTCTGCGCCAACGTCCATATGCTCGGCGGCGCGAACTGACGCGTGAGACGGGCGGCCGGATGGCCTGACTGATGTCCATGAACGAGCGGATGATGGCGGGCCTTGGTGCCCGCCATTGCCTCGTTTGGTCAAAGCAGCGTTAGCGAAGACAGCAGGGTTCCCTGGCCCGACCGGCGGGTCTATCCACCGATCCCGTCATCCATCATGGTGTTTGTCAGCGCCTCATAGGCATTGCTGCAGGTCTGTGAATGGGGGCAATTCCGGACAATCAACGCCGGCGCCACCGTCAGGACGGCCGCAATCAGAATTTGCAGGCCCAGGCCCAGTACCCCAAATCCCTTGCCGAAGAGAGCTCTGTACAGAAAATACAGGCCCTGTATCAAACAGGCGAAGGCAAGCAGGTGCAGGAGTGGGCCGGTCGCCCGCGCGAAGGGCGTGATGTAGCCATCAGGAAAGCCCACCATGCCGAGGTCGACAAACCAATGCAGGGCGAGCACGAGGCTAAGCCCTGCCCAGGCGAGAGCCGCCACGCGAAGGAAGACAGATTGCATGCCTCTATCCACCTTGGTGGTCGCACGGCGACGTTGCACGCCCTGTCCGCTTCCGCTTTAACCTGAAGTGACGGGGTTTGATGATCTCAACCTCTTATAGTTAATGCGCCCTTAACCTTCCCACCGATAGTCTGGCATCCGAATCTGCCGGAGTGCGTCATGTGCTGCGGCCAGGCAATCACTGACGGGGAAGAGCATGCGTTCAGGGGCTTCAGCACCGCTCGCGCTGACCGATACGGGGCACGGCATCCAGGCTTTCGCACGGCGCCAGGTCGGCCGGCTGGTCGGCGCCGGCCTGTTCCTGGCTGTAGCCTTCGGGGTCGCCAGCCTCGCCACCTGGAACGTCGCCGATCCAAGCTTCTCGCACGCCACCAGCAACACCGTCACCAACGCCATGGGCTATGCGGGTGCCGTGTTCTCCGACCTTGCCATGCAGTTCTTCGGCCTCGCCGCGGTTGCGGCGCTGGTTCCGGCTGTGATCTGGGGGTATCTGCTGTTTTCGGCGCGCGGCGTCGACAGGCTGCCCAAGCGCGGACTGTTCTGGTTCGGTTTCGCGCTGCTCGCCGCCGCGATCGCCGGTTGCATCGTGCCGCCCAAGACATGGCCGCTGCCCACCGGCCTCGGCGGCGTGTTCGGTGACATGGTGCTCAAGATTCCCGGCGTGCTCATCGGCGGCTATCCAACCGGGCTGATCGCCAGCGTGTTCGCCGTCTTGCTGGCGGCGCCGACGCTCTGGCTGTTCGCCTATGGCTCGGCGCTGATCGGGCGCAAGAACGGCTTCGCCGTGATGGAGGAGCCGGCCGCCGCGGACCCGCGCGAGGACGATCTGCTGTTCGACAATGACGAGGATGAGGGGGACGAGGGCATACTAGCGCTCGGTGCCATCACCCATTGGTGGCTGTCGCTGCGCGCGTGGATGCATCGCCGCGCCGTGCGCCGCAGGCAGGAACGCGATGAGTACGAGCCGGAGCTGGAGCCGCGCTCCACCGCTTGGCGGCGCGCCGCCGAACGGGTCGAATCGGCCGAATTCGCCGAACAGCGGATGAGCCCGGACGGCCGCGCTCGCGTCGAACCGGAATTCTTCGCCGCCATGGTCAATGACCGCAGCGTATCCGTCGATCCGGACGATGACGATATCTTCGACCGCGGCGACGTGGATTTCGACGACGAGCCCGTCACCCAGCGCCGTGGGGCCCCCACGGCCAAGGTGCAGCAGTTCCGCTCCGACGCCGCAACCCGCGTCGAAGCGCCGGCGCCGCGCCCGGCTCCGGGCGCGCGCGTCCAGCGCGAGGCGCAGACCTCGCTGATCGGCTCGGACACGTTCGAAATGCCGTCGCTGCATTTCCTGTCCGAACCGAAGAACGTTGCCAAGGACGCAAGCCTGTCGAAGGATGCGCTGGAGCAGAATGCGCGCCTGCTCGAGGGCGTGCTGGAGGATTTCGGTGTCAAGGGCGAGATCATCGCCGTGCGACCCGGTCCGGTGGTCACCCTTTATGAGCTGGAACCGGCGCCCGGCATCAAATCGTCGCGCGTCATCGGCCTGTCCGACGACATCGCCCGCTCGATGAGCGCTATCGCTTGCCGCGTCGCCGTGGTTCCCGGCCGCAACGCGATAGGCATCGAACTGCCGAATGCCAAGCGCGAAACCGTCTACCTCCGGGAGATATTGGCCAGCCGCGATTTCGAGACGACCAAGTCCAAGCTGGCGCTGGCGCTGGGCAAGAGCATCAATGGCGAAGCGGTCATCGTCGACATCGCCAAGATGCCGCACGTGCTGGTCGCCGGCACCACCGGCTCCGGCAAATCCGTCGCCATCAACACCATGATCCTGTCGCTGCTCTACAAGCTGACGCCGCAGGAATGCCGGCTGATCATGATCGACCCGAAGATGCTGGAATTGTCCGTCTATGACGGCATCCCGCATCTTTTGACGCCCGTCGTCACCGATCCGAAGAAGGCGGTGGTGGCGCTGAAATGGACCGTGCGCGAGATGGAGGACCGCTACCGCAAGATGTCCAAAGTCGGCGTCCGCAACATCGATGGTTTCAACGCTCGCGTTCAGCTGGCCGAGAAAAAAGGCGAGAAGATTTCGCGCACGGTACAGACCGGCTTCGACCGCCAGACCGGCGAGGCGATCTACGAGACGGAGAATCTCGACCTCGAGCCGATGCCCTACATCGTCGTCATCATCGACGAAATGGCCGACCTGATGATGGTCGCCGGCAAGGACATCGAGGGCGCGGTGCAGCGCCTGGCGCAGATGGCGCGTGCCGCCGGCATCCACGTCATCATGGCGACGCAGCGGCCGTCGGTCGACGTCATCACCGGCACCATCAAGGCCAACTTCCCGACCCGCATCTCCTTCCAGGTCACCTCCAAGATCGACAGCCGCACCATTCTGGGCGAGCAGGGCGCCGAGCAGCTGCTCGGCATGGGCGACATGCTCTACATGGCCGGCGGCGGCCGCATCCAGCGCGTGCACGGGCCCTTCGTCTCCGATGACGAGGTCGAGAAGATCGTCGGGCACCTGAAGCTGCAGGGCGTGCCCGAATATCTCGATGCCATCACCGAGGATGATGACGAGGACGATGACGAGCCGTCCGGCAAGGGCGGCTCCGGCGGGGGTGGCGGCAACAGCAATCTGGACGATTCCGACGATCCCTACGACCAGGCGGTGGCCGTGGTGCTGCGCGACGGCAAGGCCTCGACCAGCTATATCCAGCGTCGTCTCGGCATCGGCTACAACCGCGCCGCCTCGATCATCGAGAAGATGGAAAAGGAAGGCATTGTCGGCCCGGCCAACCATGCCGGAAAACGCGAGATCCTGGTGCCGACCGAAGACGACAAATTCTGATGGCGGGGAGTTCACGGCAACTTTGAACCCTCTGGCGCGTTGAGGCGAAGCAGCGCCGCGCTACCGCCAAACTTCAGCCCAACTGGGGGTTCACCACAGCGACAGATACAGGAACCACCAAGCGAGTGACCGACATGAAGAACGATCTTTCCGCACTCAGCGATTTTGCTCCCACCCGCCGCCAGCTGCTTGGCCTCGGCCTTGTCGCAGCGGGGGCCACCGCCCTTAATGTAGTGCCCGGCTTCGAGTTGCTGGCCTCGGCGCAGGCCGCCGTGCCTGCCGCCGCGCAGAAGATCGCCGACCATTTTTCCTCGGTCAAATCGATGAGCGGCGAATTCGTGCAGTTCGGCCCCAAGGGCGAGCAGACCGGCGGCAAGTTCTTCCTCGAGCGGCCGGGCAAGATCCGCTTCAACTATGACGGGTCATCGAATTTCAAGGTGATTTCGGACGGCAAGTCGGTGGTCATCCTCAACAAGAAAATGAAGACCTCCGATCTTTATCCGCTGTCGAAGACGCCGCTGAAATTGCTGCTCGACGACCGCATCGACCTCTCCGGCGACCGCGTCAAGAGCGTCAAGGAAGAAGACGACCTCACCACTATCAAGCTCGCCGACAAGTCGGTGTTCGGCAATGCGATGATCACCATGATGTTCGATCCGAAAACCTACGATCTGCGCCAGTGGACCATCACCGACGCACAGGGCAAGGACACCACGGTGATGATCTTCAACACCAAGGAAGGCGTCAGCTTCGCGCCGGACACCTTCGCCATCGACTATACGGCCAACCGAGAGCTGAACACCAAGACGCGGTAGACCGATCGCTCCAATAGCTGTGGAAAGTAATGGGCCGCGACTCGCCGAGCGCGGCCCGGCTTGTATTTGCAGCCTTCGGCTGGCAGGTTCCCGGACTGACTCCGTCAATAGGCGTCTTCTCCGCCAGAGCCCAGCGGTCTGGCCGGACACACGCTGTCCTGGATTGCGAATGCCCTTTTCGATTGCCACCTGGAATATCAACTCCGTTCGCCTGCGCATGCCGATCGTCGAGCGCCTGCTCGACGAGTACGCCCCCGATGTGCTCTGCCTGCAGGAAACGAAAGTTCCCGATGAGCTGTTTCCCGAAAAGGCATTCCGCAGGCTCGGCTACCAACACATCGCCTTCCATGGCCAGAAGGGCTATCACGGCGTCGCGACGGTGGCGCGGCGGCCGATCGAGGTGGTCGAAAAGCGACGCTTCTGCGAGATCGAGGACAGCCGGCATCTGTCAGTGACGGTACGGGCCGGCGGCAAGACGATCCTGCTGCACAATTTCTACGTGCCGGCTGGCGGCGACGAACCCGATCCCGAAATCAACAAGAAATTCAAGCACAAGCTCGATTTCGTCGCCGAGATGAACGCCATCCGCGCCGAGCATAGCGAGGTGTCCGCCTCGGTGCTGGTCGGCGACCTCAACATCGCGCCGCTCGAGCACGACGTCTGGTCGCACAAACAATTGCTCAGCGTCGTCAGCCACACACCCGTCGAGACCGAAAACTTCGAGGCGATGCGACTCGCCGGCAACTGGGTCGACCTGATGCGGCTCAATGTGCCGATAGATCAGAAGCTCTACACTTGGTGGAGTTATCGCGCGCAGGATTGGGAGCTGTCCAATCGCGGCCGGCGGCTCGACCATGTCTGGTCGTCACCCAATCTGGTGTCTGATTTCGCCGGTTACGAGATCCTGCGGGCGGCGCGCGGCTGGGATCGACCGTCGGACCATGTGCCTGTGATTGCGCGGTTCGATCTCGATTGATTATCCGGACCGGCGCTTTTCCCACTCCGGCCGCAGTTGCGCCATGACCAGTTCGTCGCGATGTACGCCGTTGAAGAACGCACTGCCTCGCGCAACGCCTTCGGCTGTGAATCCAACGGCCTCATAGGTGCGCCGTGCGCGATGATTGTCCGGAAAGAGGCCGATGCAGAGCCGGTAGGCGTCGGTCTCGACAAAGACCCGATCAACCGCCGCCGCGAGCAGCGCTCGGCCCTGGCCTTGCCCCGGCGCGACGACGGCTATGCGCTTGACCAATGTCACACGTTCGGCAGAAGCCCAACCGCGCAGGATCACGAAGCCGTTCGGCACGGAACGTTCGGTCCCTACGAAATAGGCGTGCGCGCCGTCGGAAAGGGCTTGGCGATGGCGCGGCTCGTCCCAACGCCCGACGAACGCGTCGTAGCCCTCGCGCCGTTCGGTGGCCATGATGAAGGGCAGGTCGTTTTCGGTGGCGCGAACAAGCTGAAAGGTCATGTCCGCCTCGCTCTCCTCAGCCGGAAAACCGCGGCGCCAGTTTCTCGATGCGGCGGATCATGGCCTGGAATTCCTCGGAAATGCGCTCGTGCAGTTTCACCGCGACTTCGGGATATTCCTCCAGGATGCGACGGAACATCTTGCGGCTGAGCCGGATCACTTCCGAGTCGATTTCGGCCGATGCGCTGGTCAGCCGGTTGGTGTCGGCGATCAATGCCAGTTCGCTCAGGATGGTGCCGGGGCCGGCGGTGCCGATCGGGATGCGCTCGCCGCTCTGCTCGCGATAGAGCACGATGCGTCCGCTGACCACGACATAGGCCGAATCGGCCTCGTCGTCCTCGCGGTAAAGCTTGTGGTTGGCCTGCAACAGGGTGTTCTCGGCGCCGAAGGCGAGCAGGCGCAGCTGCTCCTGCGTGAAACCCTGGAAGAGCTTCACTGCGGACAGGATGCGGATGTCGTCATCCAACGCCATCTCTAGCTGCGTCCCCGAACGGTCAGTCCAATCCCTCCTTCACGAGCAGATCCCGAATACCCTCCAACAGGATCGCACCCGAAAGCGGCCCCGCCCAGACCGCTCTATCCATTTAGTTTTACGCAATTCCGGACGGAAAACCGCCCACACTTTTCCTGGAATTGCTAATTGGATAGTGAAATGTTTAAGGAACCAGCTTGTAGCCACCGCTTTCTGTCACAAGAATTTCCGCATTGGAAGGATCGCGCTCGATCTTCTGGCGCAGCCGGTAGACATGGGTTTCCAGCGTGTGCGTGGTGACGCCGGAATTGTAGCCCCAGACCTCCTCCAGCAGCACGTCGCGCGTCACCACCTTCTGGTCGGCGCGGTAGAGATATTTGATGATCGAGGCTTCCTTCTCCGTCAGCCGCACCTTGCCGCCGCGCGGGTCGATGAGCAGCTTCTGGCTAGGCTTGAAGGTGTAGGGACCGACCGAGAAGGTGGCGTCCTCGCTCTGCTCGTGCTGGCGCAACTGAGCGCGGATACGCGCCAGCAGCACCGCGAAGCGGAACGGCTTCGTGACATAGTCGTTGGCGCCGGCCTCGAGACCCAGAATCGTGTCCGAATCGGTGTCGTGGCCGGTCAGCATGATGATCGGCGCCTTGTAGCCGCCCTTGCGCAGGATCTTGACGGCCTCGCGGCCGTCCATGTCGGGCAGGCCGACATCCATGATGAGCAGGTCGATGAGGCCGCCGCGTGCGGCGGTGACGCCTTTTGCCGCAGTCGCTTCCTGCAGCACGTCGAATTCCTCATAGAGGGCGAGTTGCTCGACCAGTGTGCCGCGCAGGTCGTCGTCGTCGTCGACGATCAGGATGGTGCGTGAGGTCATGGATCAATCCGTTGTTTTGAAAAGTGAATTCATTTGACCGCTGCGTATTTATGCGGAAGCTGGCCGACACAATAGCCGATCACAGTGATTTGTTCCGTGGCACGATCATACAAGAAAAAACGCGATCGCAATGCAGCCGGCGCAATTTTGCCAAAACGGCTGCGTGTGCTGACCGTGCGGGCAAGGCCCGGCCACCCCAGCCAGGGCCTGCTGCAGGCCGGAAAAATGGTGTTTGCCTGCGCGCTGGGGCGCGGTGGCATCTCGGCCGACAAGCGCGAGGGTGATGGCGCCACGCCGCTTGGCGCGATGCGGATCCTGTCGGGTTACTTTCGGGGAGATCAGTTTGCCGGTGGCCGCAGGACCCGGCTGGCGATGACCCCGATCGGGCCCGATCTCGGCTGGTGCGAGGTGCCGGACGACCGCAACTACAACAGGCCGGTCAGGATCCCCTATGGCGCCAGCCATGAGCGCATGCGGCGCGACGACCGGCTCTACGATGCCTGCCTGGTGCTCGACTGGAACATTTCGCCGCGTCGCCGCGGGCGCGGCAGCGCCATCTTCTTCCACCTGGCACGCCCAGGCTTCACGCCGACGCAAGGCTGTGTCGCGGTGACCGCGCGCACCATGGCGCGGCTCTTACCGCTGCTGTCGGACCGGACGGTGGTGAGGGTGGTGAGGTAGTGCAGTAGGGCAGTAGCGAGTGTCTTCCGGCGTCCTGACTTTCCCTATTGCCCTACCGCCTTATTCCCCTATCTCCTGCCCGGTTTCTGCCAACCCGTGCCCAGCAGGCCGATTTCGCGGAGTTCCCGGTCCATCACCTGTGCGATATCCCGGCGTTCGGCGCCGATGTCGCGCAACTGGCTCTCGGAGAGACCCTCAACAGACTCGTGCGGAAGCCGGGCGGCGACCCGCGCCTGACGCAGCCAATCGATTGCGGCGTGCAGCCAGGGTGCGATGCCGGAGCGGGATTTGAGGGCGGTGTGGGATTTCAGAGCGAGGTCGGTCATGGCTTTATCCGGTTTCTCCAGATGTCAAATCTGGTTTGAAGGTATCTCGATGCTGCAATCATGCCGGATTGAAAAATAAACGGGAAACGAGTAGTTCTTTTCAGATCATCAAGTTTTATTTGGAGACCGGATGTCTCGCCTCCTGCCCGGAACCCGCGCATTGAGGACCTTCGAGGCGGCAGCGCGTCACCTCAATTTCACCCGCGCCGCCGACGAGCTTGGGCTGACGCCGGCCGCGGTCAGCCACCAGGTCAAGGAGATCGAGGATCAGCTCGACCTGGTGCTGTTCACGCGCACCAGCCGCACCATGCGGCTGACGGAAGCGGGAAACGTGCTGTTCGAGGCCTCGATCGACGCGCTCGACCTGCTCAACCGGGCGGTGTCGCGGGCTCGCAAGACGACGCGCGGCACGGCGCTCTTGAAAGTGACGCTCGACGCGCAGTTCGCGACGAAATGGCTGATGCGGCGCATCGACGATTTTCGCCATCAAAGGCCGGGCATCGAGCTGCGCTTCGACATCACCTACGATGTCAGGGATTTCGAGCGCGACGACGTCGATATCGGCATCCGCTTCGGCACCGGCAAATATCCGGGGCTTTGCGCGCACCGGCTGTTCGACAACATCATCATTCCGGTGTGCAGCCCGGCCCTGCTTGCTTCTGGCCCGCCGCTCAATGAACCGCGCGACCTTTTCCGGCACACGCTCGCGCATATCGAATGGTCGCGGCAAGGCGTCACCTGGCCGAACTGGCGCATGTGGATGCAGGCGGCCGGCGTCGACGATTTCGACGACAGCCGCACCCTCGTCTTCGGCTCTTCGACCGACGCCACGCAGGCGGCACTCGACGGCAATGCCGTGGCGCTGGCTGACTTCGCCATGGTCGCCAACGATTTGTCGCAAGGGCGTCTCGTCCGCCCCTTCGAGCTCGGCATCAAGGTCGCGCCGGAGTTCGCCTATTTCCTGGTCTATCCGGAAACCGCAAAGGACGACGCGCGCATCGTCGCGTTTCGCGAATGGCTTCTCGAGGAGGCGGCAAAGACCCACGGCACGGAGGCATGAGCCGGCTGCGCCAGGTCCGATCTTCCGGTCACGACCGGGCGTTGTGGCCGAAGATCATGCGGGTGTATTTCTTCCATTTCCATTTCAGGCTTTTGTACAAACGCGGATAGTTTTTCGCGGAAATGGACGTCTGAAACGCGCCGTTTTCGCTGCCTTGTTCGACAATCGGACGTTCGAACCACAGCATCTCAATGCCGAGCTTCTCGTCCATCTGTTCGACCTGGTGGTCGATCGAGGTGTATATCTTGTTCTGCTCGATCCAGGCGCAGCGGGCTTCGGCGACCGGGCGGGTGATGAGATAGGAATCGGTGCATCTGGCATGCAGTGCCGGGTAAAGCCTCTGGCCCTTCCGCAATTTCCAGCTCGGTGTGTAGTAGTTGCTGCCATTGCCGAGATAGATGACGGCCTTGCGCGCAGGGCTGCCGAGTTCGGCAAGCCCCCGCCGGAACTTGGCGACGAAGTCGCGGGCGAGGAAGACGTCATCCTCGAAGACCAGGCAATAGGGCAGGTCGGTCTCGAGGAAATCACGCCAGATGCCGACATGTTTCAGCGCCAGCGAGACGGCTGGCGGGTGGGTAAAGGCGGGCGCGACCAGCTCGTTGCGGATCTCCGGGGTGATATCGGGCCGGTCCCAGTCCGTGTAAAAATAGACCGGCACGCCGCGCCGCTCGAATTCGCGGACAATATGGCGGCGCCGGTCGTCATAGCCCTGCTTGACGTGACAGATCCGGGTGAACACCAGGTCGCGTGGAAATCCCTGCTCATCCGCCATCGTCAACGCGCCCGTCTCAGCTTGCCGCGGCGCCGAACCAGCCGATCACAGCACCGATGATCAGCAAGACGCCGAGCCAATGGCCGCCATCGATGAGGGTCAGGCCCCAGCCGAAATTCTCGTAGCGATGGTTGACCGACAGCGTCGTGGCGACGAAACCCAGCCAAAGCACGAAGCCGAAGACAAGCCCGGCAAGCAATGTCGGCTCACCACCGGTCATCGCGCCGACAACCAGCGCCATGATGTAAGCCATGACCAGTTCGGCGATGAAGCTGATGACGAAAGGCAGCGGCGATTTCTTCATCGTCGCCGGATCGAGCTTGGCGGCCTTCAGCCAAGGCTTGCTCAACCCCATGTACCAGGCGGCGCCGAACAGCCAAGCCACGACGGCGGCGGCGATGACCGCCAGCCAGTTCACTGCTGAAAAATCCATGAGCTTCCCCCTCCTGACGCAGGCCATGTGACATCTTTTTGTTTTGACGCAATTCCCGTGGGAAAACCGCTAAGCACTTTTCCTGGAATTGCCCGATGCACGTTGTATCAAGCGCTTCGGCGATGGCGTCAAGCAAAGCGCCAGACGGTGGTGCGCTTGACCAGGGAATCTTCCAGCGCCCGCGTGACTTCCACCTCATAGACCGCAAGCGGCTCCAGCCCTGTCTTGGGCATATAGGACCGGCCGGGATCGCCGACGAAGATCTCGGCGCCACGCGCCTTGAGCGTCGCAAACCACGGCATCAGGCTATCGGCGAAGGATCTGTCGTAGAAAACATCACCGGCGAGCACCACGTCCCAGCCCGCATCGGTGCCGATGCAGTCGCTGCCGAGGAAGTCGATGCCGACGCCATTGGCCTCGCTGTTGAGGCGGATCGCGGTGGCGCAGAACGGGTCGATGTCGGCGGCGATCACCCCGGCCGCACCAGCCTTGGCGGCAGCGATGGCGACGAGGCCGGAACCCGAGGCAAAGTCGAGCACGCGCTTGCCCCGCACTGTGTCGGGATTGTCCAGGACATAGCGGGCGAGGCCCTGGCCGCCGGCCCAGGCAAAGGCCCAGAAGGGCGGCGGCAGGCCGATCTCGACCAGTTCGTCCTCGGTCCGCTGCCAAAGATCGTGGGCTTCATCGGCCAGATGCAGCAGAATCTCAGGCACATGCGGCGGCGCCATAAGCGCCGTGTTGTCGAGGATGAACTGCTTGGCGCTGTGTGGAGTGAGCGCCGTCACGGAGCAGGCGTCAGGCCGCCCATGCGGCAGACTTCCTTCCATTCGGCCGGGGTGACCGGCTGCACGGAAAGCCGCCCAAGCCGCACCAGCGCCATCTCGGCAAGCTTCGGATTGGCTTTTACCTGTTCCAGCGTCGGCGGGTTCGGCACATCGCGAACCGCCCGGATGTCGACGCATTCCCAGCGCGGATCGTCGGACGTGGTGTCGGGATGAGCCAACGCGCAGACTTCGGCGATGCCGACGATGTTGAGCCCCTCATTGGAATGGTAGAAGAAACCGAGATCGCCGATCTGCATGGCCTTCATATTGTTGCGGGCGGCGTAGTTGCGCACGCCGTCCCATTGCGTGCCGGCCTTGCCCTTGGCCTTCAACGCCTCGAAGGAGAAAACCGAGGGTTCGGATTTGAACAGCCAGTAGTTCATGTTTTCTCCTCCTTGCGATCCAGGTGCGGCGACTGGATTAACTAGCCGCCGGCTTGTTGAACGTCCAGTTCCACTGGCGGATTTCGACGCTTTCGAACAGTCCGGCCTTGGCATAGGGGTCTGCGGCCGACAAGGCCTGTGCGGCGGCCAGATCCGGCGCCTCGACGACTACGAGGCTGCCATTGGGCTTGCCATCGGTATCGAGGAACGGACCGGCAAAGGCCAGTTTCTTCTGCGCATTCAGCTCTTCGAGAAAGGCGACATGCACGGGCCGCGTGTCGAGGCGTATCTGCAGGCTTCCCGGCTTGTCCTTGCAAACAAAAGCAAACAGCATGGTCTTCTCCTGGTCCTGGGATTGAAGTTGGGGGGATCAATCGTTGGTTTCGGTCTTCAGCGGCCGGGTCATCAAGGTGGTCACGGCCTGGCGGATGGTGATGGCGCCGTCCAGTATGGCCGCGACGGCGGTGATGATCGGTGCGTCGATGCCACGTTCGGCGGCGATGCGGGCGGCGATCGCTGCCGTCGGCACGCCCTCGGCCAGCGGCAGTCCGGCAAGCGCCTTGCCTTGCCCGAGCGCCAGCCCGTAGGCGAAATTGCGCGATTGGGCGGACGAGCAGGTCAGCAAAAGGTCGCCAAGGCCGGAAAGCCCCATCAAGGTCTCGGGCCTGGCGCCGAAGGCAGCACCGATGCGGCGCAATTCGACGAAGCCGCGCGTCACCATGGCGGCCTGAGCACTGGCGCCGAGCCCGGCGCCAGTGACGGCACCGGCGGCAATGGCAAAGACATTCTTCAAGGCGCCGCCGATCTCCACGCCGATCAGGTCGTCGCTGGAATAGCAGCGCAGGTTTTCGGCGGAAAAGCGCGCGGCAAGATCGGCCGCAAGGGTCTCGTCGCCGGCGGCAACCACCACCGCCGTCGGCAGGCCGCGGGCGACATCGGTGGCAAAACTTGGGCCGGAGAGCGCGGCGACCGGGTTTCGCGGCAGGATTTCGCTAGCAATGGCCGACAGCAAGGCGCCGGTGTCGCGCTCGATGCCCTTGGCGCAGAGAACGAGCGGGATGCCGTCAGGCATATGATCCTTCGCTGCCGCCAGTGTCGCCCGCAGAGACTGCGCCGGCGTCACCGCCAGCACGCAATCGGCCCGGGTGAGCGCCGCCGCGATGTCCGATGTCGCCTCGATGCCGGGCGCAATGGCAATGCCAGGCAGGTAGCGCGGATTCTCGCCGCGGCCGATCGCGGCCACGGTTTCCGGGTCGCGCGCGAACAGGCTTACCGAATGGCCGGCGCGCAGCATGGCCAACGCCAGCGCTGTGCCCCAGGCGCCGCCGCCGAGCACGGTGATGCGCCAGCTGCCTTTCCCGGGATTGCCGACGTCTTGGCCGCTCATGGCTTCATCAGTCATGCCTTGGCTCCGCGCCGGCCGGAACCAACCATCGGTGCCGAGATGCTGTCGAGCGGCCAGCGCGAGCGCGGCACGAAATCGAAGCCGTTCTCCTGCGCCATGCCTTCGCGCAGCCGTTCGATGCCGGCCCAGGCGATCATCGCGGCGTTGTCGGTGCACAGTTTGAGCGGCGGCGCGACGAAGGTGAAGCCGGCGTCAGTGCAGAGGCTTTCCAGCGTCGCCTTGATGGTGCGGTTGGCGGCGACGCCGCCGGCAACGACCAGAGCCGGGTTCTTCGTGCCGGGGAATGTCTGGCTGAATCGTGCCAGCGCGCGGGAGACGCGGTCAGCCAGCGCATCGGCCACCGCCGCCTGGAATGAGGCGCAGATGTCGGCGACGTCCTGGTCGCTCAAGGGCTCGATCGCTGTCGCCGCCTGGCGCACGGCGGTCTTCAAGCCGGAGAAGGAGAAATCGGGCTGCGCCGAGCCCTTCATCGGGCGAGGAAAGGCGAAGCGCTTGTCGTCGCCCTTCTGTGCCGCCTTCTCGACATTCGGGCCGCCGGGATAGGGCAGGCCGAGCATCTTGGCGGTCTTGTCGAAGGCTTCGCCGAGCGCGTCGTCGATGGTGGTGGCCCAGCGCTGATAGTCGCCGACGCCGCGCACCGCCAAGATCTGCGTGTGACCGCCGGAGACCAGCAGCAGCAGATAGGGGAATTCGAGCCCGTCGGTCAGCCGCGCGGTCAAGGCATGGCCTTCGAGGTGGTTGACGGCGATCAACGGCTTGCCGGCTGCCGCGGCGATCGCCTTGGCCGTCATCAGCCCGACGATCAGGCCGCCGACCAGGCCGGGGCCGGCGGTGGCGGCGATCGCATCGATATCGGCTAGGGCCGTGCCCGAATCGGCAAGAGCGGCCTCGACTATGCCGTCCAGCGCCTCGACATGGGCGCGCGCGGCGATCTCGGGCACGACCCCGCCGAAGGCGGCATGCTCCTCGATCTGGGAAAGCACGATGTTGGACAGGATTTTCGGCGCGGCATCGCCTTCGAGCGCCACGACACTGGCGGCGGTCTCGTCGCAACTCGTCTCAATGCCCAGAACACGGATCAATTCGTCGCTATCCCAAGAGATTGTTTATCGGGCCTTTCCCCGTTAGGAGAAAGCCCGAAAAGGCCTCGGTTATTTCGGCCGCATTTCCGCGACGCCAAGTGGCTCCACTTGGCTGCAAAAATGCTCCGGCCGGGGGTTATCACGGACGGCGCGCCATGCAAACAACCTTGAAAATCGGAACACGCGGCAGCCCGCTGGCCTTGGCGCAAGCGCATGAGACACAGGCGCGGCTGATGGCCGCGCATGGCCTGCCGGCGGAAGCGTTCGAGGTGGTCGTCATCTCGACCAGCGGCGACCGCATCCAGGATCGGCCGCTGTCGGAAGCTGGCGGCAAGGGCCTGTTCACCAAGGAGATCGAGGAAGCACTGCTGGCGGGCGCGATCGACATCGCCGTGCATTCGTCGAAGGATATGCCAACGCAACTGCCGGACGGCCTGGAGCTCTCGGCCTTCCTGCCGCGCGAGGATGCGCGCGATGCTTTTGTCGGCAAGGCGGCGAAGACCATCGCCGAACTGCCGCGCGGGGCGAAGGTCGGCTCGTCGTCGCTCAGGCGGCAAGCGCTGATCCGCCGCATGCGGCCGGATCTCGACGTGGTGATGTTCCGCGGCAATGTGCAGACGCGGCTGCGCAAGCTTGACGAAGGCGTTGCCGCCGGCACCATCCTCGCCTATGCCGGGCTGAAGCGGCTGGGTCTGGAGCATGTCGCCACCGATCTGATGCCGCTCGACATCTTTCCGCCCGCACCCGGCCAGGGCGCGATCGGCATCGAGACCCGGATCGGCGACCGCGCTGCTGAAAAGATACTTGCAGCCATCCACGATGTGCCGACCGGACATGCGCTCGCCTGCGAACGCGCCTTCCTGGCGGCGCTCGACGGCTCCTGCCGCACGCCTATCGCCGGCTATGCCTGGGTCGAGGCCGGAAAGCTCTCCTTCGCCGGGCTGATCATCTCGCCCGACGGCAGGCAGTCGCACACGGTCGAGCTGCAGGGACCGGCGCAGGATGCCACCCGCATCGGCGATGAAGCCGCACGGTCGGTGCGGGCCAAGGCCGGTGAAAAATTCTTCGACGGCTGGCTCTGAACATGCTTTGCGTCCTGGTGACCAGACCGGAACCGGGCGCCTCGCGCACGGCGCGGCGGCTTCAGGAGACAGGCTTTCAGCCGATCGTTCTGCCGCTGACCGAAACGGTGGCTTTGCCTGTCGATGCGGAGTTCGTCACCGGCGATGCCATCGCGGTCGCCGTCACCAGCGCCAACGCCGTGCGTCATGCCTCAAACGAGGTCATCGCGGCGCTTGCCGCCCTACCTTGCCATGCCGTGGGCGCCAGGACCGCCGAAGCGGCGCGCAAGAAGGGGTTCTCTTCGGTCCTTGAAGGCTCGGGCGATGCCGAGGCGCTGGCCGACAGCATCGCGATGGCGCTTCCCGGCAAGGCAATCACCTATCTCTGCGGACGCGTGCGGTTTCCGGTGTTCGAGCAGAGGCTGGAAGCTGCCGAAGTCCAGGTCCGGGCCGTGGAGACGTATGACACGTTGCCCGTGCCGTATTCCGACGAGACCATCCTTGCGCTGCTGTCCAGCCAGCCGGTCGATGCGGTGCTGCTCTATTCGGCCAAGGCCGCCGCTGCCATGCAGCTCCTGGCCAAACGGCCTGCCCTGCAAGGAGCCTTTGAAAAGACACAGGTTTTCGCGCTTTCCGCGCGCATAGCCGCTGCTTTCGGCGACAGCCCCGGCAAAGCAATCCACGTTGCGCCGCAGCCCGACGAGGAGGCGCTGCTGGCGCTTTTGCGGGAGATGCCTTGAGCCGCGTCATCACACCGCCCCTTTTCACCGCTTGGTGATGTGCTAGACCCTTTCTGAACCATCACGCGCCGGCAGGCGTTGAGACGAAGCGAATTTTGCGGAGCCCAGGCATGGTCAAGACGCCGAAGATGCGACACTCGAAAAGCCGCCGCGAGCCGGTGACCATCGATCTCGAACCTGGTGCCGTCTCCCGAATCGTCGACGAGGATGCCGCCAAGGATGCGGCCCAGACCGACGAGGCGAAGGCCGAGGAAACCGCTGATGCCTCGCAGCCGGAGGTTCCCGAAGAGCCGGTGCATGCCGACCAGACCGATCTCGAACCCTGGGAGCATGCCGATGCTGCCCCTGGGCAGGCCGGGACCGAGCCGTCCGCGGAGGCCAAGGCCGTTGAGCCCGAGCTGCCCTATCCCGGCTCGGATACGCCAGCCGATCGCACTGCCGCCTCCGACTACAATTTCGAGGATGCGTCGGCCAAGCACACCGACGACGGCAAGACAAAAACCCAGACGCGGGACGAAAAGATGGCGCCGACACCGGCTGTGGCAAAGCGTGGCGGCCTCAACGGTATTGCCGCCGGCATCATCGGTGGTGTCATTGCGCTCGCCGGCGCCGGTGGCCTGCAATTTGCCGGGCTGCTCGGCGCGCCGGGTTCCGGCGCCGGTGTCTCGCTCGACGGCGTCAATGGCGAGATCGCTTCGCTGAAGAGCGAAATCGCCGGCTTGAAGGAAACAGGCAGCAACAATGATGCAGCGGCCAAGGTGGTCGGGCTTTCCTCGGGACTGGAGCAAGTAAAGGCCGATATCGCGGCGTTGAAATCGGCGGTCGAACAGGGTGGCGCGGGCGACAATGCCGGACTTGCCGCCCTCGGTGACAAGGTCAAGCAGATCGAGACCGCGGTCGCCGCCCTCGGCAAGGCCGGCAGCGCGGCGCCGGTCGATCTTGGCCCGCTCAACGCAAAATTGGCGGATCTCGACGCGCTGGTGAAATCGGCGGGCGAGGCGGCGAAAGCGCAGGACGGCCGGCTCGCCGCGCTGGAACAGTCGGTGTCGCAGCTTTCGGGCAAGGTCGAGGCAGCGGCGGGACAGCCGAAGATCGCGCTCGCCATTGCCGCGTCCGCCTTAAAGTCGGCGCTCGAACGCGGTGCGCCATTCTCGGCCGAACTCGACACGCTGGCCGCGATCTCACCCAACGCGCCGGAGATCGCGACCTTGCGGCCCTATGCCGAAAAGGGCGTTCCGACCCGTACCGAGATCGCCGCGCAGATGGATACCGCCGCCAATGCCATGGTCGCCGCTGCAACGCCGGTCGATGAGAATGCCGGCTTTCTGCAGAACCTGATGTCGAGCGCCGAATCGCTGGTCAAGGTCCGGCCGATCGGCGCCGTCGAGGGTCCCGGCGCGCCGGAAACCGTGGCGCGCATGGAGGTGGCGGTCACCCAGGGCGACTATGCCAAGGCGCTCGGCGAATATAATTCGCTACCTGAGGCCGTGAAGGCCGCCGGCGCCGACTTTGCCGGCAAACTCAAGGCGCGCATCGAGGTCGAAACCCAGGTCGACGCGCTGATCTCCGGCGCGATGAAGGCATGAGGGCAAAACGATGATCCGCCTGCTCGCCTTCCTCATCGTCGTCTTCGCGCTTGGGCTCGGCTTTGCCTGGCTGGCCGACCGGCCGGGCGACATGGTCGTCACCTTCAACGGCTACCAGTACCAGGTCAGCCTGATGGTGGCGGCGGTTGCGGTCGTTGCCGTCGTCGCTGCCGTGATGATCCTGTGGTGGCTGATCAGGTCGCTGTGGAACAGCCCCTACACCATCTCGCGCTATTTCCGCGTGCGCCGCCGCGACCGTGGCTATCAGGCGCTGTCGACCGGCATGATCGCCGCCGGCGCCGGCGACGGCGCGCTGGCCCGCAAGAAGACCAAGGAAGCAGCCAAGCTGATCCGCTCCGACCAGGAACCGCTGATCCATCTGCTCGAGGCGCAGGCGTCGCTGCTCGAAGGCGACCACGAAGGCGCGCGGCAAAAGTTCGAGAGCATGCTCGACGATCCCGAAATGCGGCTGCTCGGCCTGCGCGGGCTTTATCTCGAAGCCGAACGGCTGGGCGACCGCAATGCCGCCCGCCACTATGCCGGCCGTGCCGCCGCCGTTGCACCGCAGCTGGCCTGGGCGGCGGAATCGACGCTGGAGGAATTGACCGCGCGCGGCGACTGGGACGGCGCCTTGAAGCTGGTCGATGCGCAGAAATCGACACGGCAGATCGAGCGCGAGGCCGCCAACCGCCGTCGCGCCGTGCTGTTGACCGCCAAGGCGCAATCGCTCGCCGATAGCGATCCCAATGCGGCAAGAACTGCCGCGCTGGAGGCGAACAAGCTCAGGCCGGACTTCGCGCCGGCCGCCGTTGCCGCCGCCGCCGCACTGTTCAAGCAGAACGATGTGCGCAAGGGCTCCAAGGTTCTGGAGACGGCGTGGAGGGCCGAGCCGCATCCGGAGATCGCCGAGCTCTATACCCACGCAAGGCCGGGCGACGCGGTGCTCGACCGCCTCAACCGGGCGAAGAAGCTGCAGGAGATAAAGAAGAACCACGCCGAGTCGTCGATGACGGTGGCGCGTGCCGCGCTCGACGCGCAGGATTTTTCGACCGCCCGCCGCGAGGCCGAGGCGGCGATCCGGATGGACCGCCGCGAGGGCGCCTATCTGCTGCTGGCCGACATCGAGGAGGCCGAGACCGGCGACCAGGGTAAGGTGCGGCAGCTGCTGTCCAAGGCGGTGCGGGCGCCGCGCGATCCGGCCTGGGTCGCCGACGGCGTCGTGTCGGAGCGCTGGGCGCCGGTATCGCCGGTCACCGGACGGCTCGACGCCTTCGAATGGCGCGCGCCGATGGAGCGGCTTGGCCAGTTGATCGACAGCCGCGACGAGGCGCCGGATGCCGCAATTGTGGCTATCGAAGCGCCAGCCAGACCGGTGTCGGAAAAGCCGGTCACTGTCGTCGATCAGGCTGTCTCGGGCAACGAGGCAACGAGCAAGGGAAGCGATAGAAGCGAGGACCAGGTCACGCCGGTCACGGCGGCTGCTTTCGCGGCGGTGCCGGCCGATGCCGAGGCGGTCGAGCCGGCGGAAGAACTGGCGCGGCTGCCGGACGATCCGGGCGTCGATCCGGACGAGGAAGCGGAAAAGTCGCCGCGCCGGTTCCGGCTGTTTTGATATTGGGCCGGCCCTTGGGCCGTTGGGGAATGGATTGATGTTCGAACGCGTT
This sequence comes from Mesorhizobium loti, assembly GCA_002356515.1. Lineage (NCBI taxonomy): Bacteria > Pseudomonadati > Pseudomonadota > Alphaproteobacteria > Hyphomicrobiales > Phyllobacteriaceae > Mesorhizobium > Mesorhizobium loti. The sequence continues at coordinate 3,922,774 of AP017605.1, read as the reverse complement.
CTGTCGTTTCTCAGGGATTTGCCCGCCGGACCCGGCGCGCAGGCCAGCACGGACGATCCGCGCGTCGCGGCTTCAGCGCTGCTCTACCATGTGATGAACGCCGACGGTGTACGCCAGGATGTCGAGTGGGAACGGTTCAAGGCGGTGCTCTCCGAGAGCTACTCGATCAGCGGCGCCGAACTCGAAGCGCTGGTCGCCGCCGGCGAGCGGGCCGACAATGAGGCGATCGATCTCTATGCCTTCACCAGCGTGCTCAAGCGCCATCTCGACGCGGACGGGCGCAAGGCCTTCATCGGCCTGATGTGGGAGATCGTCTATGCCGATGGCGAACTGCACGAGCTCGAGGACAATACGGTGTGGCGTGTCGCCGAACTGATAGGCGTCGAGCGTCACGACCGGGTCGAGGCGCGCCGCAAGGCGGCGGCGCACGCGCCGGGCGCCCGTGGAACATCCAGCGACGAATAGACGGGATCTCGCCTGACGATGCCGCGCGCAATGAGCTCGAACCCAAAAATCCTGATCGTGCTGCATCAGGAGAATTCGAGCCCAGGACGCGTCGGCCACATGCTCATCGAAGAGGGCTTCGAGCTCGACATCCGCCGGCCGCCGCTTGGCGACGCCTTGCCGGAGACGCTGGACGGCCATGCCGGCACGGTGGTGTTCGGCGGGCCGATGAGCGCCAATGACGAGGACGAGTTCGTCCGCCGCGAGACCAACTGGCTGGAAGTCCCGCTCCGGGAGAACCGGCCATGCCTCGGCATCTGCCTCGGCGCGCAGATGCTGGTCAACCATCTCGGCGGCAAGGTCGAGGGTCACGGCGAAGGGCTGGTCGAGATCGGCTGGTATCCGCTGAAAGCGACCGAGGCCGGCAAGAAGCTGATGCACTGGCCCCAAATGGTCTACCAGTTCCACCGCGAGGGCTTTTCATTGCCCAGGGATGCGACGCTGCTGGCGACGGCCGACACCTATCCAAACCAGGCCTTCCGCTACGGCGACAATGCCTGGGGCATTCAGTTTCATGGCGAGTTGACCCGGGTGATGATGCAGCGCTGGGTGGTGCGCGGCGCTCACCGCTTCGAACTGCCGGGCGCGCAGCCCGGCCGCGATCACCTCGGCGGCCGGCTGATCTGGGACATGCATCTGAAGCGCTGGCTGGACGAGTTTTTGCGCATGGTGTTCGGCAGGCCGGTGCGGTAGCCCCTATCCTGCAATTTCCCTAGGGTTCGAGCACCGGCCGCATGAAGCTGCGCTCATAGCTGAGAATGCTGCGATTGCGCTTTTCCGTCTCAAATACTTCCTGGCATTCCGGGTCGGCAGCCATCCGCTTGCGATAGTCCTCGTAGTCGGCAAGGCTCGGAAAGCTGAACATGGCATAGGCGATATTGTTCGCTCCTTCGCTCGGAAGGAAATAGCCATGATGGTTTCCGCCGAGACGATTGACCAGACCGATCCAGCGACGGCCATACTCTTCAAACTCGGCAAGCTTGTACGGATCGATGACATATTTCAGGTGACAGGTAATCATGGCAGCTCCTGTGACAGCGTAATCTTGCTGAGCGTCAGTTTCGCCCGTTGAGGTGACGCACCTTGCGCAGCGCCGGGAACAGATACGCCCACAGCCCGGCGACCGCGACGGCGCCGATGCCGCCGATCACCACGGCCGGAACCGTACCGATCAGCGCCGCCATGGTGCCGGCACGGAATTCGCCGACTTCGTTGGAGGCGCCGACGAAGACCTGGTTGACGGCGTTGACGCGGCCGCGCACCTCGTCCGGCGTCCACAGCTGGATCAGCGTCTCCCTGATATAGACGCTGAACATGTCGGTGGCGCCGAGGAGGGCCAATGCGACGATCGACAGCCAGGTGACGGTCGACAGGCCAAACAGCACGGTGAAGGCGCCGAATGCCGCGACAAAGCCGAGCATGATCTTGCCGGCATTGTCGCGGAGCGGATGCCCGGCGAGCCAGACGGCGACGCAGATGGCGCCGATGCCAGGCGCTGAGCGCAATAGGCCAAGTCCCCAGGGGCCGAGTTCAAGAATATCTCGCGCATAGACCGGCAGCAGCGCCGAGGCGCCGGACAAAAGCACGGCGAAGAGATCGAGCGAGATGGCGCCGAGCACGATCTTCTCGCTCCAGATGTAGCGGAAGCCGGCAAACAGCGTTTCCATCGTCGGCTTGTCGGTTGCAGTCTGCTGGGCAGGCTTGGGAATGGTGAAGATCAGCAGGCCGGCCACCAACATCAGCACAGAGGCGACGGCGTATGCAGCCTCCGGCGAAACGCCGTAGAGCAGGCCGCCGGCGACCGGGCCGATGATCGTCGCCGTCTGCCAGGCGGACGAGTTCCACGCAATCGCGTTGCCGAAATCTTCCGGTGGCACCAGATTGGCAAACAGCGACGACGAGGCTGGTCCGTAAAAGGCGCGCGCCATGCCGAACAGCGCCAGAACGACGAAGATCGGCAGTGGACTGACAAGGCCATGCAGCGTGAAGTACAGCAGAACGAGCGCGCAGCATGCTTCGACCACCGTCGACAGCGCCATGATCAGCCGGCGACCGAAGCGGTCGGCGACGACGCCGGTGACCAGCACCAGAAGCAGGGACGGCAGGAACTGGACGATGCCGACGATGCCGAGGTCGAAGGGATCGCGCGTCAAATCATAGATCTGCCAGCCGACGGCGACAGAGACGATCATGGTGGCGAAAGTGGTGAGAAAGCGCGCCGTCCAGTAGCTGAGGAAGGCTTTGTGCCGGAAGGCAGCGTAGCGCTGCTCCGGCGAAGTTTGTGCTGATGTCACGGATCAAGGCCCCATTGCGATAGCATTGGCCGTCGGGGCACTTCCCGGATGGGCGCTGGTCCGACCAATGGAACGTCTAGCAAAGTTCGATACGGCATGTGTGCTAAAATCAGCACTGGATCAAGGGATTCTCAGCCTGTTGCGTCCATCGCACGAGGAAGTTACTGCCGCAGCGCAGCCGAGATTGCCTGGAGCCCGCCCCTCAATTCGGCTTCCGTCGGCCAGCCGAAGCCGACGCGGAAGAAGCGCTTTTCCATCTCGAACCAGTGGCCGGGCCCGACATAGGTGCCATGGTTTTCCAGCAGGTTCAGATAGAACCGGTCGAGGTCGAAGCCGGGCTCGACATTGAGGCGCGGGAAACCGACGACACCGCCTTCGGGCCTGATCCAGTCGACCAGCGGTTCCCGGTCGATCCAGGCCTGGACGATGTCGCGGCGCTTGGCCATCTCGGGCAGCAGCGCTCCCAGGAAGGCTTCCCGGCGCTCCAGCATGCCGCGCGCAATGCCCTCGTCGATGACGCTGCCACAGATTCCGATCTGCTCCTTGGCGGCGAGGAATGTCTCCTGAAGCGCTGCATCCCTGGTGATCAGCCAGCCGATGCGGATGCCGGGAATGCCGAAGGCCTTCGACAGCGACGAGACGCTGATCGCCTTCTTGCTGAGTGAGGCAGCCGATGGCAGGCGCCTGCCATAGGAGAGGTCGCGATAGGTCTCGTCGACCAGCAAATGGCAGTTGCGGCTCTCCGCGAGCGCCACCAGCGCGTCGAGATCGGCTTGGCCCATCATCGTGCCGGTCGGGTTGTGCGGACAAGTAACGCTGATCAGTTTCGTGTTCGGCCGCATCGCCGCCTTGACGGCCTCGACATTGATGGCGAAGCCTTCCTCGAAGGCGAGGTCGACGAAGCTGATGGCGCAGCCGATCGCCCTTGGGGTTTCGATGTTGGTGGCGTAGTTGGGCCTGATGACGACGAGGTGGTCGCTCGCCGACAAAAGCGAGGTCGAGATGATGAACAACGCGCCGGCGGCACCGGCGGTGACCAGCACATCGTCAGGTGAGACGCCGGCATCCTGCGCCGCGATCAGCGCGCGCAACTCCTTGTCGCCGCGATGCTCGCCATAGAACAGCGTCAGGTCCGGCAGCGACAGGCCAATGTCGGAGAGTTTCTGGTCGGCGATCGAGCTTTCGGAGAGATTGAAGCGGATGCGGTCGTAGCCGTATTCCTCCGGCGCTTCCTTCTCGATCACCATCCTGGTGTAGTTCATGGCTTCCCCCCTGAGACGTTAGCTCAAAGGCTCCATCCCAGCAGCGAAGGCAAGTTGTCAACGACCTGACCCTCCAACGACAAACTCGGGATAGAACTTTCGGAAGGCCCTCACCCAGGCGGCGGCCTTTCCATAGCCGGCAATTGTGCCGTTCTGATCGCGAACCAGCAGGAATTCGAGGTCTCTTCTGAAGCAGACGTGATCTACACCGCCCTTGTCGCCATGAGTTAAGGAAAGTGGGACAGAGCTTTCGAGTTCAAAAATGGCGTCCGGACGGGAAACTCGGCCGTGCAACTCCGTTATCACATAGAGAGGTCCGCCGATCTGGTCCTTCATCGTCGCATAGAACAAAAGGAAGAAGGCAGGTCCTCTCGTCCTGTAGGCTTCTACCTCGATGCCATCCAGGGGCCGGCTTCTCACCGGCTTAAGATCAAATGCCTTTCCGTATTTCGCCAAAAGACTGGCGTATAGTTGGCCAAGTGCCGGCTCGCGCACGACCTCATAGCGCGAGTCGTATATATCAAGCCCATGCTCGAAATAATCGTCGGTCTCGTTTATGAAGTGCATGGCCTGTCAGAGCGCTTGTCATCGGATTGATTGCAAGACGTGTAGCTCTGACAGAGCATTCAGCCAAGCAGGCGGCCTCAGGCCGCGACCTTGGCCTTGCGGCCCTTGGTCTTGACAGGCGCCACTTCGACGGCCTTGCGGCCGAGGCCGATCGACTTCGCCAGTTGCGAGCGCGAGGCCGCGTAGTTGGGGGCAACCATCGGATAGTCCGCCGGCAGGCCCCATTTGGCGCGGTAGGCGTCCGGCGTCAGGCCGAAATGCACGCCAAGATGGCGCTTCAGCGATTTGAACTTCTTGCCGTCCTCGAGGCAGATGATGAAATCCGGCGTCACCGACTTCTTCGGGTTGACGGCGGGAACCAGGGGTGCCGCCACCGGCACGGCCGGCTTGCCGAGCCCGGCGATCGAGGTGGCGACGCTGGCGATAAGGTCGGCCAGACCGGAGGCGGGCAGGCGGTTCTTCTCAACGTAAGCGGACACGATGTGGGCGGTCAGTTCGAGAAGGTCGATACGAGCGTCGTTGCTATCGTCGGTCAATGTTTCCTCCGTCTATGGTGCACGGCCTCGAAAATCGGGAGCGTTTTCGAAAGGACGAGGCACAAAAAACAAAAAATGCTGAAGCGTCTTTAGCGTGTTCCGCGGAGCACGCCGGACAGTGCGCAAAATTCCTAGTCGGCAAATCTGCGCAACGCAATGATTAAGCGCGGCGACACACGTTATTTTGAACAACTATACTAAACTGTAATAATATCAGACGATCAGGGCTTTGTCTCGCCACAGACGAAATCCGCCTTCGAAGGCGCGTGTGTTGTCACCGCGCCTGGAGTCGGCCGGTAACTCGTCGAGCTTGTCGACATTGCCGCCGCCAATGACGACATAGTCTGGCTGCAGGGCGGCGCGCAGCCGGTTGACGACGTCGAAGACAGATTCGCGCCATTTCTTCTTGCCGCGCCTTTCCAGGCCGCGCTCACCGACATAATCCTCGAAGCTCTTTGTCTTCTTGTAAGGCAGGTGGGCGAGTTCCATGGGCAGGCCTACATGGTCGGCGATCATCGCCGCGCCGAGGCCGGTTCCGAGGCCGAGGAACAGCATGCGCCCGCCTTCATAACTGCCGATGGCCTGCATCAATGCATCATTGACCACCTTGACCGGCTTGCCGAACTGCGCGGCGAAGTCGAAGCCGGCCCAACCCTTGCCGAGGTTCATCGGGTCGAGCACTGGCTTGTTGTGACGCACCGGGCCGGGATAGCCCATCGAGATGACGTCGTAGGACAGGCCCTCGGCGAGCTTCTTCACCTTGTCGATCATCTGCTGCGGCGTCAGATCCGGGCCGGAATCGTCCCGGCGCTCGGCGCCGCCGGCACTGGTCAGGATCTTGACGTGCGAGCCGCCAATGTCGATCGCCAGCACGACCGGCTCGGGTGCTGTTGGCTTCACTGCCTTGGCCATCGCGTCCCCTCCCTCATGCCACCGGGTCGATCCAGCCATTGGGCGGTCCGAAGCCGGCCATGGCGTCCGCCGGTCCCCATGTCTTCGGCTCGTAGAGATGCGGCGGCGTGGTGTCGCCGAGCACCGGCCCGACAATGCGCCAGGCGAGCTCCGCCGCGTCCTGGCGGGTGAAGAGCTGGCCATTGCCGTTCATGGCGTCGCCGATCAGCCTTTCATAAGGCGGCATGTCGGCCTTGCTGTCGTCAAGCGCCGTCAGTTCCACCTGCTCGCCGACCATGTCGTCGCCCGGCGCTTTGCGCTGCGCGCCGATGGCGATCACCACCTGCGGGTCGATGCGGAAGCGCACGTAATTCTGGTCGGCAGGCTTGATCGGGTCGAAGACGTCGAGCGGCGGGCGCTTCAGCCGCACCACCACCTCGGTGACATGCACCGGCATGTTCTTGCCGGCGCGGATGAAGAACGGCACGTCCTGCCAGCGCCATGTGTCGACGAAGAAGCGCACCGCCGCGAAGGTCTCGACCGGCGAGTTCGGCTTGACGCCGGGCTCGGCGAGATAGCCGGTGAACTGGCCGCGAACGACATCGTTCTTCGTCAGCGTCCGGATTGCCCTCAGCACCTGCACCTTCTCGTCGATCAAATCGTCGGCGGAGCGGCCGACCGGTGGCTCCATGGCCAGTAGCAACAGGATGTTGAGCAGATGGTTCTCGATGACGTCCCGGATGCAGCCGACATCGTCATAGAACTTGCCGCGACCCTCGATGCCGAAATCCTCGGCCATGGTGATCTGCACGCTCTCGACGTAGTTGCGGTTCCAGATCGGCTCCAGAAAGGAATTGGCGAAGCGGAAATAGAGCAGGTTCTGGATCGCTTCCTTGCCGAGATAGTGGTCGATGCGGAAGATCGACTGTTCGTCGAACACCAGATGCAGCACCCGGTTCAGCCAGCGTGCCGATTGCAGATCGTGGCCGAAGGGCTTTTCCACCATCAGCCGCGCGCCATGCGCGGTGCCCGACTGTTCCAACCCTTGCACGACCGTCTCGAACATGGTCGGCGGCACCGCCATGTAGTGCAGCGGCCGCCGGGCACTGCCGAGCGCGGCCTTCAGCTTCTCGAACGTGGCCGGATCGCGATAGTCGCCGCTGACATAGCGCAGCAGCGAGGCGAACTTGGCGAACACCTTTTCGTCGATCTTGCCCAGCGCATTGACGATGCCGTCGCGGGCGCGGTCCTGTAACTGCTTCAAATCCCAGGCGTCGAAGGCGACGCCGATCACCGGTTCGGTGAGCGTGCCCTTGGCCACCATCTGGTAAAGTGCCGGAAATATCTTCTTGTGGGCGAGGTCGCCGGTGGCTCCAAAGAGCACCAGCGTGTCGGACCGTTCCTGGCTCATGCGTACGTCTCCCGCTTCGGCGTCACTTGCCGGCCTTCGGCTTCTCGACATGGCCGCCAAAGGCATAGCGCATGGCGGACAGCAGCTTGTCGGCGAATTCGGATTCGCCTTGCGAGGAGAAACGGTCGAACAGCGCCGAGGACAGCACCGGCGCCGGCACGCCGGTGTCGATCGCCGCTTTCAGCGTCCAGCGGCCTTCGCCCGAATCCGAGACCCGGCCGCCAAACTGCGCCAGGCCCGGATCGCTCTTCAGCGCGCCGGCGGTGAGATCGAGCAGCCAGGAGCCAATGACGCTGCCATGGCGCCAGACCTCGGCCACCTGGGGAAGGTCGATGTCGAACTGGTAGTATTGCGGGTTCTCCAGCGGGCTGGTCTCGGCGTCCGCGGTGCGCTGCCGCTTGCCGGCATTGGCCGACTTCAGGATGTTCATGCCTTCGGCGTAGGCGGCCATGACGCCATATTCGATGCCGTTGTGAACCATCTTGACGAAGTGGCCGGCGCCGCTCGGTCCGCAATGCAGATAGCCGAAGGGCGCGGTGCCTGCGGCCTTGTCCGGGGTCGGCGCGCCGGCATCGGCGCCCGGCGCCAGCGTGGCGAAGACCGAATCGAGGTGCTGCACCGCCACGTCGGGACCGCCGATCATCAGGCAGTAGCCGCGCTCCAGGCCCCAGACACCACCGCTGGTGCCGACATCGACCAGATGGATACCCTTGCTGGCCAGTTTCGCGGCCTGGTCGACGGCGTCGTGATAGTAGGAATTGCCGCCGTCGATGACGATATCGCCAGGCTCCATCAAGGCCGCGACCTGATCCATGATCTTGCCGGTGATCGCCGCCGGCAGCATCAGCCACACACAGCGCGGCTTGGCGAGCTTGCCGACGAATTCCGTCAGGGATGCCGCCCCCAGGGCGCCGTCGGTCACCAGGGCCGCGACGCTTGCGGGGTTGATGTCGTAGACGACGCATTCATGGCCGTCGCGCATCAGGCGGCGCACCATGTTGGCGCCCATCCGGCCCAGTCCCATCATTCCGATCTGCATGGTTTCGTCCCGATTGTTTGAGGAAAGAACAAATCTATCGGCCCCGCTTAATCATGATGCGTCAATGCCGACGCTGAAGTCGACATTCTCCCAACGCATCGCATCGGGCCAGAAAAATGTGAAGACGAGGGTGCTTCCCGCTACCAGTCCGGCGACCGGCAGGTCGACCAGATGGACGCCGAAAGCGCTTTCCCCGGTCTTGTGGTCCTGGATCGTCAGCCAATTGTCACTGCTCCAATGGACAACGCCGGGCGCCGAAAGTTCGACGCGCAAAACCTTGCCGGCGGGGATGGAGCGGATCTTGTTGTTGAAGCGCCATATTCTGAGCGGCGAGCTTGTCTTGCCCTTGATGTAGCGCTCGACGCCTTGCGGCGGCATGTCGAAGACCGCGCCGTCGCGCAGCGATCGCAACAGCTTGATGTGCTCGGCATGCGCCCAGACCAGCGGCATGGCGCTGCCGGACGGTTTGCCCAGCCACAGCTCGCGATCCGGCACATCCGGGCTGTCCCAGACCTGTTCCGGCAGCAGCCCGCCTATACCCGCCGAGCGCTCGAAGGTATCGAGCAGCTCCGAGGCCTTGTCCTTGCGGCCGGCGGCAAGTTCGTAATGCGCCCGCTCGCCGGTGAGCAGGGGCCAGGCGCGTCCCCGGCCGGTGCCGTCGAAAGGCGTGCCATCCTCGTGCTCGCCATAGCCGTCACTGGTGTAACGGTACCAGACCGGGCCTTGCGGCAGATCGCAACGCAAGAGGGCATCGACGGCCTTGACCGTATCGACGATGCGTGGATCGTCGGCTGCCCTGAGGCCAAAGCGAACCAGGGCCAGAGCGTCCGGGCTGATTATGGCTTCCGCTGGTTTATCGGTGTCGCCCGGCGGCCGGTTCTTGATCGGCACGAAGCCGTCCTTCGGCGCAGCGACGCCGGCATCGTCCGGCGGCGCGATGCGGACATAGTAACCTCCGACGCCGGCATCGATGCAGAGTTGAGTGCCGGTGACATAGGTCCAGCGTTCGACCTGATCGTTCCAGCAATCGGCGGTTTCGCGCAAATAGTTTGCCGGCTCATTCTTTCCGAAGACATCCAGCATGTCGGCGGCGGCAAGCAGTGCGGCGATCTCGACAGCGAGCGTGAACGGGCTGTATCCGGCGTCTTCCTCCCAGCGATCCTCGCCGGTGACGGGGCCGTTGCGCACGATATAGGAGGCCGCGCTTTCGATCATGGCCAGGAAATCGGCGAGTTTTGCGCGCGGCAGATGGCCGGCGCGACGCAAGGTGTCGGCCAAAAGCAGCGGAAAGGCGCATTCATCCATCTGGATGCCGGGCCAATAGGGGGTGCCGTTTGACCAGACATTCTGCGGCCAGTGGCCGTCCGGCTGCTGGATCGAGCGCAGATAGGTCAGGATCTGCAGCGCCTGCTTGCCGTCGCCGGCGGCGAGGAAACCGCCGGCGGTCTCGACCAGGTCGCGCGGCCAGACCAGGTGGTACCCGCCGAGATCGTCGTCGCCCTTGTTGAAGCCCCATGGGATCGACAGGCTGGCTACGGCAGCACCTGGTCTCGCGACCGAGAGATGCGAGGCCAGAACCGCTGTGCTCACACGATAGGTGTTCAGCCCGGAGGCGGTGCGGCGGTCGAGCTTTTCAAGCCTGGCCTGGAATGTCCGCCAGTTCTCGACATAGGTCGCGGCGGCGGCGTCGAAACCTTGCTTGAGACTGGCCAGCGCCAGGTCGGCGGCTGCTTCCGGCGACGCGCCGAAGCCAAGCGCCAGCAAGGCCGTGGTTTTGTCGGCCGAGAAGCCGATCTCGCCGGTCAGCGCGACATTGCCGTCTTCCGCCCGCTGGCAGGAGGGATCCAGCGCACCGCTGTTCTGCAGTTGCTGCCATCCGTCGGAGAAACCGACATAGCCGGCCGAACAGCTATGCCAGCGCAGTGAGGAGGCTAGCGCCAGGGATACGCCGCGCCCCGTGGCGAAGAGCATGCGCTGACCCTTGTGTTCGCCGGCCCAGGCCGTGTTGCCCATGCCGGCGTTGACGAGGTGCGGCGCAAGCAGCGCGTAGACATGGTAGTCGGTCGCTGAGCCTTTCAGCGGCACGAATGCAATCTCCTGCAGCAGGACGGGCCGTTTCGGATCCGTAATGATGCGCTTTTCGATACGGTAGGCGCCGTCTGTCGCGGTGTTGGTCAGCCTGTAGCCCGGCACGCCGTCCTCGAAAGGCGCTACAGCGTGCGCGGCGTCGCGCTTCTCTTCCGAGAAATAGCCGCCGGGGCCGGTGACGATCAGCTCCATGTCACGCGTGCAGGCACTGTCGAGACGCGGATAGTAGATCTCGTTCAAGATGCCGTGACTGATCGTGAACCAGAGCGGGCTCTTGGCTGAAAACGCGGTGCCGACGCCACTCTTGGCGCTTGATGTCCAGCGTGCCGGTATCCCGGGCGCGCCTATGGCAACGGTCGGCGTTACTGCCATCAATTGGCCTCCTGTCGTGCTCCTAGACCATGGGCCGGCGGCTTTTTCAATCATCGCACCGCAAGTTGATCGAAGGCATGACAAGCTTTGCAGTTGACAGCTTGCGGTTCGTCTGAATTTGTCTGACAATAGATAAAAAACAGGGACTGGGCATAACGATCATCAGGCGAAACTAGCAACTTTGGGAGGAAATCATATGAAGAAACTGCTCGTTCTGGGTGCGCTGACGGCTATGTTGGCCTCGGGCACAGCGCTTGCCGACACCAGCGGCAAGAAGATCGCATTCTCCAACAATTATGCCGGCAATTCGTGGCGGCAGGCGATGCTCGACAGCTATGGCATCGTCACCAAGAAGGCGGTCGAAGACAAGGTCGTCGGCGCGGCCGACATCTTCACCACCGCCGACAAGGAAGTGCCGACGCAGGCGGCTCAGGTGCAGAACCTGATCCTGCAGGGCTATGACGCCATCGTCATCAACGCCGCCTCGCCGGATGCGCTCAACGGCGCCATCAAGCAGGCCTGCGATGCCGGCATCGTCGTCGTCTCCTTCGACGGCACCGTCACCGAGCCCTGCGCCTACCGCGTGGTCGTCGACTTCAAGGATATGGGCAAGCAGGAAGTCGAGCAGATGGCCAAATTCCAGCCGAAGGGCGGGAACCTTTTGGAAATCCGCGGCCTGGCCGGCACGTCGATCGACGATGCCATCCATGCCGGCATCCTCGAAGGCGTCGCCGCCCATCCCGAATTCAAGATCGTCGGCTCGGTGACCGGCGACTGGGACCAGACGACGGCGCAGAAAGCGGTCGCGACCATCCTGCCCTCATTGCCCGATGTCGTCGGCATCGTCGACCAGGGCGGTGACGGCTATGGCGCCGCACAGGCTTTCGCCGCCGCCGGCAAGCCGCGCCCGACCATCATCATGGGCAACCGGCAGGACGAGCTGAAGTGGTGGAAGGAACAGAAGGACAAGGACGGCTACAAGACCTGGTCGGCTTCGATCGCGCCCGGCGTGTCGTCGCTCGCCTTCTGGGTTGCACAACAGGTGCTCGATGGCCGCAAGGACATTCCGCACGACCTGCTGGTGCCGTATCTCGCCTTCACCCAGGACGACTTCGAGGCGGCCCTGCCGAAGATCAAGGAAGGCGGCGTCGCCACGCACGAATACACGCAGGAAGACGCCCTCGCGGCGATCAAGGCCAATATCAAGTGAATGTCGCGCCAGTGTTGCCCTTCGTACCATCGCGCGGATATCTCTAGGCATGCCTGAAGGGAACGCTGACATCATCAGACTGAACGGCGCCGAAAAACATTTCGGCGCCGTTCGCGCGCTGGGCGGGGTGGATTTCCATGTCCGGCCCGGCGAATGCGTCGGCCTGGTCGGCCACAATGGCGCCGGCAAATCGACGCTGATGCACATGGTGGCGGGTACGCTCACGCCCGACAGCGGCAAGATCGGCGTGCATGGCGGCAGCGAGGACAACTACTCGGTGTCGCGGGCGCAGAAACTCGGCATACGCTGCGTGTTCCAGGAACTGTCGCTGTGCCCCAATCTCAGCGTCGCCGAAAACACCCGCATCAACCACGCCTCGCTCTCGGGCTTCGGCTGGCGGCGCAAGGCGGCAGCACTGATCACCGCCAAGCTGGACGAGATCTTTCCGGATCATGGCATCTCGGCCTGGGACATTGTCGGCGATCTCTCCATCGGCCGGCGCCAGATGGTCGAGGTGGCGCGCGCCTTTACGGTGACGCAGGACCGGCTCGACCTCGTCATTCTCGACGAGCCGACCTCGTCGCTTGACGCGCATACATCAGGCCAGTTGCTGGCCTTCGTGCGCCGTTTCATTGCCGGCGGCAAAAGCTGCATCCTGATCTCGCATGTGCTGGGCGAGGTGCTGAAAAACGCCGACCGCATCGTGGTGATGCGCGACGGCAAGGTGGTCGTCGCCGATGCGGCAAATGCCTTCGACCGCGACCGGCTGGTGACGGCGATGGGCGGCGCGGAAGCGCGCCAGAAGATCGCCGCCGAGATTGCCGCCGCCAAGCCGGCAGCCGGCCCGTTGCGGGTGCGGGCGCGTCCCGCCGCGCAGAAGGACGGCGCTGACCTTGTCGCCCGCACCGGCGAGATCATCGGCCTTGCCGGGCTGGCGGGACACGGCCAGACCGACCTGTTGCTGGCGATCTTCGCTGCCGCCTCGCGCGCCAGGACCGGCATCGAGGTGACCGCGCCGGTGGCGCTGGTGGCCGGCGACCGCCAGTCGGATGGCATCTTCCCGCAATGGTCGATCGCACAAAATATCGGCATCCGTTCGCTGGCGCGCCTGCGCAACGGGCTGTTGATTTCGCCGCGGCGCGAGGCCGAACTTGCTGAGACCTGGCAGAAGAAAATCGGCATCCGCACGCCCGACATGAACAACAACATTTTTTCGCTGTCGGGCGGCAACCAGCAGAAGGCGCTGTTTGCCCGCGCGCTCGGCTCCGATGCCCAGATCGTGTTGATGGACGATCCGATGCGCGGCGTCGATATCGGCACCAAGCTGGAAGTCTACGACCTCGTGCGCGAGGAGGCTGGCCGCGGCCGCACCTTCCTCTGGTACACGACGGAAACCGAAGAGCTCGACAATTGCGACCATGTCTATGTCTTCAAGAACGGCCGCATCGTCGCCAATCTGGGCCGCGACGAATTGACGGAAGAGAAGATCATCCAGTCCTCGTTCGGCGACGCGGCCTGACATGACCGCCGCCAGTCTCGACACCACTGCCAGGAGTTCCGCCGAGCGTGGCGCGCTGGCCCGTGCCCGCCTGCTGCGCGGGCTGCTGCCGGCGCTGTCGCTGGCATTGGTGCTCGCCGCCATCGCCTGGCTCAACCCGCGCGCCATCAGCTATTTCGGCTTCAGCCTGATGCTGAACTTGGCGATCCCCATCGCGCTGGCGACGATCGCGCAGATGTTCGTCATTGCAGGCAATGAGCTCGACCTGTCGATCGGCACCTTCGTCGGTTTCGTTGGCTGCGTCACCGCGACCTGGCTGAAGGACGCGCCGCTCATCGGCGTCGCCATCCTGCTCGGATCGATCGGCATCTATGCGCTGCTTGGCGCGCTGATCCATCTGCGCAATCTGCCGTCGATCGTCGTCACGCTCGGCATGAGTTTCGTGTGGCAGGGGCTGGCGATCCTCGTCCTGCCCAAGCCCGGCGGCAAGGCGCCGGACTGGCTGCTGGCGATCATGTCCTTCAAGCCACCTCTCATTCCCTTCCCGATCATAGCGGCGCTGCTGATCGGGCTCGTCGTCCATTTCGGCCTGATGCGCACCTCCTATGGCGTGATCTTGCGCGGCTCCGGCGGCAATCCGGCCGCACTCAAGCGCGCCGGCTGGTCGCTGCTGAAGACCAAGATCGTGCTGTTCGCGCTGGCCGGGCTGTTCGGCGTGCTGTCGGGCATGGCGCTGATCGGCATCACCACCTCGGCCGATGCCAATATCGGCAATGGCTATACGCTGCTTTCGATCGCCGGCGTCATCCTCGGCGGCGGCGAATTCGTCGGCGGCCGAGTGTCGCCGATCGGCGCGGTGATCGGCGCGCTGACACTGGCGCTGGCCGCGTCGCCGCTGCTCACCTTCATGCACATTCCGCCCGACTGGCAGGTGGCCGCCAATGGCGCCATCCTCATCATCGTTCTGGCGGCGCGGGTGCTGATCAGCCGCAGGGAGAGGTGAGCGATGATTCTGGTTAGATCGCTGGCCGGCAAACCCTGGATATGGTCGTTCCTCGGCGCGCTTGTCGTGTGGCTGGCGACGATCGCCTTCACCGGCGGCTATGGCGCCGGCGGTATGGTCACGGCGGCATTGTCGCTTGCCGTGTTCACCGTCATCGTCGGTGTTGGCCAGATGTTCGTCATCACGCTTGGCCCGGGCAATGTCGACCTGTCGCTGCCGGCCAATATCGGGCTCGCCAGTGCGGTGGCCATGAAGGTGATGGCCGGCAGCGATTCCATGATCGTGGTCGGGCTGCTGGCTGCGCTTGCCTGCGGCGCGGCGATCGGCGCGGTCAATTACCTGTTGATCTGGGCGCTGCGCATTCCACCGATCATCGCCACTTTGTCGGCGAGCTTCATCATCCAGTCGATCGACATCAGCTATGGCCGTGGACTGCAGATCAAGCCGCCGCCGGGCTTTGCCGATTTCACCAATTGGCAGGTGCTGGGCATTCCGGTGCTGGCGATCCTCACCGTGCTGTTCACAATCGGCGCGGCCATCGCCTTGCAGCGCATGATCTATGGCCGCTCGGTGCTGGCGATCGGCCAGAACATACGCGCCGCCTGGCTCGCCGGCGTCAATGTCGGCCGCATCCGCTTCCTCACCTACACGCTGTCGGGCGCGCTCGGCGGCATCGATGGCGCGCTGCTCGCCGGCTATTTCAGGGGCGCCAATGTCGATATCGGCAATGAATACCTGCTCGCCTCGATCGCCGTCGTGGTCATCGGCGGCACGTCGGTCGCCGGCGGCAAGGCCAACGTGCCCGGCGTCTGGGGCGCGGCGCTGTTTCTGGTGCTGCTTTTGACCATGCTCAACACGTTCGGCGTCAGCGCCGGCGTGCGGCTGCTGCTGACGGGACTGATTATCGTCGGGGTGATAACGGCGGCGGGTGGCGAGAAGGCGGTGCGGTAGCGTGAAGGATCACGTCGACGCCGAGCTCCCGGACAATCGTTAGGCCAGCCCAACAGCGGGTTCCCATTCGCGGCGCGCCCTAGTAAACCCTTCCGCGATCGCAGTTCGCCTCGGGAGGGTTCCGCTTGTCCAGTTCCGTTAGTGTCGTGAACGACAATGGCGTCGCCATCGTCACCATCGACAACCCGCCGGTCAACGCGCTGAGCTTCCATGTCCGCGAGCCGCTGATGCAGGCGCTGGTTGCCTTGCGCGACGATGCCTCGGTCACGGCCATCATCATCGCTTGTGCCGGCCGGACCTTTGTCGCCGGCGCCGACATCACGGAATTCGGCAAGCCGGTGCAGCAGCCGGACCTGCGCGCCCTGATCGTGACGCTCGAGACCATCGCCAAGCCGACAGTCGCCGCCATCCACGGCACGGCGCTCGGCGGCGGGCTGGAACTGGCGCTCGGCTGTCATTTCCGCGTTGCCGATGCCGGCGCCAAGCTCGGCCTGCCGGAGGTGAAACTTGGCCTGCTGCCGGGCGGCGGCGGCACGGTGCGGCTGCCGCGTCTTGTCGGCGCGCTGAAGGCGCTGAGGATGATCGTTTCCGGCACGCCGATCGGCGCGACCGAAGCGCATGCCGCCGGGCTCGTCGATGCCGTCTTCGAAGGTGATCTGACCACGCACGCCGTGAACTTTGCCCGCGAAATCGCCCGCAAGGGTGGTCCTTTCACGCCTGTACGCGATCGCAATGACGAGCTTGGGGAAACCGACCTCGCGGCTTTCGATGCCGAGGCGGCGGAGCTCGCCAAAAAGGCGCGCGGGCTGGAGGCACCGATCGCCTGCGCGCAAGCGGTTCGCAACGCCCTCACGCTGCCCTTCGACGAAGCGCTGGCGGCGGAGCGCGCGCTATTCGTCAAACTGGTCGCCAGCGACCAGTCGCGCGCGCAGCGCCATCTGTTCTTCGCCGAACGTGAGGCGGCAAAACTTCCCGGCAAGGATACACTTAAGCGCAGGATCGCACGCGTCGGTGTGATCGGCGCCGGCACGATGGGCGGCGGCATCGCCATGGCGTTCGCCAATGGCGGTTTTTTGGTCACCTTGCTGGAAACCAGCGCGGAAGCGCTGCAGCGCGGGCTGGGCACGATCGAGAAGAACTATGCCGTCTCCGTTTCGCGCGGCTCCCTGACCGAAGATGCCAAGCGTCAGCGGCTCGCGCAGTTCAAGGGCTCGACCGACTATGCCGATCTCGCCGAGTGCGACCTGATCATCGAGGCGGTGTTCGAGGACATGGCGGTCAAGAAGGAGGTGTTCGGCAAGCTCGACACCGTGGCCAGGCCCGGTGCGATCCTTGCCACCAACACTTCCTATCTCGACATCAATGAGATCGCCGCCTCGATCTCGCGGCCGCAGGATGTGCTCGGCCTGCATTTCTTCTCACCGGCCAATGTCATGAAGCTGCTGGAGATCGTGCGGGCCGACAAGACAGCGCCGGATGCTCTGGCGACCGTGGTCGATCTCGCGCGGCGGATCGGCAAGGTGGCGGTCGTCGTCGGGGTCTGCCACGGCTTCGTCGGCAACCGCATGCTGGCAGCGCGCGGTTCGGAATCGGAAGCGCTGCTGCTGGAGGGCGCGACACCCGGCCAGATCGACAAGGCCTTCACCGATTTCGGCTGGCCGATGGGGCCGTTCCAGATGGGCGATCTGGCCGGCCTCGACATTGGCTGGCGCAACCGCAAGGCGCGCGGCCTGACGGCCGTCATCGCCGACACGCTGTGCGAACAGGGCCGTTTCGGCCAGAAGACCGGCCGGGGCTTCTATCTCTATGAGGCTGGCGCACGGGCGGGCGTTCCCGATCCTGAGGTCGACGCGCTGATCCGTGAAAAGGCCGCCGAGCGCGGCATCGCGCCGCGTGCGATCAGCGCTGACGAAATCATAGAGCGTACGCTCTATCCCCTGGTCAATGAGGGGGCGAAAATCCTCGAGGAGAAGATCGCGGCCCGCGCCTCCGACATCGATGTCGTCTGGGTCAATGGCTACGGTTTTCCGATCGGCAAGGGCGGGCCGATGTTCTGGGCCGGCCTGGAAGGGGCGGCAAAGATCGTCGAGCGGCTCGACTACTGGCACCAGCGGACCGGCAAGGACGTGTTCAAGCCGGCCCCGCTGCTGAAGCGAATGGCCGAGACCGGCTCCTGGGAGGTCGAGGCGACGGACTGATCAAACGCCCGCTGAAGGTGAGGGCGATTGTCGAATCCGCGCGTCGAGGCATAAGCCTTTTGAGCAGCGCGGCGAGACCGCGCTGCATCTCCTCACACGTGCTTGCGGCCGCCGGTCTCGCGGAACCAGCTGTCGGGGTAGGGATACCACCAGTCCTGGATCGCCGGCTTGTGGTCGATGATGACCATTTTCGAGCGACGGAAGGCGTCAAGGCCTTGGCGTCCGAGTTCGCGGCCGAGTCCTGACGCCTTCCAGCCGCCGAAGGGCAAGGCGTCATTGTCGATCAGCGGGTTGTTGACCCAGACCATGCCGGCCTCGAGCCGCTCGGCCGCCTCATGCGCTTCGGCCAGGTCCGTGGTGAACACCGAGGCGCCGAGCCCGAACGGGCTGTCATTGGCAAGCCGGATCGCCTCGTCGAAATCCTTGACACGGCAGATGGCGGCGACCGGGCCAAAACACTCTTCGCGCACGATAGCCATGTCAGGCGTGACACCGGTTAGGATCGTCGGCTCGTAGAACCAGCCGGTGTTGTGCGCCGGCGGGATGCGCCCGCCGGTGACCGCCTTGGCGCCGTTGCGAATGGCGTCATCGACCAAGTGCATGACCTTGGCGCGAGCCGCCTCGCTGACCAGCGGGCCGATCTCGGTCTTGTCCATGCCGTTGCCGATGCGCAGCGCGCGTGTCCTTTCGGCGAACAATTCGACGAAGCGGTCATGCACGGCGTCGACGACGAAGAAGCGCTCGGCCGAGGTGCAGACCTGGCCGGTGAGGTGGAAGGCGGCGGTGACGCTGCCGGCCGCCGCGACGTCGAGCGGGGCGTGTTCGCTGATGATCAGCGGATCGCTGCCGCCGGCCTCGATGACGCAAGGCTTCATGCGTTCCGCGCAGGCCACTGCTACCGCCTTGCCGGCGGCGACCGAGCCGGTGAAGGCAACCGCGTGGGTGCGATCGGAAGCGATCAGCGCCTGGGCGGTCGCGGCCGCGCCGGGCAGGCAGGAGACCAGGCCTTCCGGCAGCGGACGGAACACGGTCATGTACTCCAGTGTCGACAGCGTCGTCGCCTCGGCCGGCTTGATGATGCAGGCATTGCCGGCGGCGAGCGAGGCGGCGACCGTCCAGCACATCAGCAGGATCGGAAAATTGTAGGGCATGATGTGGACGGAGACGCCATAGGGCTCGTAGCGCGCATATTGGAAGGAACCGGCCTGCGTCGTGCCGGCGACCTTGCCGGCGTCGTCGCGCGCCATCTCGGCATAGTAGCGGAAGATCGGCGCGCAATTGGCGATCTCGCCGATGGCTTCCGGATAGGGCTTGCCCATCTCGCGCACCATCAGCTCCGCGCAACGGGTGAAATCCGCCGCCTCGATGGCATTGGCGACGGCATGCAGATGCTTTGCCCGGCTCTTGGCGTCGAGCTTTTTCCAGGTGGCTTGCGCCTTGGTCGCGGCGGCGAGCGCGGCTTCGATTTCGCCATCACTGGCCGCTGCGATGGCGCCGACGGTTCCCAGCGTTGCCGGATCGATCACTGCTTTGTTTGCACCGGCCATCGGCCGGTAGTCCGGATTGACGAAGAAGGTCGGCCGGTCAGGGGAGAAATGCATTTTCGTCCTCCTCCACGTGGGAGCCTTTTTGAGAATTCGCCCTGCCGAGGCAGATGGCGTGGCTTTCGAGAACCGGAGCGCAGCGGACATTTAGTCCGTGAGCACCGGAAGCGCAGAAAGCCGCGTCAGGTGTCCGGCAGGGTAAAATTATCGGAAAGGCTCAGCGGATCATGTAGACCTTCTTGATCGTCTCATGGACGGTGCAGACGCCTTTCCAGTCCTGTGGGAAGAAGGCCGCCGTGTCGGGCTTGATCTCGATGACTTCACCGGATTCGTGCACATAGGTGCAGCGGCCTTCGAGGAAGTGGCAGAACTCGTCACGCGTGACGTGGCAGTGCCATTTGCCGGGGGTGCAGACCCACAGACCGCATTCGGAACGACCTTCCGGTCCCTTGTAGAGCAGCTTGCCCGAAGTGTGCGACTCACCCTCGATCATGGTCGGGATGACGCCCCAGTCGACGAGATCGGTGATGGCGAGCGGCGATTGCATGATGGGCGTGGTCATATCGATTTCCTTGAAAAATTGCTCACCGGCACATGAAGGCTTTGGTCAGCGTTTGCGTGATGATGGAGATGCCGGTCCAGCCGGCGGGGAAGAACACGAGCGTGCCGGCCTCGACCGGAATCTCTTCGCCGTTCTCGTGGACATAGCTGCCGTGACCCGACAGGAAGTGGCAGAACTCGTCGGCGCCGAAGGTGACCTTGCGGGTGCCCGGCGTGCACGACCACAGGCCGCATTCGCTCGACCCGTCCGGATTCTGCGACAGGATCTTGCCGGAGGCGCGCGGCGCGCCGGCAAGCGTGTTGCTGCCCGCGCCCCAGTCGTCCAGTTCCACGATTGAGGCCTTTGGCCAGTGCGGTGTCGGCATATCAGTTCCTCGGTCAGGCCAGCATGTAGACGTTGCGCATGGTCTCATGCACCGTGCATTCGCCCGTCCAGCCGGCGGGGAACATGACCACGGTGCCGGCCGACACTTCTATCACTTCGCCGACATCCGACCGGTAGGTCGCGCGGCCGGCGACGAAATGGCACAATTCGTCACGCGGGATCGAGAGCCGCCAGCGGCCCGGCGTGCACACCCAGATACCGGATTCCGGCTGGTTGTTCGGCCCCTTGTGCACGAGCCTGCCGGTGGAGTGTGAGGCGCCATCGAGCGCGTCAGGCTGGGCGCCCCAGTCGACGAGATCGGTGCGGATGGAAGCCTGGTGGAGGTGCGGGGCAGACGAGGTCATGGACGTGCTCCATGATCATGATGCTCAACTGCGATCTGTTGCCGCCCTACGAGGCCCCCCTCTGTCCTGCCGGCCATCTCCCCCTCAAGGGGGGAGATTGGCAGCTTTGGTTTCGGCGCCCCTTTTTCAGCGTTGGAAATTGGCGAAAGCGGCGGCGACATCCAATCTCCCCCCTTGAGGGGGAGATGGCCGGCAGGCCAGAGGGGGGTGCCTTGGCTCGACATCTCAAACATCGTGCTCACAGCAACGCCTCCAGCAAACCCGCAGCCTTCTCAGGCCCGTTCTGCGCGTGCATCTGTGCCGAGGTCTGCGCCAGCTTCGCCTTCATCTTCGGGTCGGTCAGGCAGGTCTCGATCTTGGCGACCAGCTCGGCATCGGTCCAGTCGTAGCGCGGCATGCCGAAGCCGTGGCCGGTTTCCTCGACGCGGGTAGCGTTGTCGTGACCGTCCCAGACATAGGGCATGATGATGGCCGGCTTGCCGAAATAGAGGCACTCGGTGAACGAGTTGTTGCCGCCATGGTGGATCACCGCATCGACCTGTGGGATCACCGAAGGCTGCGGGAACCAGCTCTCGACGATGACGTTGCCGGGCACGTCGGTGTACTGGTCCTTGTAGCCGCCGACATTGACCAGCGCGCGGTAGCGCGTCTGGCCCAGCGTGGCGATGATGCGCTTCAGCAGCTCGACATCGCCGGCGCCGAGGCTGCCGAAGGAGACATAGAGCAGCGGGCCATCATTGTTTTTCGCGAAGGTCGGTACCGCATAAGGCTTCTCCCGCCGCACGCAGCCTTCGAGATACTGGAATTTCGCCGGGTCGAGCGGATGGCGGCGCTTGAATTTCGCCGCCTCGGGATAAAGCAACAGGTTCAGATAGGGCGAGGCCTCGAAGAACTGGCCGATCGGATAGGGCGCCTCGTTGTTGGCGGTGAGGAAGGCGTTGAAGTCGTCATGGATCGGCTTGATCACCGCGTTGAAATGATCGCGATAGCGCTGATGCCCGGCATGGTCGTTCTCGCCGCAGCCGGAGAGATGCGGCGGGATGTCCTCGTCCTCGATCTCGTTTTCCGAGCAGGAGATAACGCGCACCCACGGCTTGCCGAATTGTTTGATGGCCGGAAACAGGATGACGTTGTCGACGCAGATGACATCAGGCTTGATGGCGGCCAGCACGCCCGGCAGGTCCTTCTGCGCCCATTTGGCGCTGTCGACGATCGCGGTCCAGCAATCCTTCACATAATTGTCGACCTGGTCGTAGGGCGATTTGCGGAAGTTCGGGATGTGGCCGTTGATGAAATCCTCCCAGAATTTCGCCATCTGCTCGGGCGGCATCGGTTCGGAGAGGTTCACTGGATGCGCCTCGAAACCGTAGCCCCTGTACACCTCGACGAAGCCGGGATCGGACAGGAACACGGCCTTGTGGCCGCGCGCCTCGACGGCTTGCGCGATGCCGACGGAATTGAGCGCCGGGCCGTAAGCGGCTTCCGGGAAAAACGCGATCGTCTTCTGCGCCATCAGGCTGCTCCTCTCATTCTGCGAAAATTCTGACATCGGCGGCATCCCAGCCGAGTTCGACCTGGTCGCCTGACGAAACCGGCCTGCGGTCGGCGGCATCGGCGGTGACGCGCACCAGGAACGGTTTGGGCGACAGGGCAGTGCGGATATGCAGCTGCAGGTCGAGGCCGTGATAGGCCAGCGCCTCGACCGTGCCGGTCGTGCGGTTGGCGGTCTGAGCCTCGGGAAACAGCCGGATACGTTCGGGCCGCACCGAGGCGACCGCCGATGCGCCAGGGGTCAGCGCTGCGGGGACCTTGCCGGCAATGCGCGCACCATTCGCGGCCACCACGCCATCGGCCGACGCCTTGCCCGGGATGAAATTCATGACGCCGATGAAGTCGGCGACGAAACGGTCGGCCGGATGCTCGTAGACCGCGTGTGGCGTGTCGCATTGCAGCAGCTTGCCGTCTTTCAGCACCGCCATGCGGTCGGCCATCACAAGCGATTCTTCCTGGTCGTGGGTGACGATGACGAAGGTGATGCCGACCTCGTGCTGCAGGCGTTTCAGTTCCAGCTGCATGGCGCCGCGCAGCTTCTTGTCGAGCGCGCCGAGCGGCTCGTCGAGCAGCAGCAGCCGGGGCCGCTTGACCAGCGCGCGGGCGAGCGCGACGCGCTGCTTCTGGCCGCCCGACAATTGCTCCGGTTTGCGATCGGCGAAGGGGACAAGCTCGGTGGTCGCCAGGATAGCATCGACGCGGGAGCGGATTTCCTTAGCCGGCAGACGCTCCATCTCCAGGCCGTAGGAGACATTGGCGCGCACGCTCATATGCGGGAACAGCGCGTAGGACTGGAACATCAGATTGACCGGCCGCTTGTTGGGCGGGGTTTTGGCGATGTCCTTGCCGTCGAGCAGGATGCGGCCGTCGCTCGGCGTCTCGAAACCGGCGAGCATGCGCAAGAGCGTGGTCTTGCCGCAGCCGGACGGGCCGAGCAAAGCGAAGAATTCATTTTCGCGGATGTCGAGCGAGATGCCATCGACAGCGGTGACCCGGCCGAAAGTCTTCGACACATGATCGATGGCCAGCAGCGTGCGCGGTTCGCTCATTGGCCGATGATCCCACGGTTGAGCCGCTGCGACAGGGTCAGCGCGGTGATGGAAACCGCCATGACGATGGTCGCCAGCGCGTTGATCTCCGGCGTGATGCCGAAGCGGATCATGGCGTAGATCTGCATCGGCAGCGTCGTCGAGGCGCGGCCGGCGCCCGCGGTGAAGAAGGCGATGATGAATTCGTCGACCGAGAGCGTGAAGGCAAGCAGGGCGCCGGCAATCACCGCCGGGAGGATCACCGGTAAGGTCACCCGCCGGAAGGTGGTGAGCGCGGAGGCGCCGAGATCGGCGGAGGCCTCGACGATCGACCAGTCGAAGCTCTTCAGCCTTGCGCGCACCACCGAACAGACGAAGGCGAGGTTGAAGACGACATGGGCAAGGATGATGGTGTGCAGCCCCATGGTCAGGTTGATCATCGAAAAGAACGACAGCAGCGCGATCGCCAGCACGATGTCGGGAATGATCATCGGCGCGAAGATCAGCGCTTCAAGCCCCTTGCCATATTGCCGGCGCATCTCGACGCCGATCGCCAGCAGCGTGCCGAGCAGCGTGGCGATAGCGGTCGAGACCAGCGCCACGATCAGCGTGTTGAGCGCGGCGGACAGGATCGCGGAGTTGTGGGCGAGCGAGACATACCATCTCAGCGAAAACCCCGACCACGCCGTGGGCAACCCGCCTTCATTGAAGGACAGCGCCACCAGAACGGCGATCGGGATGTAGAGGAAGGCGAAGACGAGGGTGAGCACAAGCCAGAGCGTGCGTCGCGTCGTGGGAGAGCGCTCAGCCATCTGTGCCTCCCGCAGCCTGCGCCGCCCGCCCCGAGGCGCGATTGGCTGCCATCGCTTGCGCCATCAGCACCAGCAGCATGATGGCGATCAGCGCCATGGCGAGCGCGGCGCCGAACGGCCAGTCATTGGCGGTCAGGAACTGGTCGTAGACGAGATTGCCGATCATCTGGAAGCGGCCGCCGCCGAGCAACGCCGGGGTGACGAAATTGCCGATCGACAGCACGAAGACGAAGACCGCGCCGGCGGCGATGCCGGGTACGGTCAGCGGCAGGATGACACGTCGGAAGGTGGTGGCGGCCGAAGCGCCGAGATCGCGCGAGGCTTCGGCGAGTTCCGGGTTGAGGCGCGACAGCGGCGCGTAGCAGGCGAGGATGACGAAGGGCAGGTAGTTGTAGACGAGGCCGGCGATGACCGCGCCTTCGGTGTAGAGCATCGACGGCGGTTCGCCGGTGTAGCCGAACCAGCGCAGGAGTTGCGTGATCAGGCCCTCGCGGTTGAGCAGTACGATCCAGGCATAGGTGCGGATCAAATAGTTGGACCAGAACGGCAGCACGGCGAAGAACAGGAACACAGGCTGCCAGCGGCGCGGTGCGGCTGCGATGGCATAGGCGGCGGCATAGCCGATCACAACCGCGATCAAGGTAGCCGTGCCGGCAATGCGCGCCGATTTGAGAAAGATGCCGGCGTAGAGCGGGTCGAAGACCAGCCCGAAATTCTCCAGCGTGAAGGTGTAGTCGATACCGCCATAGATGCCGCGCCGGAAGAAGGCGAGCGCGAGCACCAGCGCACACGGCACCACCATCAGCGCGGTCAGCCAGACCAGCGCCGGGGCCATCAGGAGGGAAGAGCGGGATGGTCGCGTCAAGCGGCACCCCCCTCTGCCCTGCCGGGCCCGGCCCTTCGCTTTCGCTCCGGGCGTTCGTCATTCGGAAAGCCAAGCAATTGGCTTTCCGTCCGCTGCGCGGACCACGCCTCACCCCCCTCAAGGGAGGAGATTAGCAGCTTTGGCGTTGCGCTCATCCTCAAGCATTGGAGGTTAGCGAAGGCGATGCCACAGCCAATCTCCCCCCTTGAGGGGGAGATGGCCGGCAGGCCAGAGGGAGGCGACACGGAACGCAAGCTTAATTCCAGGATGCCGTTGGAACAGTCCTTACTGCGCGGCCTTGATCTCGCTGACGATCTTGGAATAGTCGCGCTGGGCTTCGCCGACGTCACGCAGCTGTTCGAACTTGACGAGGTCGGCCACAGGCATCGCCATGTTGGGGAATTTGGCCAGGAAATCGGCCGGCAGGCTTTCCATCGCCGGCTTGTTTGGCACCTTGTAGTCGATGTTCTGCGCCGCCCAGGCGTGGTTCTTGGCGTCGAGCATGAAGTTGATGAACTTGAACGCGTCGTCCTTGTGCTCGGATGCCTTCATCACCACCATCGTGTCGACCCAGAGGTCCGAGCCTTCCTTCGGGATGACGTATTTGATCTCCGGCTTCTCGGCGATGCCGTAATTGCACCAGCCGTCCCAGGCCTGCACCATCAGCGCCTCGCCGGACACCAGCTTGGAATAGAAGGTGGTGTCGTCATAGGCGAGCAGGGTCTTCTTGGCCGAAATCAGCAGGTCCTTGACCTCGGCCATCTTGGCCGGATCGGTCTCGTTGACGGAAAAGCCCTTGTCGAGCTGGCCGGCGGCCAGCAGCCAGCGATCGGTCGCCAGCATGGTGGTCTTGCCCTTCAGTGCGTCGGAGGGCGCGAGCAGGTCGCTCCAGCTCGTCGGCGCTACCTTCACCAGATCCGAGCGGTAGCAGAGGCCGGTCGTGCCCCAGGTGTAGGGCACGGAGAAAGTGTTGCCGACATCGTGCGGCAGTTTTGTTGCCTCGGGATAGAGGTTGGCGAGGTTGGGGATCTTGGCGTGGTCCACCGGCTCGGTCAGGCCGAGCTTGTTCAGCACTTCGGCGAAGGGCGAGGAGACGAAGACCACGTCATAGCCCTTGCCGCCGGCGGCAATCAGCTTGCCCATGATCTCCTCATTGGTGGCGTGCACCACCACTTCGCCGGAAACGCCGGTGGCGGTCTTGAACGCGGCCATGGCATCGGGCGCCATGTAGCCGTCCCAGTTGGAAATGACGAGGCCGGCGGCCATCGCCGGCGCAGACATCGTCAGGGCAAGGCCGAGAGCGATTGAAGAGACCTTGAGCGCACGGCGCCGCGGGCTGGTAGCGGTCATGGCAGACTCCCATTCCGGTTGATCGTCGAATTCTGTGCTGGACCGGCGCGACTGATGCCGCTGCCTTCGATCCTGTTCCCTCGGTCTTTTTCTCGCCGATTGCGCAGACAGTACTATTGCAGAAAAAAGTACGTCAATCCATAATTTGTCGAGCGACCCAGGAATCTGGGCGACCGAGGAATCTGGCCGATTGCGTCCGCGAGGCCGATCGGTCAAAGCATATCGGCCCACGTCCGCCCACCGAGACCACATATGCAAGCCGCAGCCCGACGACCTCGCACCAACCATCTCGACCTGGCGCAGCGCATCCTGGATGTGGCGCGCCAGCGCGGCTTCGAACCTGGCGCGCGCCTGCCCGAACAGCAGATCGCCTCGCTGTGCAATGTCTCGCGTACGCCGGTGCGGGCCGCGCTCAGCCTGCTGGCGGAGCGCGGCGTCGTGCGCTGGGAGGCCGATACCGGTTATCACCTGGCGATCGACCTCGCCGCGCAGCCGGCCATTGCCACCGAGCTTCCCAGCGCGGAGGAAGACGAACTCGCCGAGGCGATCCTGCGCGACCGCTCGGCGCGCAGGCTGGACCAGACGGTGACCGCCGCCGGGCTGATGCGGCGGTACAGTGCCGAGCGCAAGACGGTACTAAAAGCACTTAATAAACTGACCGAAGAGAATCTGCTGGACCGCGCGCCGGGCCAGTCCTGGCTTTTCCGGCGCACGCCCGATGATCCCGAGGCGCAAGGCGAAAGCTATGAATTCCGCTTGCTGCTGGAGCCGGCGGCGATCCTGACGCCGGGCTTCCGGCTGGACGGCGCGCGGGCGGCCGCGTTGCGCCAGGGCATGGACGCTTTGTCGGCGCTGCCGGATGCCGCGTTCGACACGCGCGAGTTCCAGCGGCTGGACATGGATTTCCACGGCATGATCGCCGAGGGGTGCGCCAACCGCTTCGTCGCCGACGCGCTGGCCGATCATCTCCGTCTGCGCCGGCTGCCGGGCATCTATGCTGGCGTCAACGTCTTCCGGCTGCGGCAATCCTTGCTGGAACACCTGAACGTACTCGACCATCTCGAAAGCCGGCAGTATGAGGTGGCTGCCGATCTGCTTCGCATCCACCTGCGGCTTTCCCGCAACCAGCGACCGCAAGCGGCCAGCCGCGGGGCGCCTGCCCTGTTCGGCATGATCAGCCGGCCGGAATGAAGAGGATTAATTGACGCGCAAAGCCAGCCCGACCATCGCGCTGTTTCCCGAAGCCAGCTTCGGCGCCGCGTTGAATTGCGTCGGCATCGCGCAGGCCTTGCGGGCGCGGGGCGCCCGGCCCGTCTTCATCTGCCATGCCGGTTTCTCCGGCGTCTTTGCCGACTACGGTTTCCAGGAATACCAGCTGCCGACCGACGAGCCGCTGAGCGACAGCGAGCGCCAGAGCTACTGGCAGGCCTTCGTGCGCCGGCACCTGCCGCATTTTAGGCTCAGCCCGATCGACCAGCTCGAAACCTATGTCGCGCCGACCTGGCAGGCGATCGTCGACACGGCGGTCAATGCCGAGGCGCCGCTGCGCCAATTGCTGGCGCGACTGAAGCCGGACGCGGTGGTGCTCGACAATGTCATCATGTTCCCGGCGATCGCCGCCGCCGGCTGCCCCTGGGTGCGCGTCGTCTCCTGCGCCGAGACCGAGTTGCCCGACGCGGAAGTACCGCCCTACCTTTCAGGGATGGCTGCCGACGATCCGCAACGCGGGGCGTTCGAGGCCCGCTATCTCTCTGCCTCGGCGCCGGCGCATGACCGCTTCAACCGTTTTCGCGGGGATGCCGGCCTGGCACCATTACCCAAGGGCCTGTTCCTCGAAAGCTCGCCCGACCTCAACCTGCTGCTGACGCCGGCGATCGTGCGGCGCGAGCGCGCCGAGCCACTCGACCCCGAACGCTTCGTCTATCTCGAAGGTTGTGTGCGCTCGGAAGGGCCGTTCGAGGTGCCGGTGTTTCCGCGCAACAAGGGGCCGCTGGTCTATGTCGCTTTCGGCAGCCTTGGCGCCATGGATGTCGGGCTGATCGAGCGCATGCTTGCCGTCTTCGACAGGCTGCCGGCGCGCTTCATCGTCAATGTCGGCGGCCTGCGCGATGCCTATCGGGCGGTTCCCGACAATGTCTATCTCGACGCCTGGTTTCCACAGCCCTCCGTGGTGGCGAAGTCCGACCTGTTCATCCACCATGGCGGCAACAACAGCTTTTGCGAGGCGCTGCGCTTCGGCGTGCCGTCGCTGATCATGCCCTATTGCTGGGACGGGCACGATAATGCGCGCCGCGCCAAAGAGACCGGCACCGGCGACCATATCGGCCGTGACGGCTGGACCGAAGGAGTATTGGAGAGAGCCATTCTCGGCCTGTTGGCCGACGACGCCATGCGCGCCCGCCTGAGGGACAATGCAGCCCAGATGGCGCTGAAACCCGGAACGGACGTGGCCGCGCAAGCCATACTCTCTCTGATACGGACTTGAACGAAATGCTCGATAAGAACACGAACACCGCGACCAACGATCCCAAAGCCTGGCTGGCCCAGCACGGCATCAACGAGGTCGAATGCCTGGTGCCCGACATGAACGGCGTGCTGCGCGGCAAGGCGCTGCCGGCCGCCAAATTCCTCAAGGCGCTGGAAGACCTCGCGCTCTATTTGCCGAGCAGCGCCTTCCTGGTCAGCATCGATGGCCGCTATTCCGGCTCGATCGATGAAGGCTTTGCCTATTCGGACCCGGATATGCGCATGGTGCCTGACGTCTCGACGCTGTGCCTGGCGCCGGGCGCCGGGGTGGGGAAGGCCTATGTTTTCGCCGACGCTTTCCACATGGACGGCAGGCCGTGGATGGCCTCGCCGCGCCATGTACTGCGCGCCGTGCTCGATCTCTACCGCCAGCGCGGCTGGCGTGCGGTGGTGGCGCCGGAGGTCGAATTCTATCTCACCGCGCC
Source organism: Mesorhizobium loti (assembly GCA_002356515.1). NCBI lineage: Bacteria > Pseudomonadati > Pseudomonadota > Alphaproteobacteria > Hyphomicrobiales > Phyllobacteriaceae > Mesorhizobium > Mesorhizobium loti. The sequence goes on along the minus strand of AP017605.1, from coordinate 3,893,559 downwards.
CAACCCCGATCCGGACAGGCCGCTGACCGCGCCGGTCGGCGCCAATGGCCGCGCGGAAACTGTGCAGCATCCCTATGACATGGCGGCGCTGGAAGAATTCGAGCCGGTGATCCGCCGCGTCTATGACTATGCCGCGGCCGCCGGCTTGCCGCTCGATACGCTGATCCATGAATCGGGCACGGGGCAGCTGGAGATCAATCTCCTGCATGGTGACGCGCTGCCGCTGGCCGATCAGGTGCTGCTGTTCAAGCGGCTGACGCGGCAGGCCGCGCAGCAATGCGGCATGCACGCCACCTTCATGGCCAAGCCGATCGCCGCGCAGGCAGGCAGCTCGATGCATCTGCACATGTCCGTTGTCGACGAGGCGGGCAATGCGCTGTTTGCCAGCAATGACGATGCCGACACCGAGATGTTCGGCCATTTCATCGGCGGCCTGCAGAAATATGTGCCTGAGATCATGCCGCTGTTCGCGCCCAACGTGAATTCGTTCCGCCGCATAAGGCCGAACCACAGCGCGCCGGCCAACATCGAATGGTCGCACGACAACCGCTCCTGCGGCCTGCGCGTGCCGGCCGGTGGCCGCGCGGCGCGACGGGTGGAGAACCGCTTGCCGGGCGCCGATTCCAATCCCTATCTGGCGATCGCCGGCTCGCTGCTCGCCGGCTATCTCGGCGTCGAGCAGAAACTGGCGCGCTCGGCGGAAGCCACGGGCAATGCCTACAAGATCAAGAGCACGCTGCCGAAGACCATGGAGGAGGCGCTGGAGCGTTTCGAGGCTTGCGATCCGGTGCGCAAACTGCTCGGCGAGGATTTCTTCCAGACCTATCTGCGCGTCAAGAGCGTCGAGCTCGACCTGTTCCAGAGCGTGGTGACGAGCTGGGAACGCGATCATTTGCTGCTGAAGGTGTGATCATGGCATCTTCAACGGGTTTCAATTCCGGTCTCGATATCGGCAAATCCTACTATGTCGCCACCGCCAATCCGGCGCCGGATCATCCGGCGCTTGTCGGCGATGTCGAAGCAGACCTGGTCGTCGTCGGCGGCGGCTGCACCGGCCTGTCCGCCGCCCTGCACGCCGCCGAGCGCGGCCTGAAGGTGGTGCTGCTCGAAGGCGGCAAGATCGGTTGGGGGGCGTCGGGGCGCAATGGCGGCCAGATGATCCCCGGCGTGCGCAAGGGTGCCAAGGGCCTGGTCAAGCTCTACGGTCCCGAACGGGCAAAGGTGCTGTTCGACCTCGCCTTCGAGGCAAGGGGGCTGGTGCTCGACATCATCGAGCGCCATGCCATCGATTGCGACCTGAGACTCACCGGCCATCTGGTCGGCGCGGTCAACGGCTCCGATCTTAAAGACCTCGAGGACGAAGCAAAGTGCCTCGAGAGCGTAATGAAATTCCGTGACGTCGAGATCCTGTCGGCCGCGGACGCACGCGCCAAGGTCGACACGCCCTATCATGGCGCTATGTACGAGCCGCTTGGCGGCCACATGCATCCGCTGAACTACACACTCGGCCTTGCCCGCGCGGCCGTGGCCGCCGGCGTCGTCATCCACGAGAATTCGGTGGCGGTGAAGCTGGAGCGCGAGCCTTCGGTCCGGGTCTCGACATCGAAGGGATCGGTGCGCGCCAAACATGTCGTGTTGGCGGGCGACGCGCTGCTGCATGGGCTGGAGCCGCGCGTCAACAGCCGCATCATGCCGGTCGGCAACTACATCGTCGCTACCGAACCTCTGGAGGGCAAACGCAACGTCATCCCGGCCAATGTCGCGGTGTCGGACACGCGCTTCGTCGTGAACTATTATCGCATGTCGGCGGACGGGCGGCTGCTGTTCGGCGGCGGCGAGCGCTACACGCCATCGCCGCCGGCCGATATTGCCGGCTTCGTGCGGCCGCATATGGAAGCCACCTTCCCGCAGCTCAAGGGTTGCCGCATCGATCACGCCTGGGGCGGGCTGGTGTCGGTGACAACATCCAGGCTGCCGCATGTCGGGCACTATGGCGAGGTCTATTTCGCGCATGGCTATTCCGGCAAGGGCGTCATCCTGTCGACGCTGTCGGGCAAGCTTTTGGCCGAAGCGATTACCGGGGATGCTTCACGGCTCGATCTGTTCTCGACGCTGACCCCGCTGCCATTCCCCGGCGGCACGGCGCTACGCGGACCGCTCTATGTGCTGGGCATGCTGTGGTACGCGATGCGGGATCGCATCAAGCATTGAGGTCGCGAGAAGCGACCTAGACCACGAAGAAATCCTCGATGCGCTGCCTGGCCTCAAGCAACGCCGGCAGGATTTGCCGTTCCATCTCCGCGACCGAAAATCGCGCCGACTGGGTCGAGACATTGATCGCCGCGACCGTGCTGCCAGCGCGGTCGCGGATCGGCACGGCGATGGAGCGCAGTCCAAGCTCCAGTTCCTCGTCGACGATCACAAAGCCGTTCGCCTTCGCCTTGCCGATGGCCTCGGCCAGCAGCCTGATGTCGGTGATCGTCTTCGGCGTCCGTTTCTCGATGGTCGCCTGGCGCAGGAATTTGTCGAGGTCCTCTGGCGCCAGGCCGGCGAGCAGCATGCGGCCCATCGAGGTGCAATAGGCCGGCAGTCTGGTGCCGATATCGAGCGACACGCTGAGGATGCGGCGGCCGGGAATGCGGGCGACATAGACGACATCCTGACCCGACAGGATCGCCGCCGAGCAAGCCTCGTTCAGTTGTGCCGCAACGGTCCGCATGATCGGCGCGGCGAAGCTCCACAGCGAGCCGCCGCCGAGCCAGGTGCGGGCGACGGTCAGCAGGCGCGGCGACAGCGAGAATATGCGGCCGTCCTGAGTGGCATAGCCTGATGCGACAAGCGTCAGCAGGAAGCGGCGGGCGCCGGCACGGGTCAGGCCGGCCTCCTCGGCCATTTCGGTCAGAGTCATGCCGGAGGAGTGGCGGGCGAGGATCTCCATCACGGCAAGGCCGCGCTCCAGCGAGCCGACATGGTCACGGGAAGCAGCCTCTTCGTCCATCTCACCTCCGCCAAACGGTATCGTCGCCAGGATTGACTCCGTACCATAGGATAGCTTAGAAAGTATCCTATGTAAAACAAATGTTCGCAATACGAACTTTTTGAATCCGGAGCCCGATCGATGGTCAAGTTCCTGCCGCTCAAACAGGCCGTGGCCGAGAATTTGAACAATGGCGACTCCGTCGCTTTCGAAGGCTTCACCCATCTGATCCCGACGGCGGCAGCGCATGAGGCGATCCGCCAGGGGTTTCGCGACCTGACCCTGATCCGCATGACGCCGGACCTGATCTACGACCAGATGATCGGCATGGGCATGGCGAAGAAGATCATCTTCTCCTATGTCGGCAATCCCGGCGTCGGCCTGCTGCGGCGCGCGCGCGATGCCATAGAGAACGGTTTTCCCCGGTCGATCGAGGTCGAGGAGCACAGCCATGCCGGCATGGCCAATGCCTATGAGGCTGGCGCGGCCGGACTGCCCTGCGCGGTGTTCCGCGGTTATCGCGGCGCTGGCCTTGCCACGGTCAATCCCAACATCAAGTCGGTCACATGTCCGTTCACCGGCGAGGTGCTGGCGGCCGTGCCTTCGATCCGGCCTGATGTCACCTTCATCCATGCGCAGAAGGCCGACAAAAAAGGCAATGTGCTGGTCGAGGGCATTATCGGCATCCAGAAGGAGGCCGTGCTGGCGGCCAAGCGCGCCGTGGTGACGGTCGAGGAAGTGGTCGACAATTTCGACGATCTGCACCCCAATCTGACCGTGCTGCCGCGCTGGACGATCGCGGCGATTGCCGTCGTGCCAGGCGGTTCGCATCCGTCCTACGCCCACGGCTATTATGCGCGCGACAACGCCGCCTATCTCGAATGGGACGAGATCGCCGCCGACCGCGAAAAATTCCAGGCGTGGATGCAGGCGCATGTCATCGAGAAGAGCGCCGACGATTTCGCGGCCCGGGTCGACCATCTGAGGAAAGCGGCATGAGCGACAATCAGAACCCTTTGGGCTTCACCCCCAACGAAATGATGACGATCGCCGCCAGCCGAGCGCTGCGGAATGACGATGTCTGCTTCGTCGGCATCGGCGCGCCGTCCGCCGCCTGCAATGTGGCGCGGCTGACGCATGCGCCCGATATCACGCTGATCTACGAGAGCGGCACGATCGGCACCGCGCCCGACGTTCTGCCGTTGTCGATCGGCGACGGCGAATTGTGCGAGACCGCCGTCACCACCGTCGCGGTGCCGGAAATGTTCCGCTACTGGCTGCAGGGCGGCCGCATTTCGATCGGCTTCCTCGGTGCGGCCCAGCTCGACAAGTTCGGCAACATCAACACCACGGTGATCGGCGACTATTTCCATCCCAAGACCAGGCTGCCCGGCGGCGGCGGCGCGCCGGAGATCGCGACCTCGTCGCAGGAGATCTACATCACCATGGCGCAGACCAAGCGCGGCATGGTCGAGACGATCGATTTCTTCACCTCCTTCGGCCATGGCGAGGGCGGCGATCACCGCCAGCGGCTGGGCATCGACACCGCCGGTCCGACGCTGCTGATCACCGACCTCGCCATCTGGAAGCCGGATCCGGTGACCAAGGAATTCACCGTCGTGTCGCTGCATCCCGGCGTCACCCGCCAGCAGGTGCAGGAGAGCTGTGGCTGGGTGGTTAAGTTCGCCGAGGCGCTTGACGAAACACCGGCGCCAAGCGAACTCGAACTCAATACATTGCGCGACCTGCAGGCCCGCACCAAGGCGGCGCATGAGGGAACCGGAAAAGCAAAGGCTGCATGACATGGCCGAGGCCTATATCTGCGACTATATCCGCACGCCGATCGGCCGCTTCGGTGGCTCGCTCTCCTCGGTGCGCGCCGACGATCTCGGCGCCATACCGCTGAAAGCGCTGATCGAGCGCAATGCCGGCATCGACTGGCAGGCGGTCGACGACGTCGTCTATGGCTGCGCCAACCAGGCCGGCGAGGACAACCGCAACGTGGCGCGTATGGCGCTGCTCCTGGCCGGCCTGCCGAAGGAAATCCCGGGTTCGACCGTCAACCGGCTGTGCGGGTCGGGCATGGATGCGCTGACCATCGCCGCGCGCGCCATCAAGGCCGGCGAGGCGGAGCTGATGATTGCCGGCGGCGTCGAATCGATGAGCCGGGCGCCCTTTGTCATGCCCAAGGCCGACACGGCGTTTTCGCGCAATGCCGAGATCTACGACACCACCATTGGCTGGCGCTTCGTCAATCCCCTGATGAAAAAGCAGTACGGCGTCGATTCGATGCCCGAAACCGGCGAGAATGTCGCCGAGGATTTTTCCGTCTCGCGCGCAGACCAGGACGCCTTTGCTGTGCGCAGTCAGGACAAGGCGGTCGCCGCGCAGGCCAATGGCAGGCTGGCCAAGGAAATCACCGCGGTGACCATCCCGCAGCGCAAGGGCGATGCGGTGGTGGTTTCGAAAGACGAGCATCCCCGGGCCGGCACCACGGTGGAGGCGCTGGCCAAATTGCCGACGCCGTTCCGGCAAGGTGGCACGGTGACGGCCGGCAATGCATCCGGCGTCAATGACGGCGCCGCGGCGCTGATCGTTGCTTCCGAGGCGGCGGTCAAGAAATATGGCCTGACGCCGATCGCCCGCATCCTTGGCGGGGCCGCCGCCGGCGTTGCGCCGCGCATCATGGGGATCGGCCCGGCGCCGGCGACGCAAAAACTGTGCGCGCGGCTTGGCCTGACGCCGCAACAGTTCGACGTCATCGAGCTCAACGAAGCCTTCGCCTCGCAAGGCATCGCCGTGTTGCGCCAGCTCGGCATTGCCGAGGATGCTGAGCACGTCAACCCGAATGGCGGCGCCATCGCACTCGGCCATCCGCTGGGCATGTCGGGCGCGCGTATCTCCGGCACGGCGGCGCTGGAGCTTCGTGAGCGCGGCGGCCGCTATGCGCTGGCGACGATGTGCATCGGCGTCGGCCAGGGCATCGCCATCGCGCTCGAACGGGCCTGAGCAAAGACCCTTTCTTAGTTGGCCAGATCGGAGATCTGATCAGGTCCACCAAATTTGACCATGTGGACAAAAGTCCACACCCGTTCCATAGTTCCCCGTCTGACATTTCTAGGAACAGCCGGCTCGACACGGCTGTCGAACAGAGGGGAATGCAATGGAAAACCGGAAGAACAAATTTTCGTCGACACGCGAAGGGATTTCGCGGCGCAACGTGTTGGAGCTCGGCGCGCTTGGCCTGGCTGCCGCGATGCTGCCGGGCGCGGCTTTCGCCAAGGACAAGAAGCTGAAAGTGGCGGCGATCTTCGCCACGCCGATAGAGGAGCCATGGGACAACCAGATCCATGTCGCCTTGCAGAAGGCGCAGAAGGAACTCGGCATCGACTACAAATGGTCCGAGAAGGTGCAGACCGCCGACTTCAGCCGCGTCATGCGCGAATATGCGCAAGGCGGCTATCAGCTGGTGCTGGGCGATGCCTTCGCCGCCGAGCGTGAATCGCGCCGCACGGCCAAGCAGTTCCCGAAGACCGCCTTCCTGTTCGGCTCCGGCGCTGGGCCGGCGGAACCCAATTTCGGCGTCTTCGACAACTGGATCCATGAGCCCGCCTACCTCTCCGGCATGATCGCCGGCAAGATGTCGAAGTCGGGCACGGTTGGTGCGGTCGCGGCGATGGGCATTCCGGAAGTGAACCGTCTGGTCAACGCCTTCTTCGCTGGCGCCAAGGAGGTCAACCCGAACGTCAAGAAGAAGGTCGCCTTCATCGGTTCCTTCTTCGATCCGCCCAAGGCCAAGGAAGCTGCGGTCGCGCAGATCGACGCCGGCGTCGACGTGATCTATGCCGAGCGCTTCGGCGTTATCGAGGCGGCGGTCGAGAAGAAGATCCTCGCCATCTCCAACATGTCCGACCAGTCGAGCCTCGGCCCCGACACGGTCATCACCGGCCCGGTTTGGGACATGTATCCGACGGTCGAACAGGCGATCAAACTGGTCAAGGCCGGCGTCTACACCGCGCAGGACTATGGCGATTTCTCGCGCATGGCCAAGGGTGGCTCCTATCTCGCCCCCTACCACAAGTTCGACAAGACGCTGCCTGCGGAGGTCAAGGATCTGGTCGAGAAGAAGAAGGCCGAGATTCTTGAGGGCAATTTCCGCGTCGACGTGGATGAGAACACGCCGGTTTCGGATTGAGTTCTTTACCCTCCCCCTTGTGGGGAGGGTCGATCCGCGAAGCGGATCGGGGTGGGGGTCTTCGGCGCCGCACCCCCACCCCGTCTCGCAATCTCCGCTTCGCTGCGAGTGCGAGCCGACCCTCCCCACAAGGGGGAGGGTGAGGAGCTGCTTCAACGCCACCTCTCAACGGGAAATGCCCCCTTGCCGACGCCCGCCCCACTCATCGAAATGCGTGGCATCACCAAGAGCTTTGGCGCCGTCAAGGCGAACGAGGCTGTTGACCTCAGCGTCGCGCCCGGTGAAATCCTCGGCCTGCTGGGCGAGAACGGCGCCGGCAAGACGACGCTGATGAACGTGTTGTTCGGCGCCTATGCGCCGGATGCCGGTGAGATACTCATCCAGGGCAAGAAGGTGCGGATCACCAGTTCGGCCGATGCGCTGGCCGCCGGCATCGGCATGGTGCACCAGCATTTTCATCTGGCGCCACGGCTCACCGTGCTGGAAAACCTGCTGATCGGCATCCCGGGCAAATCGGGGCGGATCGATCGCGCCGGCGGGCTGGCGCGGCTGGCTGAAATCGGCCGCCAGCATGGGCTGACGCTCGACCCTGATCTTCCGGTCTCGGCGCTGTCGGTCGGCGAGCAGCAGCGGCTCGAAATCGTCAAGGCGCTGTTTCGCGGCGCCAAGCTCCTGATACTCGACGAGCCGACGGCCGTGCTGGCGCCGAGCGAGGTCGACGGGCTGTTTTCGGCATTGCGGTCGATGGCGGCGCAGGGCCTCGGCATCATCTTCATATCGCACAAGCTCAACGAGGTGCGGGCGCTGACACATCGCTGCACGGTGCTGCGGCTTGGCCGTGTCGCCGGCCGCGTCGATGACCCCGCCAACACGACGTCGGCCGCCATGGCTGAGCTGATGTGCGGCCACGAGATCGTACCGCCGGCCAGGGGGCCATCGACACCAGGGGCGGCGGTGCTGACGCTCGACGGCATTTCCACGTCAAAGCATGCGGGCATGGTGCTCCGCGACGTCTCGCTTGCCGTCCGTGCCGGCGAAATCCTCGGCATTGCCGGCGTGTCGGGCAATGGCCAGCGGGCGCTGGCGGAGGTCATCTCCGGCGTGCGTGCGCCCGATGCCGGCCGGATGACGATCGCCGGCCAGAAGGTCACGCGGTTCTCGCCGCGCGAGGTGCAGGCGCTTGGTCTCGGCCGTATCCCGGAAGACCGCATGACGACGGGTCTGGTGACCAATTTGCCGCTCGCCGATTCCATGGTGCTGCCGCGCATTGGCACCGCCGCCTTCAGTAGCAAAGGCCTGCTCAAGCCCGATGCGATCCGAGCCTTTGCCGAAGAACAGATCAAGGCCTATGATATCAGATGTCCCGGGCCGATGACGCGTGCCGGGGCGCTGTCGGGCGGCAATCTGCAGAAGGCGCTTTTGGCGCGCGAGCTCGCCTTCGATCCCAAGGTCTTGATCGTCTCGCAGCCGACGCGCGGCCTCGACATCGGTGCCGCGCGTTTCATTCACGAAAAGTTCCTCGACATGCGGGCCAAGGGCTGCGGCATCATCGTCATCGGCGAGGATCTGGAAGAGCTGCTGGTGCTCTGCGACCGGATCGCGGTGATGTATGAGGGCCGCATCGTCGGCACGCTCGACAGCACTGACGCGACGATCGCGCGGCTCGGCCTGCTGATGACCGGGGCGGAGGGGCACGGTTGATGTTTCGTCTGGAAGTCCGCACCTCGACGCCGACCTGGTTCAATCTCGCTCTACCGTTGGTGGCGATCGCGGCGACGCTTGTGCTGTGCAGCGGCCTGATCGCGCTGGCGGGTGCGGGCGTGCTCGAATCCTATGGCGTCATGTTCACGGCTTCGCTCGGCGACAGCTACGCAATCACTGAAACGCTGGTGCGCGCGGCACCGATGATCTTCACCGGGCTGGCGGTCGCCGTCGCCTTCCGGGCAAAATTCTGGAACATCGGCGCCGAGGGGCAGTTGCTGGCCGGCGCGGTGGCCAGCTGCTTTGTCGGCGCCATCCCGATGCCGGGGCCGCTCGCCATGCTGCTGATGGCCGTGGCGGGCGCCGCCGCCGGAGCCGTGGTTGCGCTGGTGCCGGCGACGCTGCGGGTCAAATTCAAGGTCGACGATGTCGTCAGTTCGCTGCTGCTCAACTCGGTCATCTATTACGCGCTGATGGCGCTGATCGAGGGGCCGTGGAAAGATAGTTTCAGCGGCTATCCGATCTCGCCGCCGATCGAGGATTCGGCCAATTTCCCGGTGCTGATCGAAGGCACGCGACTGCATCTCGGCGTCATCGTGGCGCTGATCGCCGCACCGTTGATCTGGTTCCTGATCGCGCGCACGACGCTCGGCTTCAGGATCAGGGTCACCGGCGAAAATCCGGAAGCCGCCCGCTATGGCGGCATCCATGTCGAGCGTGTGCTGCTCTCGACCGCGCTGCTGTCCGGCGCGCTGGCGGGGCTTGCCGGCGTCGGCGAAGTCGGCGGCGTGCATTTCCAGGTGATGAGCGACATTTCGCCGGGCTACGGCTATTCCGGCATCGTCGTCGCCATGCTGGCGCGACTCAATCCGCTCGGTGTCGTGCCGGCGGCGATCTTCCTCGCCGCCGTGATGACCGGCGCCGAGGCGATGTCGCGGGCGACCGGCGTGCCGGCTTTCCTCAGCGACGTCATCCAGGGCACCGCACTGCTCGCCATGCTGGTCGCGCTGCTGTTCACCGCCTATCGCATCCGCCGCGTTGGAGCAGCATCATGAGCGTGGTGTTCGAACAGATCTTCCAGGTTGGTTTCCTGGCCGCCATCATCCGCATCGCCACGCCTTTGGCTTTCGCCACGCTTGGGGAGATGTTTTCCGAGCGGGCCGGCGTGCTCAATCTCGGCATCGAAGGCATCATGCTGCTCTGCGCCATGACCGGCTTCACCGCCACCAGCCTCAGCGGCAGCCTGTGGCTCGGCGTGCTGGTGGCGGTGCTGACCGGCATGCTGATGGGCGCGCTGCATGCGCTGTTCACGGTGGCGCTGGGCCTGAGCCAGCATGTCTGCGGCATCGGCGTCACGCTGTTTTCGTCGGGCCTTGCCTATTTCCTCTACCGGTTGATCTTCGGCCAGCAATCGGTGCCGCCGAGCATCAAGGGTTTTCAGACGCTGCCGATCCCGGTTCTGTCAGACATTCCGGTGCTCGGGCCGGCTGTGTTCAACCAGTTCGCGCTGGTCTACATGGCGATCCTGGCCATCCCGCTCGCCGCCTTCGTGCTCTACCGCACGCCCTGGGGCCTGTCGGTGCGCATGGTCGGCGAGAACCCGCGCGCAGCGGACTCCGCCGGCGTCAGCGTCATTGCCACCCGCTTCCAGGCTGTCATCCTCGGCGGTGCGCTGATGGGACTGGCCGGCGCCTTCCTGTCGATGGCACAGTTCAACGCCTTCACCTTCGGCGTCGTCTCCGGTCGCGGCTGGGTGGCGATCGCGCTGGTCGTGTTCGGCCGCTGGGATCCGTGGCGCTCGGCGGGTGCCGCGCTGCTGTTCGCCTTCGTCGATGCCTTGCAATTGCGCATGCAGGCGAGCGGGCTCGGGCATATCCCTTACGAAGCGTTCCTGATGCTGCCCTTCATCTTTACCATCGTTGCGATGGCGGTGATGTCGCGCAACGCGGTGGCGCCGTCGGCGTTGTTGAAGCCGTTTCGTAGGGAAGAGCGGTAGAGGGCTTGGGGTTCCTCGCCCCCGCCATGGGCGGGGGAGAGGTGGCCGCGAAGCGGTCGGAGAGGGGGGCCGGCGCCGACGGTTGGAAGGGATTTCTTGAAATCTACTCTCGGACAGGATTGCGCCATCCCCCTCTCCGTCTCGGCTTCGCCGAGCCACCTCTCCCCCACTCCCGTGGGGGCGAGGAAAAGGCCTCACATCGCCGTAAAACCATTGTCCACGAACAGATGCGCCCCGTTGACGAAGCTGGCCTCATCGCTCGCCAGATACAGCGCCGCCTTCGCCACCTCTTCCGGCTCGCCGATGCGCCCCTGCTGCGCCGCCAGCGCGGCATCTGACACATCGACACCGAGCTTGCCCAAATCGGCGACCTCGCGCAGGCCGTGTGGCGTGCGGATGAAGCCGGGGCAGACGGCGTTGCAGCGGATGTTGCGGTCGCGGAACTCCACCGCGATGGCGCGGGCGAACATGTGGCAGGCGCCCTTGGTGGTGTCGTAGAGCACCTCGTTCGGTGTCGCCGCCACCGCCGAGATCGACGAGGTGCAGACGATCGAGCCGCCGCCGGCCGCGATCATGCCGGGCAGCACGGCACGCGTCATCAGGAACATCGAGCGGACATTGACGGCGTGCAGCCAGTCCCATTCCTGCACCGTCGTCTCCAGGAATGGCTTTATCACGATGGTGCCGGCATGGTTGAACAGCACCGTGACCGGCCCGAGTTTTTCCGCCGCGCCGTTCACCGCCGCCTGAACCTGCGCTTCGTCGGATACGTCGGCGACAAAATGCTCGGCCGTGTGTCCCCGCGCGCGGATCGCCGCCGCCGTTGTGGCCGCCGCCTCGCCGTTGCGGTCGATGATCGCCACCTTGGCGCCTTCGGCCGCGAACAGTTCCGAAGCTGCCCCGCCCATACCCGTCGCGCCGCCCGAGATGATGGCGACCTTGCCGGCCAGTCTTTCGCCCATTTTGTTCCCCTGTTCGACCCATTTCGCTTTTGCTTGTTGGGTGATGCTATCGCGCCCGCACCAGGCAGCCAATGGGCGAATTGGGTGCAGCGGAAACAAGGACATAGGTCCATTCGGGCGCGCCGGGGAGTAATGCCAACGGCCCGCCGATCGATCGCGCGACAGGCAATCCCAGCAATTCACAACCAATCTAGCGGGTGAAATGAGAAAATTATTCTGCCTATCGCTCAAAAATAGCAATCGACAAAGTCTACAAGTTTTATAGATTAACCAGCGAGACGGAGGTCGATATGTCCTATATCCAGAACGCTCAGACTGACAGCAGCGGCCAGAGGTTGGCCAATGCCCAGACCTTTCGCCCGGCCTATGCCGGAGCGTTCGCCTATCTCGTCTTTGCCCTTGCGTTCGTGTTCACCGGGGCCGTCGTTCTGGGCCTCATTCCCTAAGGCACAGGATCGACAGGGGTTAGTTGCCCCGCTGTATCAAGGCAATCGGAGTTGAATGAACCGGATCCCGGTGCGTTTGCGCGCGGCCGTGCTTCGAATTTCACCGCATCCATGATTCCAGCGATGGAGGAGATGACAATGCCGATCGAATTCACCCATGTCCCCGGCAAGACCGCCGATGCCGCCGTTCCCTTCTTCTACGACTTCGCCGAGACCGCCACCAAGCTCGGGCTGATCGAGGATGGCGGCTTCCAGAAGATCGTCGTCGACGATCCGGCCGGGCTGCTGACCAATATGGATCTTGGTGCCCAGGTGCTCAATCGCACCGCGTCACTGGAAGTCGTTTTGACCCATTGGGCCGGCGTGATCGACCCGACGGTGGCTGCGCGCCAGTTGGCGTCGATCGACAGGGAGAGCGGCGGACGGCTGGCGCTCAGGATGATCAGCGAGCCGTTGAACGACGACGACGCCGAGACACGGCCGGTCGGGCATGGCGTCATCTGGCAGCGCATCGACGAATATCTGGTGCTTTTGAAGCGGCTGTGGTCGAACGACCGGCCTTTCGATCACGAAGGCGCCTTCTACAGCATCAAGGGCGGTTACGTGCCGCGCAAAGGCCCGCACGGCGCGGACCTGACCATCCGCATGGGTGGACAGTCTGGAACGGCGCTGAAAGTGGCCGGCCGGCATGCCGATGTCTTCGAACTGGCGCCGGGCTCGATCGACGAGGTCCGGCAGCTGATGGAGCGGGTGCGTGGCGCCGCGGCCGAACATGGCCGGGCCGGCAAGCTGCGCTTCGCGCTTCCGGTCAGGATCCACCGAGGCGCTTCGGCCGCCGGCCACAAGGCGGTCGACCTGTCCGGGCCGCCGGCCCAGGTCGCGCTGTCGCTGCTTGCCTATGCCGGGCTCGGGATCGACGAATTCATGATCGTCGGCGTTGACACGCCGCGCGAGATCGCGACAGTCGGCCGCGAAACGATCGCCCTGCTGCGCAATTCGCTGGCGCGCCGCGAACAGGATGCTTTCCAGCCGGGGGCCTACGCGCCTCGCACCGGGCTGGAGACGCGGGCAGCAGGCTGACGCCCGTCAATCGTCTGCGTGACGCCTGTGGCTAAGCCGCGAAAGGCCGTCGATGACGGCGGCCGAATCAGCCAGGACGCCGAAGACGCCGTCCTCGACCGTCACCATGTGCAGGGCCGCCTCGTGGGCTTGTCTGTCGCCGCTGGCGCAGGCGTCCGGGATTGTCAGGCACTGAAAATTGCGGTCGCAGGCCTCGCGCAGCGTGGTGTGGACGCAAACGTCGGTCGTGCAGCCGGAAAACATCAGATGCGTGATGCCTTGCGCGCGCAGCACGAGCTCGAAATCCGTATAGGTGAAGGCGCTGTTGCAGGTCTTGTCGACGATGATGTCATCGGGCGCGACATCGATCTCCGGGACGATCTGGAACCCCGCGCCCGAGCGCAGCAATACATCGGTGCCGTCGAGATCGGAGCGCTTGCGGCGCCATTTCTCGTAAGGCGTCATGTCGGCCATGTCGGCGCGATAGCCCTGCCTGGTGTGGATGATCCTCACCCCGGCCCTGCGCGCGGCTGATATCAGCCGGTTCACCGTCGGCAGGATCGCCCGCAGCGGCGAGGGGTCATATCCCTTTCGGGCGAAGTAGCCCGTGGTCGACAGGAAATCCTGCTGCAGGTCGATGACGACAAGTGCGGTGTTTTCGGCCACCAGCCTGCCGTCATAGGGGTAGTCGAAGGGTGTTGCCCTGATCATCGATGGTTCCCTGTTTTCGACCAACCATAATCGTTCAATACGCCGATACCAGATGCTGGGCGTCATGAAGCCGCCGATAGACGCCGTCGGCATGGATCGGGTCCTGGTGCGAGCCTTGCCAGCGGTACCCGCTGGGCCCGAGCACGCTCGCGACATGCACTCTCAGCTTTAGCTGTCGCTAAAATTGCTTCTCTGCACTTAAGTGAGTGGTAATATACGCTGGCCAATAAATCGATTCGGTCACGGTGGGGTGGGAAGCTATATTGGAGGAATCGATGAAAACGTTTCCCTTGCTATTAGCGTCCTCGGTCGGTGTTCTAGGCGTTCTCGTGACGGCGAATGCATTCGCAAATCAGGTCTCCGATCACGGTGGTCCAGCGACTGCCATCGTATCCAATCATGAAAGCCAGGATGCCAGCACCGGCGAACAGAACGACGATAATGCGGTCGAAAGCGAAGCCAGCAACGGCGACCAGAGCGACGACAGTGTCACCGCCGGCCAGCAACAGGGTGACGACGATCAGGCCGAGAACTCCAGTCATGACGGCAGTGACCACCATGACGGCGACCATACAGGGGGCGACAACGGCGGCGGTGGCGGTGGTGGAGACGGTGGCGGGGGTGGAGAAGGCGGCGGTGGTGGCGGGGGTGACGACTGATAGCGCGACTGTCAGGTTGGCGGCATCGGCGACCTTTCTAAGCTGACCCTGATATGGACACCTCATACTCAAGCCCGCTGGCTCCGCTGGCGGGCTTTGGGGCGAGGCATGCCACGCGGCAGCATGTGCCGTTTGATGCCAGCTATTCTATCGCAGGTGGAAACCTCTCGCCGACCCCTAGACATTGCCGAAACTGAAATGTCCTGAATTCTGATAGTTCCTGCATCCAAGCCTTGAAACCCGCACATAAGAGCAAAAGCTGATTTTAGGTTCATTGGCGTTCGAAATGCCGCGCAGTTGCAGGCCGAGGCCGCGATTGTCGGTGCCGTAGAGATCGCCGGTGGCGCCGGGCGTGTAGCGCAGGACGCCGCCGAGATTGTCAATCGCCTGCGCCTCGATCTAGTCCTGGGCGATCACCGAGATCGACTGCGGCGTCTCGATCAGCGGCGTGTCGTTGCGATCAGCAGGCCCTTGCGCACAGGTTCACTCCGCCAGATCGGTTCCCGTCCAGTGATCATCCGCTGCGCCCCCGCCTTTGCGAATTTCGCCGCGATATTGACTGCCACGACGATTTGTTGATTGTTGCAGTCATCTTCAATGTTGACTAGTAAGGTCATGTTTCATAGTCAACCGGGCATCGGACCGCCGAGGCCAGAAATTGGAAATGCGGGCGGCCGCACCGGAGAAGAACCATGACCGTGGCTGGAGCCGAGACGGCCTTTCATATCGACGCGGTGCGGTTTGCCGTCGGCGAGCGGACGCTGCTCGGTCCGGTTTCGCTCGAACTGCAACGCTCGCGCGTCTACGGGCTAATCGGTCACAATGGTTCGGGCAAGTCGACGCTGATCAAGCTTTTGGCCCGCCAGCAGCCGGCAAGCTCGGGCGCCATCACTTTCGTCAAACGGCCGCTGCCGCAATGGGGCGCCCGTGAGCTCGCCCGCGCGCTCGCCTATCTGCCGCAGACGACGCCGGCCGCAACCGGCCTCACCGTGCGCGAACTGGCGACGCTCGGGCGCTATCCCTGGCATGGCGCGCTCGGCCGCTTCAGCGCGGAAGACAGGCGCCATGTCGAGGAGGCGCTTGCGCTGACCGACATGGACGGTTTTGCCGACCGGCTGGTCGATGAATTGTCCGGCGGCGAGCGCCAGCGCGCCTGGCTTGCCATGCTGGTGGCGCAGAATGCCGGCGTCATGTTGCTCGACGAGCCGATCTCAGCACTCGACATCGCCCATCAGGTCGAGGTGCTGGGGCTGGTCAAGGAACTCAGCCGCAAACGCGACCTGTGCGTCGTCGTCGTGCTGCACGATCCCAACATGGCGGCGCGCTATTGCGACGAGCTGATCGCGCTGAAGGACGGCAAGCTGCTGACCCGCGGCACGCCAGGCGAAATCATGCGCGGCGACGTGCTCAAGGGCATTTTCGGCGTCGAGATGGGCGTGTTCGCGCATCCCGTCACCGGCCAGCCCGTCGGCTACGTGCAGTAGGCCGAGGCGGCGGGAAACAGAAAGCGGCTGGCCGCTGTGGGAACAAGGAAGAAGCGGTTGTCTAGAACCAGTTTGTTGGCCGTGTTGGTCGCATCCGTCATCCTGGCAGGCGGCAGCGCCACGGCCCAGGAACAGCCGGCTGGCGCTGCCCCGGCAGTCGAGGAACCCGCCGCGCCCACAGCGATGGCACCTGCTGCTCCACTCGCACCAGCGCCTGTCGCACCGGCACCCTCTACACCAGCGCCTGCCACACCGGCGGCCGCAGCACCGGCCACCATGGCGCCGGCGGCACCGACCGGGGCCGCGCCCGCGGGGGCGATGGAGCTGAGCCTGCCGCACGATCTGTCGCCATGGGGCATGTTCATGGCCGCCGACATCATCGTGAAAGCGGTGATGGTCGGACTGGCCTTCGCCTCGCTTGTCACCTGGACGATATGGCTGGCCAAATCGCTGGAGATTTTCGGCGGCAAGCTGCGCATCAGCAGTGCCGTCCGCGCGATCGGCGAGGCCGCCACCTTGAAGCAGGCCAGCCGCGCGCTCGACCGTAGCGGCGGCCCTGGCGCGCTTCTGGTGCGGGCGGCCGAGGAAGAGGCCGCGCTTTCGGCCGGGGCGCTCGACCATGTCGGTGGCGACGGGCTGAAGGAACGGGTCTCTTCGCGCCTGTCGCGCATCGAGGCGGCAGCGTCGCGGCGCATGTCACGCGGCACCGGCATGCTGGCGACGATCGGTTCCACGGCACCCTTCGTCGGCCTGTTCGGCACGGTTTGGGGCATCATGAACGCCTTCATCGGCATTTCGCAGGCGCAGACCACCAATCTGGCCGTGGTCGCGCCCGGCATCGCCGAGGCATTGCTGGCAACCGCGATGGGTCTTGTCGCGGCGATACCGGCCGTCGTCATCTACAACGTCTTCGCCCGCTCGATTGCCGGCTACCGGCAGATACTCGCCGATGCCTCGGCGGGCGTCGAGAGGCTGGTCAGCCGTGACCTGGATTTGCGCACGGTCGCGCCGGCGACGGCGCTGGCGGCGGAGTAGCGACGCCATGGGAAGCAGAATCCGACAGATCATGGACGACGATCTCGAGGAGAGCCACGAGATCAACGTCACGCCCTTCATTGACGTCATCCTGGTGCTGCTGATCATCTTCATGGTCGCCGCACCGCTGGCGACGGTGGACGTCAATGTCGACTTGCCGGGCTCGACCGCGACGCCGGCGCCCCGGCCCGAAACGCCGCTGTTCCTGACCTTGAAGGATGATCTTACGCTGGCGATCGGCAACGACAGCGTGCCGCGTCCGGCCTTCGCGGCGACGCTGGAAGCCAAGACCAAGGGCGACAAGCAGACGCGCATCTTCCTGCGCGCCGACAAGGCGGTCGCCTATGGCGACCTGATGGAGGCGATGAACCTGCTGCGCGGCGCCGGCTATCTGAAGATCGCACTGGTCGGGCTGGAGACGGCGCCCGCGGCCGATGCACCGGCACCCGCTCCAGCGGGATCGGCCGCGCCATGAGACAGTCCGCCGCCTTGCCCACGATGCAGTTGTCGCGCTTCGGCTGGCGCGATCTTGGCTTGTGGACGGGTGCGGCGGTGCTGGTGCTTGGCGCCCATGTCGCGGTCGCCTATGCGGTGCAGAGCTTCAGTCCGATCGAGATGGATGGCGGGCCGCCGCCGGCCCCGGTGATCGAAATGGCGCCGATGGTGGTGACGCCGGCGGTGCCCGTACAGGCCGCGATGCTGGATGCGGCGATGCCCGACCAGACCAAACCCGTCGAGGAGACCGAAAAGGTCACTGAGGCCGAGCCCGAGAAAGTGGCCGAACAGGCCGAGCCGACCGTCGAGCAACCGGAAACGGTGCCGCCCGACAAGACCGAGCAGACCGAGACAGCCGAGGCCGAACCGGTCGATCAGCCGCCGCCGGATGCGGTCATTCCCGACATCGCCGAGGCCGTGACGCCAGAGGTCGTCGTTCCGCTGCCGCAGCCAAAGCCGGTCGAGGAGCCCAAGGAAAAGAAACCGGTCCAGGCCAAGGCGAAAAAGCCGGTCGAAAAGCCCAAGCCGCGGCCAAAGAAGGAAGAGGCCGAGCCGGCAAAGACCGTTGCCACCGCAAGCGCCGAGACAAAGCCGGCGGCCAGGGCGGCCGCGCCGAAATCGGCGGCCGGGGTTTCAGGCGTCAGCCCGGCCAAGTGGGAATCCCGGCTGACGGCATGGATCAATCGGCACAAGCGTTATCCCAGTGCCGCGAAATCCAGGGGCGCGCAGGGCAATGTGAACGTGACCTTCACGGTGGATGCATCCGGCAGGGTGATGTCGGCCCGCGTGGCCCGTTCTTCGGGCGATCCTGACCTCGACCGCGCCGCGCTCGCCGTGCTGCAGGGCGCAACGGTGCCGGCCCCGCCGCCGCGACTCGGCGCGCGCGTCAGCCGCACGGCGCCGTTCGTGTTCAATTTGCGGAATTAGAGCAAGGGCTTGGCGCGACCATATACTGGTAGCGTGCGACCTCCGTAAGAACCGCAGTCAGTGGCTCATTGACTGGCACAGGGCTTCGACCTGCTCCAGGTAGAAGCGGCATTTCGTGCGCAGGATCCTGAGGTTCGGATCGTCGGCGCCATTGATCCCAATGGTCTGCATCATGAAATCGAAATGGGCGTGAAAGGCGTCCGCCGCGCCCCACAGGCTGTCGGCCTGCCAGGTGTCGGCCATCGCCAGGGAAATCAGGTGCCGGGCCTCGACGCGTGCGGCATCCGGCGATGCCGGCCGGCTGGCGATCAGGGCCTGGAGCCGACCAAAGACGCTGTCCCTGGCGTCGGCGCTCCTGATGGGTGCGATCATGTTCATTGGTGGGGCCCCCTCAAATCTTTATGCATAAAGTCCATTTGCGGGCTGCGGGCGATCAAGGCGGGGATCGCCGCGGCATCGGATGGCCGGCCCCTGATGATGTTGGCAAGCCCGGCGTCGGCCTGCGCGAACCAGTAGACCATGTCGGGCCGGTCAAGGTCGGCGGCGGCCTTTTTCAGGAGCGGCAGCAGGCCTTGCAGCGCGCACAGTGTCCCCCACCGGTTCGGCGTAGAGCCTGCCGGCGCGCACAGGGCTGATGCTTGCATCCGCTACGCTCTCCTTGGCTGAGCGTGGTTTTCCTTTGGCTTGGAGTGCATCGGGTTGCCGCTGAGCTGGGCATGCCTTGCCGGCCGCGCGCCGCGCAGGACATCGAAGGCTTCGGCATAGGCCATGCCGAGCAGATAAGAGATCATGGGAAAACGGCTTGCTTCGGCCATCTGCACCAGCTCATTGCTCATCGTCGCGATATATTGAAGGCTATCGATCTCTGACTGACGTAGGGACTGATTTGCCACGTGCCTCTCCTGTCATCTGGGTGGAACTCAGGGAACGCGTACCGGCTACAACAGATATAATAAGACGGCTAATTAAGTGACTGACCCGCCGAATGCGGGCTTGGTTCCGGGGTCGAAAGGGTCAACGCATAGATGGGTGCGTCGGTGAGGCGGTCGAGGCCGAGAAGGCGCTTGATCACCGAATGGCTGAGCGCTGCCGTCGGGCAGGCCGACAGACCGTGCCTGGTCGCCGCCAGCATCATGTTCTGACCGATATGGCCGGCCTCGATCAGCACGACGCGATAGGCGTTGGCATCCTCATATTTCCACATGGTGCGGTCGAGCCTGGCGCAAAGCAGGATCAGGCACGGCATGGCGTCAGCCCATTCCTGCCCGCCGACCAGTTCGGAGATCTTCGGCAGATGGTTGGCCGAGATCCTGCCGAGGTCGTGATCGGCGGCCGAATAATGATAGACGCCGGGCTCCAGACCCTCGACGCCAAGCACAACCACATAGGCCTCATAGGGGTTGCGTGCCCCGCCCGAAGGGGTCATGCCAAGCGGCAGGGCCCCGACGCAGTTGCTGGTTTCGCCGGTAATACCCATGCCGGCGAACAGGCAGTCGGAAAGCTGCTGCGCGGTGATGGTGGGCGCGGCCGCGGTGCGGTTGGTGCGGCGCCGCGCCATCAGGCTCAGAAGTTCGTTGTCGTCGAGTGCGTTCGGCAGCCGGATGGCACCCGTGGCATTCTTGAGCAGGAGGTCGGGCTGAGCGACGTGACCGGCGCGTTCGATCTGGCGTGCCTCGGCCTGTTCAATGGTCATGAACTCCGAGTCCTGGACGCAGAAATGCATCAGCGCGGTCGGGATGCCCCAGTTCCACTGTCCTGAGAATTTCGTTTCCTGTTCGGCCAGCGGCGAACCGGCGGTGACCAGTGCGGAAAAATCAAGCAACTGCGGGACGACGGCATTGAGGTCGGATTTCGACCATCCGTGGGTGCGTGCGATTTCCGCTGTGGAGGCCCATTCGTCCCAGGATGCAAGAAGGCCGATCACCTCGGGGCTGCATTCGAAGACGCTTCTGGTCAGGAAGTTGCAGGCCGTGACCTTGTTGGTCCCGGGATAGAAAACAAGCGTTTTTGAAGAGCGCATTTTCATGATGCTGAATGCCGTTTGCGAGTGTGAGGCGCCGACAAGCGAAGAGCCGATCGGCGCCGAACGACTTCAGCGCTTGTTGTAGTGCATGCCCTGCGAGAAGAAGACGGTCTGCGTGCCTGCGGCGACCGTCAGCTTCGGGGCATTGTTCACTTTTTTGGCCATTTTCGTCCCTTTCCCGACCCCCCAGTGGGATCTGTTGAAAGATCCCCACAGGGGGATCTGCGTGAAGAAAGGTAAGGTCGAAAGAGTTAATGGTTTGTTAAAATTGTAGTAAAGACAACGTGGTCTAAAATATCTTTCTTGGCGTTAAAGTCTAAAATATCGATTTTGCTCAGATATGGAGTAGGCAGTCGCTAGCATACGCTTTTTCGGGATATTCTTATTCTTATTTAGCGTAACCGGACAGCTAGCCCAACCCGTCCCGGGCAAGGCTGACGACGAGCTGATCGATGCTCGGATCGTCAAGCTTAATGACATGCGCCATGCGGATCGCATGTCGTGGCCGGATACCGGACATATCCTGCCGCATGATGACCGATACGAATGCCGGTCCAGCCTCGGTCAGAAGCATGGCCTTGCCCATCAGCACCGGTTCGGAGATGGGCGCCCACTGCACGGAGATCAGCGAGGGTTCGCCGGTCTGGCGTCGGTTGACGCCGCTGAAATAGATCCAGTTCAGGCGCGAGATCGCCACGCCATAGTGGTTGCCGCGCGCCCGCGCCCATGTGGAGCCACGGCGCTCTGACCATCCGGTCACCCGGCGGAATGTGACCAGTTCGGCTTCGCGCCGCACGAAGGTCACCGACCGCATCAAGAGGTCGGAACGGGCCGGGATCGAAAAGTAGGTGAAATAGGTGCCGCCCGCGATCGATGGCGCGGGTGGGCGGATCATCTGGTTGAACAGGCTTTCGGAAATCGGCGGCAGGCCGGGGTCCCTGGGCTCGGGGGCACCAGGGTCCTGGTAGAGTTCCGCTTCGTCGATGCGGAAGTAGTCGCAGATCAGCTTGGCAGTGGCCTTGTTCGGTACGGTCTGCCCCTGCAGGTAACGCTCGAACTGCGTGCGGTTGATACCCAACTCACGGCATACCGCGCTAACGGAGGCATGGTCCTTGCAGAGCCGTCTGAGATTTGCAGCGAGGTTCTCGCGAATGGACACGTCTTTGCTTTCACAGGCGAATTCTTCATTTCGACTCAGGAATCCATATAGCGCCTTCGGTCGCCCCCGCCGAAACGCCTTGTCACAACACACAGAAAAAACTGATTTGAGAACGCCAGTCTAATGGGATGGCTTTCAAAAAAAATAGCGCCGATTCCGGCAGCGGCCATCGCCATAAGTCCAATTGACGCCCCTTTGCTCAATGCGCCAGACGCAGAACCATTGATCCTGATTCGATGGACGTTGCCGCACGAAATATCGTGCGATCGCGGCGGCAAACGCCGTAGCGCATGAAGCCACCAGACGCCTGCCCTCCACAGACCGACGGTTGATGCAGGACATTACCGCCTCCCCGGCTGGCCGAGCTTGATTCAAGTCAAAGGTTTCGCGTCGTGATGACGCTAGGGTTGGTCGAGGGCTGGGGGTACCCACGTCTGTCGTAAGATTGATCCATATGGAAAAAGAGGATTCAAGACCGCTTCTGTGTACGAAGGATTTTCATGCCTTGCGGGCGGCCTATAAGACGGCGGTCGAACTGGGGTTCGTATCCAGGCAGTCACGGGAAGAGTATGCCGCCGAGTTGATCAGGCAGCGCGCCGGCATCCCTCGCATAGACAAAGGCCTCTTGGCCTGGATCGTCAGCAATGTGCAATAGGTGGGCAGCCTCGTGGCCGGGGTCTGGTTTTCCAGCCTGGCGGCGAGCATGGTGATACTGAGCCGGATCAAATCATTCGTGGCAAGTGCCTTGCGATGGTTGCCCGTCGTCGGAATTATGTCGAATGCGCGTCGCGATCCTGTCCGACATCCATGCCAATCGTGAGGCGCTAGACGCGGTGCTCGATGCTGTGCACAAGGTTGGGCCAGACCAGCTGGTACTCTTGGGCGACCTGGTTGGTTATGGGCCTGATCCCGTCCATGTGGTCGAGAAAGCTGCTGGCCTGATTGCTCAGGGCGCGCTTTGCGTTCTTGGCAACCACGACGAGGCCGTGGTGCTGAACCGGACCGACATGACCGAGAACGCACGGTTCGCCGTCCAGTGGACCCGCGAGCGCCTCGCACCAGCGCATTTCGATTTCCTGGCGCGGCTGCCACTTTCGCTGCAATCCGAAGACCGACTGTATGTGCACGCCAGCGCGGAGCGGCCGGCAAAATGGCTTTACATACGCGACGTCGACGCGGCGGAACGCTGCCTGTCTTCAAGCGACGCTCGTTTCATTTTCTGCGGCCACACCCACATGCCAGCCGTCTACTATGCGCTGCCCGGCCGCCGGCCGATCCATTTTCAGCCGTTGGACAATGTGGCGGCGCCTTTGTCCGCTCTTGCGCGGCATGTGGTGATCGTCGGCGCGGTCGGCCAACCCCGCGACGGCAATCCGGCGGCGTGCTTTGCTGTTGTCGATACGGATCGACGCGAGGTCACCATGGTGCGGGTTCCCTATGATCACGAAGAGACGGAACGCAAGATCAAGGTCGCCGGTCTGCCGGCGTGGCTCGGCATGCGGTTGAAGATCGGCCGCTAGTTTTGCTGGAGACGATCGATGCAGCGCTTTGAAGCAGGGACGGAGATCGATGGTTTCGAGTTGGTGGAAAGGCTTCCGTCCGGTGGCATGGCGAGAGTCTGGCGGGCGACCAATCCGCGGTTTGATTTCCCGCTTGTGCTGAAAATCCCCTTTCTCGATCCGGGCGCCGATGTTTCCGTCATTCTCGGCTTCGAGACGGAAGAGCTGATCCTCAAGCGCCTGACGGGGCCGCATGTGCCGCGCTTCGCCGCATCCGGCAGCCTCGCCGACGTTCCCTACATAGCGATGGAGTTCGTGACCGGGAGGAGCCTGGCGGACGAGATCGACAATGCGCCACGGCCAGCGGACGAGGTGACAAGGTTCGGGGTCGAGATCGCCAAGGCGCTCGCCGCCCTGCATCGGCAGAAGGTGGTTCACCTCGATCTCAAGCCCGAGAACATCATCCTTGCCACACGCGGCGCGGTGCTGCTCGACTTCGGGCTCGCCCGGCACGCGGAGCTCCCCGATCTTCTCGGCGCGGAAAGCTCCGTGCCGATGGGCACCGCCGCCTATATTTCACCTGAACAGGTGCTCGGCGAGAGATCCGATCCGGCAAGCGACCTGTTTGCGCTGGGCTGCATCCTCTATCAACTGGCTACCGGCGAAGAGCCGTTCGGACGTCCGGCGACTTTCGCCGGCATGAAGCGCAGGCTTTATCATGCCCCCAGGCCGCCGCGAGACATCAACGACGCCATCCCACGCTGGCTGGAGGCCATCATCCTGCGGTGCATGGAGGTGGACAGGTCTCGGCGATATAGCGAGGCGGCGCATGTCCTCTCCGATCTCCGGAACCCCGACCAGGTCGTGGTGGCCAAGGGGCGCGCGCGCCCGGAGAAGGGGATGTGGGCCGCGATCGCCAATCTGTTTCGCAAGGTGGACGACAAATCGCTTGTGGGAAGACCGGCAGGTCCGAGGGGGCAAGCTGGGCCATCAATTGTCCTCGCCGCCGTCGATCTGGCCAACGGAAGCGATGCGCTGGCACGCGAGGTACTGAATGAAACCGCGCGTGTGCTAGCGTCGAGGGAGGATTCCTGGCTGGCCTGCGTGACTGTGCTGAAGACCGAGATCATCGGCGACACGCCAGCGACTGACGAATCAGGAAGCTCGGCCTACGTGAAGCGGCTCGTGGCATTGAAGGACTGGGCGCATCCGCTGCATATGCCGGAGGACCGCATCAGCTATCATGTGCTGGAGGCTGTCAGCCCCGCCGATGCGATCCTCAACTATGCCGAGCACAACGACGTCGGACATATCGTCGTCGGTGCCCGGTCTTCCTCGGCAATTCGCCGGCACCTTGGCAGCGTCTCGACCAAAGTCGTGGCGCGGGCCTTTTGTTCGGTTTCAGTCGTGCGGTTGAAAGCGGTCGAGGAACAGGGACGGCACCGCAAGGAGGATACTGCCGAGTGAACCTGTCGTGCCCGGGAATTGGGTAGCGCGCGCGACAAGATCAATGAACAGGCGTCAGGATGCGGTGCCAATCGAGCACGCCTTGCCCTGTGCGCGGGCGGCCCTATCTGTCAGAGACAACCAAAACTTCGAGATGATCCGATGGTGGAGCTGAGGAGGATCGAACTCCTGACCTCGTCATTGCGAACGACGCGCTCTCCCAGCTGAGCTACAGCCCCGTCCAACGGATGGCGCATTTATCGGGCGCGGCGGATTTCTGTCAAGGCGGCGTTTTGCCGAAATTTCCCCCTCACCAATCGCCGCCTGCCGTGCGGAACATGGCCGGCCCTTGCCGGTCGGGCCGGCAGTGGCTACATGTCGCGCATTCGCAAGGAGCAAGAGATGATCGCAGTTTTTTACACGCTGCATACCGCAATCAACATCTATTGGTGGATCATAATCGGCGCGGCCATCTTCTCCTGGCTCTACGCTTTCAACGTTGTCAATTCGCGCAACCAGGCCGTCAATTCGATCGGTACCATGCTATATCGGCTGACCGAGCCGGCGTTACGGCCGATCCGCCGGTTCCTGCCCGATCTCGGCGGCGTCGATATCTCGCCGATCGTCCTGCTGCTGGCGCTGACATTCATCAGCGTGTTCTTGAATTACACCGTCCAGCCGCTGTTTGGCATCGGCCCGATGTGAGCTCCGCCGCCAGTTCATGCTTTCGTACCCGCGAGAACGGCATCGATCTGTTCTTGCGGCTGACGCCAAAATCTTCCGTGGACAGGTTGGAAGGCGTCGAAACATCGGCGGACGGGCGAAGCCATTTCAAGGCGCGGGTCCGTGCCGTGCCGGAGAACGGCGCCGCCAATCAAGCGCTGGAGAAGTTGGTCGCCAAGGCGCTGGGTGTGCCGGGGTCGGCTGTTTCGGTGGTCGCGGGTGGCACGGCACGGCTCAAGACGCTGCATGTCGCGGGTGATCCGGAGGCGCTGGCGCAGCGCGTTGAGGCGCTCGGCCCGAAGCCCGGTTTGCCGAGGGGGCCTTAGCTCGGCGCAATCACCCCGGTCGCACTCAATCCCCCAGCGGCAGCCGTGGATCATCAACCTTCAGCGTGTTCACGCTCTGCTTGATGCGGCGCAAATTCTCCAGCACCTTCGGGCCGCGCGTCTCGGCAACCGATGTCACGATCATGTCGACGATTGCCAGCAGCGCGTAGCGCGACGATGTCGGCTTGTAGATGTTGCCGTCCTCGAGCGGCTGCAAATGGATGACCGTGTCTGCGGCCTTGGCCAGCGCCGAATCGGGTGCGGTGATGGCGACCGTGGTGGCGCCGTATTGCTGGGCGACCTGCACCGCCTCGATGACCGATCGGGCATAGCCGGACACCGAAAAAGCGACCACGGTTGTGTCCGGAGTGGCGACGGCGGCGTACATGCGCTGCAACTGGCCGTCGATCTGCGCCAGCACCGGCAGGCCGAGCCGGAACAGCCGGTTCTGCATCTCCGTCGCCATCATCGAGGAGATGCCGCCGGAACCGATGCACAGCACATTGCCCGACGTCGCAAGCCGCTCGGCGACGGCGACCAGCGTCGTCATGTCGAGGTTCTCGCTGGCGCGCTGGATGGCCGAGATCGCGGCTTCGGTGATGGCCGAGGCGATGCGCTGCTCACGCGCATCGCGGCTCAGCGGCTCGGGCGAGAGATACTGGCCGCCGATGGCGATGGCCTGCGCCAGATAGAATTTGAAGTCGCGCAGCCCCTCGCAGCCGAGATTGCGGCAGAAGCGGGTCACCGTCGGCTCGCTGACACCGACGCGCGCGGCAATCTCGGAGATGGCCGCCTTGGAAGCAAAATCGAGATCGGAGAGCACAAGGCTAGCCAGCCGGCGATCCGACTTGGTGCCGTCCTGCGACATCAGCTGCAGCCGCGTGATGATGTCGGCCGGCGTCTTCATGTTTGTCGCTTCGTCTTCATGCCATTGCCTTCGCAGGGGTAGGCCTTATAGCGGCAGGCCCGTCGCTTTGTCGAACAGATGGATGTTGCCGGGATCGACCGAGACCGGCAGCAGGTCACCTGGCCTGACCGGTACCCGATCGCGGAACACGGCGCGTACAGTATCCGCGCCGATCGCGCCATAGACATGGGTTTCGGAGCCAGTCGGCTCGACGACATCCACCTTGAGCGCCATGGCGTCGGCGGCTTCACCGATGATGAAATGCTCGGGCCGAATGCCGGCCTCTACCGCATTGCCCGCGGATGCTGCCTTGCCGGCAAGCGCAAGCCGCCCGCCACCCGCCGATTCGAACCAGCTTTTCTCGGGCGTTGTCTTGAGGGCCCCGGAGACAAAGCTCATCGATGGCGAGCCGAGGAAGCCGGCGACGAACTTGTTGGCCGGCTTGTCATAGAGTTCGAGTGGTGCTCCGACCTGCTGGATCCGGCCGCGATCCATCACGACGATGCGGTCGGCCATGGTCATGGCCTCGATCTGGTCGTGGGTGACATAGACGATGGTCGATTTCAGCCGCTGGTGCAGCGCCTTGATCTCGGTGCGCATCTGCACGCGCAATTGCGCGTCGAGATTGCTGAGCGGCTCGTCGAACAGGAACACCGACGGCTCGCGCACGATGGCGCGGCCCATGGCGACACGCTGGCGCTGGCCGCCCGAGAGCTGACGCGGATAACGGTCGAGATAGGAGAAGAGGTTGAGCACGCCTGAGGCCTTCTTGACCTTGTCGTCGATCGCGGCGCGGCTCTCGCCACGGATCTTCGGGCCGAAGCCGATATTGTCCGAGGCCTTCAAATGCGGGAACAGCGCATAGGACTGGAACACCATGGCGATGTTGCGCTGCTGCGGCGGCAGATCGTTGGCGCGTGTGCCGCCGATGAGAAGATCGCCCGAGCTGATCGTCTCCAGGCCGGCCAGCATGCGCAACAAGGTGGATTTGCCGCAGCCAGACGGGCCGACCAGCACCACGAATTCGCCAGTCTTGATATCGAGATCGATGTTCTCGAGGATCCTGTGTTGGCCGAAGGATTTCGACAGGTTGCGAAACAGGACGTCGGTCATGGTCACGCTCCCAATATGTCGTCGATGAACGGCAGGCAGCCGGCGGTCAGCCCCGCATCCACGGGCATCACGACGCCTGTTACGCCCGATGCGCGCTCCGAGGCAAGGAAAGCCACGGCTTCGGCCACTTCCGAGGCATTGACGATGCGGCCGAGCGGATAGAGCCGCTTGAGCTTGCCGAGGATTTGCGGGTCCTTGGCGAGGCGATGGTCCCAGGCGGCGGTGCGGATCGATCCGGGGCAGACGACATTGGCGCGCACGCCGCTGCGGCCAAGCTCGACGGCGATCGCCTTGGCATAGGCGTTGATGCCGGCCTTGGCCGCGGCATAGGCCGGATTGCCGAAATGCGCGATGGCGTTGACGGAGGAGATGAAGACGACGCTGCCTGACCCGCGCGCGGCCATCGCCTTGGCGATAGGGTCGGCGAATGTCATCACACCGGTCAGATTGAGGTCGAGCTCGTGCTCTATTCTGTCGGCATTGAGCGCGGAAATCGTCTCGGCGCGCGTCCAGCCGGCATTGTTGATCAGGATGTCGGGCACGCCGTCCTTGTCCAGCACGGCGGCGATCCCCGCCTCGATCGAAGCCCGGTCGAGAAGGTTGAAGACATGGTGCGAGGCAAGGTGCGGGCTTGCCAGCGCCTCCTGCGACTGGTCGCAGCCGACCACCCGGGCGCCCCTGCCCGCCAGCAATGCGACGATCGCCGAGCCAAGGCCGCCGCCGGCACCGGTGACGACGACAGTGCGGCCTTCAAATTCGGCTTTCGAAACCACGGCGCTTGCTCCTCCCGCAGGTCTGGCAGATGCCGGCAGGCTACTGAAAAGAATGTAATTAAGCAACATGATAATCCGCTTGCATGCGCTGAATTCCTCGATAATGTAGGAAAGTCACATAAATCTTGTGCCAGCCATCGGCACAAGGAGCGCAAATGCGCGGAACAATGGGAGAGATCAGATGAGCCTTGCCAAATGGACTGTCGGCCTGATGGCCGGAATGAGCATGCTGGCCCTCGCGGCGCAGGCGAACGCAGGTGAAGTGCGCGTCACCGTCGCCGAATACAGCGCCAAGACCGGTCCGTATTTCGAAGCGGTCAAGAAGGAGTTCGAGGCGAAGAACCCCGGCATTACGGTCAAGTTCGAAGTGGTGCCGTGGGATGTGCTTTTGCAGAAACTGACCACGGACATCACCGCCGGCACCAATGCGGATCTGTCGATCATCGGCACACGCTGGCTGATCGACTTCGTCCAGCAGGATGTCGCCGAGCCGCTCGACGGCTACATCACGCCGGAATTCAAAGGCCGCTTCATCGACACCTTCCTGTCGCCCTCGATCATGGGCGGCAAGACCTACGGCCTGCCGATCGCCGCCTCGGCGCGCGCCATGTATTACAACAAGGAGCTGTTCGAGAAGGCCGGTATCGCCAAGCCGCCGGCAACCTGGACCGAGCTGCAGGACGATGCGCGCAAGATCAAGGCGCTGGGAACCGGCGCATTCGGCTTTGGCCTGCAGGGCAAGGAGATCGAGACCGACGTCTATTATTACTACGCCATGTGGTCGCAAGGCGCGGAGATCCTCAACAAGGACGGCACGTCGGGCCTCGGCACGCCGGGCGCGTTGGAAGCCGCCAAGCTCTACAAGTCGATGATCGACGAGGGGCTGACCGAGCCCGGCGTCACCTCCAACAACCGCGAGGATGTGCAGAACCTGTTCAAGCAGGGCAAGGTCGGCATGATGATCACCGCGCCCTTCCTGTCCAACCAGATCAAGGATGAGGCCCCGACCCTGAAATATGGCGTCGCCGCCATTCCGGCCGGCCCGACCGGCGCGCGCGGAACCTACGGCGTCACCGATTCCATGATCATGTTCAAGAACTCCAAGAACAAGGATGAGGCCTGGAAGCTGATGGACTTCCTGTTCACCACGGAGCAGCGCGCCAAGTTCACGCAAGGCGAAGGCTTCCTGCCGGTGAACAAGGAAGAGGCCAAGATGGATTATTACGTCAACAATGCTGATCTCGCCGCCTTCACCGCGCTGTTGCCCGACGCCCGCTTCGCGCCGGTCATTCCGGGCTGGGAAGAAGTCGCCCAGATCACGTCCGACGCCATGCAGAAGATCTATCTCGGCGGCGACCCCGAGGCAGGCCTGAAGGACGCGGCGGCGAAGGCCAACGCGGTGCTGAAGAAATAGGGCGTATCTCCCTGCGCCCCGTGGCGCGCCCCAGACTCAGGCGGGGCGCGCCACATCTTGCCGTTGCGAATTTTGGATTCGCCAGCCAGGTCAGCCGATGCAAAATCGTTTCCTGCCCTATCTCCTGACCTTGCCCAGCCTGTTCCTGGCGGCGGTCGTCATCTTCTGGCCGGTCTGGGACCTGATCCAGATTTCGACGCATGACGTCAACCGCTTCGGCCAGTTGCGCGAGTTCAGTGGGCTCACCAATTTCGCGGCACTCGCAGCCGATCCCGACTTCGTCGCTGCACTCTGGCGCACCGGCCTGTGGACCGTGCTGGTGGTCGGCGGCGCGCTGCTGCTGTCGGTGCCGGTGGCGATGATCCTCAACACCGATTTCTATGGCCGCGGCATCGCCCGCGTCATCATCATGCTGCCCTGGGCGGTGTCGCTGACCATGACGGCGGTGGTCTGGCGCTGGGCACTCAGCGGCGAAAGCGGCATGCTGAATTCGGCGCTGCTCGGGCTTGGCCTGATCGATCACAACATCCAGTGGCTGGCCAGCGCCGAGACGGCGTTCCCGATGCAGGTGCTGATCGGCATATTGGTGACGGTGCCATTCACGACAACGATCTTCCTCGGCGGCCTGTCGTCGATCCCCGACGATCTCTACGAGGCGGCGGCGCTCGAAGGGGCGACGCCGCTGCAGCAGTTCCGCGAGATCACCTTTCCGCTCTTAAAACCGTTCATCAACATCGCCATCGTGCTCAACACCATCTACGTCTTCAATTCCTTCCCGATCATCTGGGTGATGACGCAGGGCGGGCCGGCCAACTCGACCGACATATTGGTCACCCACCTCTACAAGCTCGCTTTCCGCATCGGCAAACTCGGCGAAGCCTCCGCGGTGTCCTTGGTGATGTTCGCCATATTGCTGGTCTTCACCATGATCTATGTGCGGTTGGCGATGCGGGAGCAGCGCACATGAACAGCAAGCTCAAACGCACCGTCATCGCCTGGCTGCTTTTGGCGCCGCTGATCGTGGTGACGCTCTTTCCCTTCGCGGTGATGTTCCTGACCGCGGTCAAGCCACGGCAGGAGGTGCTGTCGCCGACATGGTGGCCGAGCGAGTTCCGCTGGTCGAATTTCGCCGACATGTGGGTGGCGACCGGTTTCGGGCAGGCGCTAGCCAATTCGCTCTACGTCTCGGTCATCGCCACGGTCGGCGCCATCCTCATCTCCGTTCCCGCCGCCTACGCCATGTCGCGCTTTCGCTTTGCCGGCTATGGCGCCTTCCGCCAGTTCCTGCTGATCTCGCAGATGATCTCCCCGATCGTGCTGGTGCTCGGCCTGTTCCGGCTGATGGCCGCCTGGGGGCTGGTCGAATCGACGACGGCGCTCGGCTTCATCTACATGGCCTTCAACGTTGCCTTCACCGTGTGGATGCTGCAGAGCTATTTCGACACCATTCCGCGCGACCTGGAGGAAGCGGCCTGGATGGAAGGCGCCGGCCGCTGGCTGACGCTGCGCAAAGTGTTCTTGCCGCTCTGCCTGCCGGCGATCGCGGTGACCGCGATCTTCACCTTCATCAATGCCTGGAACGAGTTCGTCGTGGCGCTGACCATGCTGCGCAGCCAGGAAAGCTACACGCTGCCGATCCAGGTCTTTTCGCTAGTCGCCGGCCGCTACACGATCGAGTGGCACCACGTCATGGCGGCGACACTGCTGGCGACCTTGCCGGTGGCGATCCTGTTCATCTGGCTGCAGCGCTACCTGGTCCGAGGCCTGGCGCTCGGGGCCGTCAAATAGACTTAGCATTCCACGGAGCTTGTATGCGCATCTTCACCGCCTCGCTGGCGACGGAAACCAACACCTTCTCGCCGGTGCCGACCGACCGGGCCTCGTTCGAGATGGCGTTCTATGCCGGGCCGGGCAAGCATCCGGACACGCCGACGCTGTGCTCCTCGCCGATCGTCGCCTTGCGGCGGCGTGCGGCGAAAGAAAGCCTGACCGTGATCGAGGGCACCGCGACCTGGGCCGAGCCTGGCGGCCTGGTGCAGCGGCAGACCTTCGAGGCGCTGCGCGACGAAATCCTCGACCAGTTGAAGGCGGCACTGCCGGTCGACGCCGTCATCCTCGGGCTGCATGGCGCCATGGTGGCGCAAGGCTATGACGATTGCGAGGGCGATCTGCTGGAACGTGTGCGGGCAATCGTCGGACCGGATGTGGTGGTCGCTTCCGAGTTCGACCCGCACAGCCATCTGACGCCAAAGCGCGTGGCGGCGTCCGATATCATGGCCTACTTCCTTGAATTCCCGCACACTGATTTCTACGAACGCGGCGAGCATGTCGTCGAGCTGGGGCTGGCCGCCGCGCGCGGTGAGATCAAACCTGTCATCTCGACCTTCGACTGCCGCATGATCCAGGTGCTGCCGACCAGCCGCGAGCCGATGCGCTCCTTCGTCGATCGCATCAAAGCGCTGCACGGCAAGGACGGCGTGCTGTCGGTCTCCGTCGTCCACGGCTTCATGGCCGCCGACGTGCCGGAAATGGGCACGCGCATCCTTGTCGTCACCGACAATGACAAGGCCAAGGGTGACGCGCTGGCGGAGCGGCTGGGACGCGAGCTCTATGCCTTGCGCGAAGAGACGGCGATGACGATGCTGAGCACCGAGGACGGCATAGATCGCGCCTTGGCTGTTCGCGCCGAAAATCCGAGCAAGCCGGTGGTGATTGCAGACATCTGGGACAACCCCGGCGGCGGCGTTGCCGGCGACGGTACGGTCGTGCTGCGCGCCATGCTGGAACGTGGCCTGAACAATGTCGGCGTGGCGACGATCTGGGATCCGATCGCCGTGACCTTCTGTCAGGCGGCGGGCGAGGGAGCCGTCATCGATCTGCGCTTTGGCGGTAAGGCCGGGCCATTGGCTGGCGAGCCGATCGACGCGCGCGTCAAGGTGCTGAAGGCCGTTCCGGAGGGCTGGCAGAGTTTCGGGCCGAGCCGGGTGACGCTCGGGCCAACCGCACTAATCCGGATCGAAGGCACCGAGGTCGACATCCTCCTCAACACCAACCGCACCCAGACTTTCGAGCCGGACATTTTCTCCAATATCGGCGTCGATCCGATGAGCAAGGATATCTTGCTGATCAAGTCGACCAACCATTTTTATGCCGGCTTCGAGCCGATCGCGGCGGAGATTATTTATGTCTCCGCGCCGAGTTCGTATCCTAGTAATCCGGCGGTGACGGACTACAGGAAGCTGACGCGGCCGGTGTGGCCAAGGGTGGCGGATCCGTGGAAGGTGTAGGGTTCTTCCTTCTCCCCCTGTGGGAGAAGGTGGCCTCGCGAAGCGAGGGTCGGATGAGGGGTGTTCCAGCTTGGCGTCATCGCTTACCAAGCCACGACTGGGCCTCTCGCCAACGCCTCACTCCGCTGGAACACCCCTCGACCGTCTCGGCGCTGCGCGCCGATCCACCTTCTCCCACAGGGGGAGAAGGGAAAGGCTGGCGCTACACCAGCCCGCGCTTGACCATCATTGCTTCCGGCGACGGCATCTTGCCGCGAAACGCGGTGTAGAGTTCTTCCGGGTCCTTCGAGCCGCCGGCGGCGTAGATGTTCTTCCTCAGCCGTTCGGCCAGTGTCGGGTTGAAGGGATCGCCGGTCTCCTCGAAGGCGGCGAAGGCATCGGCGTCCAGCACTTCCGACCACATGTAGGAATAGTAGCCGGCCGAATAGCCGTCGCCCGAGAAGACATGGCCGAAATGCGGGGTGCGGTGGCGCATCGCGATGGTGTCGGGCATGTCGAGCTTATCGAGCGTTTCGGCTTCGAAACGAAGCGGTTCCTGTGGGGCATCGGGCCGGGCGTGATAGGCCATGTCCATCAAGGCGGAAGACGTGAATTCGACCGTGGCGAAGCCGGCGCCGAAGGTGCGCGTGGCCAGCATCTTGTCGAGCAGCGCCTTTGGCATCGGCTTGCCGGTCTTGACATGCAGCGCATGTTTTTCCAGCACAGCCGGGACGGTTAGCCAGTGTTCGTAGAGCTGCGAGGGCAGTTCGACGAAATCGCGGCTGACCGAAGTGCCGGACACTGACGGCCAGGTGACGTCGGTCAGCATGCCGTGCAGCGCATGGCCGAATTCGTGGAACAGCGTCTTCGCCTCGTCGACCGACAGCAGTGCCGGCTCGCCGGCCGGCGGCTTGGCGAAGTTCATGATGTTGTAGATCACCGGCTTCGAGCCGTGGCCAAGCTTATAACCGGACTTCAGCGCGCTCATCCAGGCGCCGGAACGCTTCGAGGGCCGCGCGAAATAATCGGCGAGGAACAGGCCGCGCTCGCTGCCATCGGCGTTTTTCACCACGAAGACACGCGCGTCGGGGTGCCAGGCGACGATGCCCTTCTTCTCCTCGAAGGTGATGCCGAAGAGTTTTGTCGCGACATCGAAGCAGGCGTCGATGACGCGGTCGAGCTGCAGATAGGGTTTCAGCTCCGCCTCGTCGAAAGCGAATTTTTCCGCGCGCAGCTTTTCCTGGTAGAAGCGCCAGTCCCAGGCGGCGAATTTTTCGTTGCTGCCGGCCTCCGTTGCCAGCCGCTCCAACTCCTTCTGGTCGGCTGCGGCCTTCTCCAGCGCTTTTTCCCAGACCGGATCGAGGAGGTCGTGCACCGCCTTCGACGTCTTCGCCATGGTGTCGTCGAGCTTCAGCGCGGCGAAGGAGGCGTAGCCGAGCAGCTTGGCCTTTTCGGCGCGCAGTTTCAGCATGTCGCGCACGACTGACGTGTTGTCGGAAGCGCCGCCATTCTGGCCGCGCATGGTGAAGGCTTTGAAGGCGATCTCTCGCAGGTCGCGGCGTTCCGAGAAGGTCGAGAACGGCTCGTAGATCGAGCGCGACAAAGTGACGGCGTAGCGCCCCTTCTGGCCGCGCATCTCGGCGGCCTCGGCCATCGAACTTTTCAGGAAATCCGGCAGGCCGGCAAGGTCTGATACGTCGAGGAACAGCGCCCAGTCGCGCTCGTCGGCCAGCACATTCTGGCCGAAAGTCGTGCCGAGCGAGGACAGTTCCTCATTGATCTTGGCCAGCCGCTTCTTGCCCTCGGCATCGAGCTTGGCGCCGGAGCGGACGAAACCTTTCCAGGTCTTCTCCAGCACCCGCAGGGTCTCGGCGTCGAGGCCAAGGCTCTCGCGGCGCTGGTAGAGGTCGTCGATGCGGGCAAACAGTTTCTCGTTCATCGAGATTGCCGAGAAATGTCTCGACATCTTTGGCGAAATGTCGCGCTCCAGCGCCTGGATCGCGTCGTTGGTGTAGGCGCCGGCCCGACACCAGAAGATCGACGAGACATGATCGAGCGCTTCGCCGCCGAGTTCCAGCGCCTCAAGCGTGTTCTCGATGGTCGCTGCATCCTTGTTGCCGGCGATCGCCTCGATCTCGACCTCATGCGCTTTCAGCGCCGCGTCGAAGACCGGCGAGAAATCGTCGTCGCCGATATGGGCAAAGTCGGGCAGGCCGAGCGGCCCCTGCCACGTGGTCAGCGGATGAGCGGCGAGGTTGACGGCTTTCGGAGAGGGCATGGAGGGTCTTTCGCTGGGCATCAAGGAGGGATGTCACCGATGTAGGGCGCAGGCCGCAGGCCCGCAATATGGCAGTTGGCCGATCCGCCTCAATAGGCTTCGCAGTTTTCGGCGATGGCCACTTGCGAGCTGGCGGTGATGCGGTTGTCGGTCACCGCGAAGGTTTCCTGCATCAGCATGTCATTGTCGGGGAAGTCGTAGCAGGCGATCACCGTGGTGACGCCGCCCTCGCTCTTCTCGATGCGGTGCCGGATCGCGGCGCCTGCAACCGCGCCTTTCCATTCATCGAGCGAGGCGATGAATTCCTGCTTGCTCTGGACGATGCCGAGGTCATCGAGCTTGATGCGGACGTCGTCGGCAAGCAGGTCGGCGAGTTCGGTGCGGTCGGCGACCAGCAGCGCCGAATACCAGCGGCTGA
Source organism: Mesorhizobium loti (assembly GCA_002356515.1). NCBI lineage: Bacteria > Pseudomonadati > Pseudomonadota > Alphaproteobacteria > Hyphomicrobiales > Phyllobacteriaceae > Mesorhizobium > Mesorhizobium loti. The sequence continues at coordinate 3,857,567 of AP017605.1, read as the reverse complement.
CGACGGTGCCGTCATCGGCGCGGGCGGCAACAATCGCGATCAGCAGGGCGGCCGCCGTGAAAACGACCGAGCGGACGTTCATCACATGGCGCGCCTTACAGTTCATTCCAGCACCGGCCGCTCGAAATCGCCGGTCTCCTTGTTCATCACCCAGAGTTCGCCGGTCGAAATGTCGAACCAGGCTCCATGCAGCGACAGCCGCCCCTTGCCCTCGAGGATGGAGACGCAGGGGAAGGTCCTGAGGTTGGCGATGGAATAGCGGATCGAGATGCGCTCGAGTGCCGTCTGGCGCTCCGTTGCTGTCATGAAGGTGCTGGAAGAGACCGTTTCGGCAGCCGGAGCGATCAGGCTCATCCATTTGCCGATGAAGTCGCCGGGGGACAGCGGCGCGGCATTGGGGTCGAGCGCGGCGCGAATGCCGCCGCAGCGGCCGTGGCCCATGACGACGATGTTCTTGACCTTCAGGCTCTGCACCGCGAATTCAAGCGCGGCCGAGGTCGAATGGAACTCGCCATCCGGCTCGTAGGGCGGCACCAGATTGCCGACATTGCGCAGCACGAAGAGTTCGCCCGGCCCGGCGTCGAAGATCGCTTCGGGGGCCGAGCGGGAGTCGCAGCAGGCGACGATCATCGTCTCCGGGGCCTGCCCCTCGCGGGCGAGCTCGCGATAGCGGCCGCTCTCGGTGAGGTAGCGGCCATTCATGAAATTGCGGTAGCCGGCGAGGAGATGGTCGGGGAGATGAGGCATGGGCGGCTAAGGCCTTTCCGGGGTTGGAGGCGGCAGCTCTTTGCGGTCGAGAAGGCTCTAACGGTAAAAGCCTGTCGCGAGCAATGCAGAATTGTGGGGGCTAGCTATAAATGCCATGCGCATAATCGGGACGTCCGCCAATATTGTCATGCCCAGATGGCGACCGGTATGCCAAAGCCGTCAGTGAGCGGCGGGTCCGGAAACGGCCTGGCCTTGCCGCTGGCGATGCGGCCGGCGATCAGCATCATGACGGCCGCATCGAGGAAATCGTCGGCGGCCGCGCCGCGGGGCGGCGACTGGTCGAGGAAGTCCATGGCATAGCCGTGCCGGCACAGCAGCGTCTTGCGCTCCGCCATGCCGGCCGGATTGACGGCGCCCTTGATCTTTTTCGGCAACTGCATCGCCTGATCGCCATTCAGGCGGCAGAAGGCCACTTCCGGATGCGATTCGAAGATTCGGCCGCGCAGATCGGGCCGCGCGATCAGCAAGGCGTCGATTTCGCGGATTTTCGAAAAGATGCCGAAGGCTTGGATCGAAACGCCGCGCGGCGGGTCGGATGTGGCCCTGGCCACCTCACTTGCCCTGCGATGCGCGGCATACCAGGCTTCGACCGTGGTGAAGTCATCGGTATCGGCATAAAGCGCGGCGCGCGACGGGATCGAAAAGACGCTGGACTGGCGCGCCCCGAGCAGTGGCCTGACCAGCGCTTCCGGTCCGCGTCCGCCTTTGCTGGAAAATTCGGGCAGGCCGATTGGCATGTCGACGGCGACAACCGCATCGTCCGGTACTGCCGAAACCAGTGCCGCGAAACTGGCGAAGATTTCGACCGAGGGTGTCGAACCGGGGTTGCGCCGCACCGCGATCCAGCCGGCCTTGCAGCCGTCGGCGCCGACAAGCGCGACCTCAGAGATCACGCCCGGCGGTCCCGCCCCGGATGTGTGAGGTGGCGTAGCTGCACCATGGCCATCGGGTGCGACAGGCTCTGTGCGTCGGTTTCGAGCTGCAGTTCGTCGCCGCCGCGTTTTGCCGTGCGCGCCAGGATTTCGTAGACCGCCGCCGTGGTCGACTGCAGCGCCTTGATTGGCGGCTGGCCGGAGAGGATGCGGGCGAGGTAGACGGCCGCCGTCAGGTCGCCCAGGCCGTTCGGCGGCTTGTCGATCAGCCGGTGCTCGGCGAGCAGCGCCTGGGTGCCGTCGAGCAGCAGGTTGCCGGTGCCGCCGGTCATCATCGACTGTGCCGAGGTGACCAGCATCGTCGACGGCCCGGCATGAAGTGCTGCCGAAATCACCGATTTCAGGTCGGGCAGCGGCGCGCCGGCCATCCATTCCAGCTCGTAGCGGTTGGGCGTGGCGATGTCGGCGATCGGCATCAGCCGGTCGCGCATGGCGGCGGCGGTGGGCTCGGGCACATAGAGACCGCCGGAATCGCCCATGACCGGATCGCAGATGTAGACGGCGTCCGGCGTCCTGGCCTTGACCGTGGCGACCAGCGAAGCGACGGCCTCGGCCTGGCCGGCTTCGCCGAGATAGCCCGACAGCACGGCGCCGACCTCGCCCAGCCATGGCGCGCGCTCGAGATCGGCCATCAGCGCCTTGAACTGGTCGAGTGGCGGCACGATGCGCGTCGCCCGCCCATGGCCGGGATGCCAGGGCAGGATGACCGTGGGTACGGCCCAGACCGGAAAGCCCAGCGTCTCCAGGGCGAAGACGGCGGCACGGTTGCCGACCGAGCCACGGGCGACATGGCTGGAAATGACGATGACCGCACGCGGCGCGTCGGGTTTTTCGGCGCTCATTGTTTTTTGATTCCTAGCTGCCCCGGGTGAGGAAAAGCACAAGCCAGACCATCAGGCCCAGCGCCAGAAGCAGGCCGAGTATCCTGCCAATGCGCGTGCCCCAGACTTCGATCGGGTCGGTACGGTCGGCGTCGGCCGCGCCAACATGGTCGCGCACGCCTTTCGTCGTCCGCGCCACGAAGGAGGTGCCGGCCGGATCGGTCTCTTGCGCGACGCGCTCGAGGATGCGGCGTGATTCCCTGTCGCTGTCCTGGCGCCCTGCCATGGATGATGTCCCGTTTTGACCGGACCTTATCGCGTTCGTGCGGCCAATCACAGGGCCTTGCGCGGCGCGGGGCGTTCCGGGCCGGCGGTCGCCGCCCGTGGCCGTTTTCTTGCGCGCTGATTGTGGTAATGCTTCGCATGCAACTTCTACCGAGGGATCCCATCATGCCTGCCCAGCGCCTTGCTCGACCATCGACATTCCGCACGCTGCCCGCCTTCCTGATGATGGCAATCGTGCTGCCGTTGCTTGCCGGCTGCGGCTACAACACGATCCCGACGGCGGAGGAAAACGCCAAGGCGGCCTGGAGCGAGGTGCTGAACCAGTATCAGCGCCGCGCCGACCTCATCCCCAATCTGGTCGAGACGGTCAAAGGCTATGCCTCGCATGAAAAGGACACGCTCGACGCGGTGGTCGAGGCGCGCGCCAAGGCGACGCAGATCACGGTGACGCCGGAAACGCTGAAGGATCCCGAAGCCCTCAAGAAGTTCCAGGATGCCCAGGCCGGGCTGACCAGCGCGCTGTCGCGGCTGATCGCGGTATCGGAGGCCTACCCCGACCTCAAGGCCAACCAGAACTTTCTCGCGCTGCAGGCCCAGCTCGAGGGCACCGAGAACCGCATCGCGGTGGCGCGGCGCGACTACATCCAGGCTGTCAGGGATTATAATCTGACGCTGAAGACCTTCCCGTCCGTGCTGTGGGCGACCTTCTGGTTCCGCAGCAACGAACCCTTCGCCAATTTCACCGTCGACGAAGACAAGATGCAGCCGCCGAAGGTCGATTTCGGCACGAAGCAGGGCGGGTAATTTCGCGAAATCGGCTGAGTGTCTCTTTGCCACAAGACGGACCGCTGGCGTGCAAACACCCCCCTCTGTCCTGCCGGACATCTCCCCCTCAAGGGGGGAGATTGGCAGTTTCGAACGCGTCGCTCATCCTTCTGCGTCGGTGATTGGCGAAGGCCGGCGTGACGTCCAATCTCCCCCCTTGAGGGGGAGATGTCCGGTAGGACAGAGAGGGGGGCCTCGCGCTTACCTCACCCTTCTTGGCCTTCTTGCCAGCCTCCTTTTCCTCCCCCTAGCCGCCATCGCCGCCGACCTTCCCGCCCTCACCGGCCGTGTCGTCGACAATGCCGGCATCATCGATGCCGGGACCAGGGCGGCGCTGACGCAAAAGCTTGCCGCCTTTGAGACCAAGGGTTCCGACCAGATCGTCGTCGCGACCATCCCCAGCCTCGGCGGCGAGGAGATCGAACCCTACGCCAACCGGCTGTTCCGCTTCTGGAAACTCGGCCAGGCCAAGGAGAACAACGGCGTGCTCCTGCTGGTCGCGCCGAACGATCGCAAGATGCGCATCGAGGTCGGCTACGGGCTGGAAGGCACGCTGACAGACCTGCACACCAAGCTGATCATCGAGAACGACATGGTGCCGGCCTTCCGCGCCGGCGACTTCTCCGGCGGTATCAGCAAAGCGGTCGACGACATGATCATGGTGCTGGAAGGCAATCCGGAGGAGCTGGTGGCGCGCGGCGAACGCAACCAGCAGCCGCCCATCAACACCGACAATCTGTTCTTCGCTGTGTTCATCGGCATCTGGGCGGTCATCTTCTTCGGCGGCATCGCGGCCTCCATCCTGCCGCCGATCTTCGGCCAGAAGCTCGGCCCAGGGCGCTATCGCTGGCTCGGCATGACCTTCGAGCCTGGCCGGCGCTCCTCTAGTGGCGGCTGGTCCTCGGGCAGTTCCGGCGGTGGCTGGTCTTCAGGTGGCGGCGGTGGTGGCTTTTCTGGCGGCGGCGGTTCGTCCGGCGGTGGCGGCTCCTCGGGAAGCTGGTGACAGCATGACGACACGCACCATCAACCCTTCGAGGCCCGGCCATTTTAACCCGGCGATCCAAGCACTCCTGTCGGCGCTGGCGCTGCTTTTGTCCTGCTTCGCGGTTTTCGCCGCCGAGTTGCCGGCACTGACCGGCCGTGTCGTCGACAATGCCGGCATCATCGATGCCGGGACCAAGGCTGCGCTGACGCAAAAACTCGCGGATTTCGAGAAAAAGGGCGCCGACCAGATCGTCGTCGCGACGATCCCCAGCCTCGACGGCGAGGAGATCGAGCCCTACGCCAACCGGCTGTTCCGCTTCTGGAAGCTCGGCCAGGCGGGTGAGAACAACGGCGTGCTTTTGCTGGTGGCCAAGAACGACCGCAAGATGCGCATCGAGGTCGGCTATGGGCTGGAAGGCACGCTGACCGACCTGCACACCAAGCTGATCATCGAAAACGACATGGTGCCGGCGTTCCGCGCAGGCGATTTCTCCGGCGGCATCTCCAAGGCCGTCGACGATATGGTGATGGTGCTGGACGGCAATCCGGAGGAGCTCGAAGCGCGCGGCAAGCGCAATCCCGCCGACAACAGCAACCCAGTGGACCCGATTGTCGTGATCTTCCTGATCCTGTGGGCGACGATGTTCTTCGGTGGCCTGGCGATGGCGTTCCTGCCGCCGATGTTCGGCACAAAACTGTCACCGGGCGTATACAAATGGCTGGGCATGACGTTTCGCTACGGCCGGGGGCCAAGCGGATCGTCGTCGGGTTCCCGCGGCTGGACATCGGGGTCGTCAAGCAGCGGCTGGTCTTCGGGGAGTTCCGGCAGCAGCTGGTCGTCCGGGTCGAGCAGCAGCGGCGGCGGTTTCTCGGGCGGCGGCGGTTCGTCCGGTGGTGGTGGTTCTTCAGGAAGCTGGTGAGACAATGGCAACACGACCGATCAGTCCCGAAGATCACGAACGCATCGCCGATGCGATCCGCGCCGCGGAAACCAAAACCGACGGCGAGATCTACTGCGTCGTCGCGCACGCCAGCGACGGTTATTTCGCCCCCGCCGCCTTGATGGCGACGCTGGGCATGCTGGTCGTCAGCCTCGCCGTCGCCCATGGGCTGGAAGCCTGGTGGCTCACCATCCGCCTGCCGCATTTCGTCATCGCCCAATTGCTGGCGCTGGCCTGCGTGCTGGTCCTGTTGTGGGCGGTTCCCGGCCTGCGCATCCACATGGTGCCACGGCGGCTGCGCTATCAGGCGGCGCACGCCAACGCGGTCAAGCAGTTCCTCGCCCGCAACGTCCACCGCACGACGGCGCGCACCGGCGTGCTGGTCTTCGTCTCGATCGTCGAACGCTATGCCGAGGTGGTCGCCGATTCCGGCATCGACGCCAAGGTCGGCCAGCATGTCTGGGATGGCGTGGTGCGTGACCTCACGGCGCACGCCGGCGACGACCGGCTTGCCGATGGTTTCGTCAAGGCGATCGAGCAGGTGGGGGCGGTGCTGGCCGAGCATTTCCCGGTCACCTCGGGCGACACCAACGAGCTAGACGACCATCTGGTCGAAATCTGAAAAGCCCGCCTGCAAACGCTACTCAGCCGGACGCCTGACGCGGCTTCCTGCGCTTCCCCGTTCTACTGCGTAGAACTGAGCTCACGGACCCAAAAGTCCGCTGCGCTTCGGTTCTCGAAAGCAACGCCATCCGTCTCGGCTGAGCGCGTTTTCAGACAGGCTTTTTGCCCGATGTCAGCAATGTCCGGATCGGCTGTGAGAAAGCGGCCGGCGGGCCGCCCGGACTCTTGCAATCGGGCGACGCGGGTTTATGGTTAACAAATCATGAATACGCTGACGATCGACATCCGGAAAGCCGACCCGCGCGATGCAGGCGCCATTGCCGAAGTGCACTTGGAAGCCTGGCGCGGCGCCTATTCCGGCATCATTCCGCATCGTACGCTGACGTCGATGATCAACCGCCGCGGCGCCGACTGGTGGGCGAATGCGATTCGCCGTGCCGCCACCGTTCTGGTCGTCGAAATCGGCGGCACGATCGCCGGCTATGCGACGATCGGCAAGAACCGCGCCCGGGAACTCAAGCAGCAAGGCGAGATCTACGAACTGTACCTGCGCCCGGAATATCAGGGCATCGGTCTTGGCCGGCGGCTGTTTTCGGCAGCCAGGGCGCGTCTGGCCGACCATGGCCTGAAAGGCATGGTGGTGTGGGCTCTGGAAGACAACCAGAACGCGCTGGCCTTCTATGCCGGCGCCGGCGGCCGCGACGTTGCCGAGGGTGTCGAGATCTTCGAGCAGAAAGCGCTGAAGAAGGTCGCCTTCGTCTGGGAATGATTGCCCGGAGATGATCGTGGAAAGCTAGGCCGGTACGCGGTGCGCATCCCCGTGAAATCACGCCGCTGAAACATCTTGTGCTAATGATTGAACGCGTTGGATGCCATCGCGTCTCGACTGATGTGCGCGAGCACCATTCGCCGCATTGCACCATTCTGCGCCGCCCGCTATCTCCTCCCAACCGAGAGAGGGACAAATCCATGCGCATTGAAGCCATAGCCACCGGAAAGAATCCGCCTGAAGACGTCAACGTCATCATCGAAGTGCCGATCGGCGGCGAGCCGATCAAGTATGAGATGGACAAGGAGGCCGGCACGCTGTTCGTCGACCGCTTCCTGCACACCTCGATGCGCTATCCCGGCAATTACGGCTTCGTGCCGCACACGCTGTCGGGCGATGGCGATCCGATCGACGTGCTGGTCTGCAACACGCGCGCCCTTGTGCCGGGCTGCGTCATCAATGTCAGGCCGATCGGCGTGCTGGTGATGGAAGACAATGCCGGCCAGGACGAGAAGGTCATCGCCGTGCCGTCGCCCAAGCTGACGCTGCGCTACGAGAACGTCACCGAATACACGCATCTGCCCGAGATCACCCGCCAGCAGGTGCAGCACTTCTTCGAGCACTACAAGGATCTCGAGCCCGGCAAATGGGTCAAGATCGAAGGCTGGCACGATTCCAAATATGCCAAGAAGATGATCGTCGACGCGATCGAACGGGCGAAGAAGAGCAAATAGTCAGTTATCGACCCGGCCGAAGGCCGGCACGTTGCCGATGACGGTGTGCCGGTCCTTGCCGCAGGTGAAGGTGCGCGCCTTCTCATCGGCGAGTTTTCGCGCCTGGTCGTTGGCTTGCGGGTTGCCGGTGGCCAGCACGAGGCCGACCGTGCAGCTTTCGCGCGCGTCCATCTGGCCGACCTTGGCGACGAGCAGCACATCCGTTGATTTGTTCTGATCCTCGCCATTGCTGATCGTGCGGCGGTGGATGACCGCGAAGGGCACGGCCTTGTCGCCATTGGTTTCGATGCGCCATTCGACCTTGGCTCCGGACGAATTGAAGCCTGAAAAACTCTCCCAGACGGACGTCATGTCTCCGCCCGGCGGAAAACCGTAGAACAGCGATTCGCGGGCGTCGTCATAGGCGATCAGCACAGGGTAGCCGCGATAGCCCGAACAGGCGAGATCGGCCCAGTCGCCATCGCCCTCATCGGCCTGCGCATAGGTCACGCAATCCTTCTTCGAGTCGAGATCGGTGTAGGCGCTCGATATGTCGCCGGCATGGGCTGCCTGGCAGAGACCGGCGAGGGCAAGCGGGATCAGAACGGCACGCATGGCGGGCACCTCCGGTTCGGGCCGGAACAGCGTACCGCCAATCGCTATTTCTTCAAGCTCGCTTCGATCAGCAGATCGGCGTTGCGGGCGACCGACTGTGCCGGACCGCCGAGGCCGAACAGCTGGCCGCTGATATAGGCGCCTTCGATGAGGAGCAGCAGTCCGTCGCCCAGCGTGTCGGGGTCCTGCGCCCCCATCGCGGCGGCCATGACGCGCAGCCTGCGGCGCAGCTCCTGCTTGTTGGCTTCGCTCACCACGCGGCCCGGATGGCTGTGGTCGGGATATTCGACCGCCGCGTTGGTCATGCCGCAGCCGCGATAGTCCGCCACTTGCGTGCGCTTGCCGATGCGGGTCAGGAAAGCCTTGATCTGCGCGCGCGGGTCGCCCGGATGGGCTTTGACCGCCTCGTCGAAACGTTCCCAATATTCACGATCGTATTGCCGAAGATAGGAGGCGGCCAACTCGTCCTTGGAAGGGAAGCTGCGATAGAGGCTGGGCTTGGTGACGCCGGCCCGTTTGACGATCTCGTCGACGCCGATCGCCCTGATACCGCGCCGGTAGAAAAGGTCATACGCCACGTCGAGGATCTTCTTGGCGGCCTTCGGCGGCGCCGATGCATGACCGTCGCTGATGGTTAGTTCAATATTTTTGTCAGTTGGCATCATGGGACTCGATTGACAATGTTACCGATCGGTACGTATACAGGCTCCCATCTTGCAACGTACCGGTCAGTAACATGATAGCTCAATCCCGTCCGTTTGGCCAGCGCTACGCTTTCGTCGTGGTCGGCGTCATCTTTCTCTGCCTGCTGGTTGCGGCCGGGCTTCGTTCCGCACCCTCGGTCATGATGCTGCCGCTGGAAAACAGTTTTGGCTGGCGGCGCGACGTCATCTCGCTGGCCGCCGGCGTTGGCATCCTGCTCTATGGCCTGACCGGTCCGTTCGCCGCCGCGCTGATGGAAAGAATCGGTCTGCGTCGCACGCTGCTTGCCTCGCTGCTGGTCATGTCGGGTTCGACGGCGCTCAGCCTACTGATGACCAAGCCCTGGCATCTCTTCATCACCTGGGGCGTCTTCTCCGGCATCGGCTCCGGCGCGGTCGCCAGCGTGCTTGGCGCCACCATCGTCAATCGTTGGTTCAAGACCAATCGTGGCCTGGTGATGGGATTGATGTCGGCCTCAAGTGCGTCGGGCATGCTGGTGTTCCTGCCGCTGATAGCCGCTTTGGCGCAATCGGGCGGCTGGCAGCCGGTTGCCGTTGCAGTCGCGGTCGCCACGGCGGCAATGATACCGCTGGTCTGGCTGCTGGTGCCGGAGCGGCCGGCCTCGATCGGCATGGTGCGCTATGGCGCCGAGGCCGACGACGTGCCGCCAACGTCGCCCGCCTCGCAAGGTAATTTCCTGGCGCATACGCTCAACACGCTGCGTCGCGCCGCCGGCACACGGGTGTTCTGGTACTTGTTCGCTACCTTCTTCGTCTGCGGGTTCACCACCAACGGGCTGGTCGGCACGCATCTCATCGCCTTTTGCGGCGACATGGGCATCGGCGAGGTGCAGGCCGCCGGCCTGCTGTCGATGATGGGCATTTTCGACCTGATCGGCACGACGCTGTCGGGCTGGCTCACCGACCGTTTCGACCCGCGCAAGCTGCTCGGCGTCTACTATGCCATTCGCGGCCTGTCGCTGATCTACCTGCCCTATTCCGGCTTCTCGGCGACCAGCCTGATCATTTTCGCCGTGCTCTACGGCCTCGACTGGATCGCCACCGTGCCGCCAACGCTGCGGCTCGCCAACGAGGCGTTCGGCGACCGCAGCGGGCCGATCGTGTTCGGCTGGATCGTTGCCGGCCACCAAGTTGGTGCCGCGGCAGCGGCTGCCTTCGGCGGCACCATGCGCGAGTTGCAGGGCAATTACGAGTTGGCCTTCCTGATCGCCGGCATGACGGCCATCGCGGCGGCCTGTATCTCGTTGCTGATCAACACCAGCCGGCCGGCTTTCGATCCGGAACCGCAGGCCGCTTAAGGCGCGCCGATATTCAGGTGATGCCGGCCTGCAAACGGTGATTTCCTGCGCTTCCGGTGCTCACGTACTTTGAGTACGCTCCGCTCCGGTTCTCGGAAACCACCGTTTTCGACTCGGCCTGACCTGAATCTCGACACACCTTCGCTGCCGATTGCAATATCCAAACCTCAAACCGGGTGGCCTGACGACCAAGCCGCCCGGTTTTGTTGCGAGGCTGCCTGGCCTGTTCACTGTTATCAAAACTTCATGGTTCCGAGATGCGGCTGAAACATTGAGGCCGGACCTTGATGGCGACGTTCAAAGCCATCCAGGAGACAGCCATGAACAAGCTTTCGATGACCCGCCGCGCCTTTGTCACCTCCGCGAGCGCTGCCGGTCTCCTTGGCGCCTCGGGCCTCGCCTTGCCCTACTATTCCCGCGCCAGCCAGCGTCCGGCCTTCACCCATGGCGTCCAGTCCGGCGACGTCGATGCCTCCAGCGGCATGGTGTGGACGCGCACGGATCGTCCGGCGCGCGTCATGTTCGAGGTCTCGTCGACGGAAAGCTTTGCCAATGCGACGCGTCTGGCGCCGCTCGATACCTCGCCTGCCAGCGACTACACGGTGAAGCGGCTGCTCACCGATCTCGCCTCCGATCAGGACATCTTCTATCGCATGGTTGCGGCCGATCTCGCCGACGTCAACGCCGTCTCCGAGCCGATCGTCGGCCGCTTCCGCACAGCGCCGGCCTCGAAGCGCGATGTCAAGTTCGCCTGGTCGGGCGATACCGCCGGCCAGGGCTGGGGCATCGATGAGACCGGCATGAAAACCTACGCCACCATCGCCAAGCACACGCCGGACTTCTTCCTGCATTCGGGCGACACCATCTATGCCGACGGCGCCATGAAGGACGAGGTCGACCTGCCCGGCGGCGGCAAGTGGAAGAACGTCGTGCTCATCGACGGCAAACGCAAGGTTGCCGAGACGCTGGACGAATACCGCGACCAGTGGAAGTACAACATGATGGACAAGAACGTGCTGGAACTCAGCGCCATCTGCCCGACCTTCTACCAGTGGGACGACCACGAAGTGCTCAACAACTGGTCGGACTCGAAGGACCTTAGCAAGGACGACCGCTACAAGGAAAAATCCATCCACGTGCTGGCGGCGCGGGCGGCGCGCGCCTTCCACGAGATGACCACCATTCGTTACGAGCCGGCGGAACCGGGCCGGGTCTACCGCAAGATCTCGCACGGGCCGCTGCTCGACGTCTTCTTCCTCGACATGCGCTCCTATCGCGGCCCGAACGGCCCGAACCTGCAGGAAACCCTCACACCGCAGTCGCGCATGATCGGCGAGGAGCAGTCGAAGTGGCTGAAGCGGGAACTGGCCAACTCCAAGGCGACCTGGAAGATCATCGCCGCCGACATGCCGCTCAGCCTCGTGGTCTGGGACGACGCGGCGAAGAAGGTCGGCTTCGAAGCCGTCAGCAACAACGACAATGGCAAGCCGAAGGGCCGCGAGATGGAATTCGCCGACGTGCTGCGCTTCATCAAGACTGCCGGCGTCACCAACACGGTGTGGCTCACCGCCGACGTGCACTATACGGCCGCGCACTACTACAACCCAGACAAGGCGCAGTTCCAGGATTTCAATCCCTTCTGGGAATTCGTCTCCGGCCCGATCCACGCCGGCACCTTCGGCCCCAACGATCTCGACATGACCTTCGGTCCGGAGCTGAAATTCATCAAGGCGCCGACCGCCGAGCAGGGCCAGAACTTGCCGCCGTCGGCCGGCCTGCAGTTCTTCGGCCTTGTCGATATCTCAGGCGCGACCGAGCAGCTCACAGTGCGGCTGATGGATCGCGACGACAACGAACTCTACAAGGTCACGCTCGATCCGGTGCGATCGGCGTAAGCGCTGGCAATCGTCAGTCGGGGTAGCAGACCATCGGAATGTTCGGCCACACCGCGCTGTCGCAATTGGCAGCGGCTTGGCGCTGCTTGAAGGCGGCGCTGACTGGTCCCGTCACCATCGGGTCAACGCCGTCAGGCGCATCGGCAAAGGCCTGTTCGGCGGTCTGGGTGTCAGACTGCGCAACAGCGCGCGCGCCTTTCTGGGTCGCGGCAGCCGACTGCGCGGCGTTGGCCGCCAGCAGCAAGGCAAAGGCCACCGAAGCGATGAGCGGCCAAAATCGGTTGAGTTTATCGGTCATGACGGTCGAACTGCCCGGGCCCTGAAAAGGTTCCCGCCTTGGTTAACAAAATCATCTCACACGCAGATGCTTAAGATTTGATGAGTATTTGGTGTCGCGCTTCCCCTTTCGCAACTGCGAAAAACCCTGTATGAGCCGCGCAACCGAAAGAGGCAGCGCCTTTGGCCTGCTGCCTGCAACGCTTCCGAGACCCAGAACATGAAACTCCGTAATATCGCGATCATCGCGCACGTCGACCATGGAAAGACCACCCTTGTCGACCAGCTTTTGAAGCAGTCCGGCTCCTTCCGCGACAATCAGCGCGTCGCCGAGCGCGCCATGGACTCCAACGACCTGGAAAAAGAGCGCGGCATCACCATCCTGGCCAAGGCGACCTCGGTCGACTGGAAGGACACGCGCATCAACATCGTCGACACGCCCGGCCACGCCGATTTCGGCGGCGAGGTCGAGCGCATCCTGTCGATGGTGGATTCGGCCATCGTGCTGGTCGATGCCGCCGAGGGCCCGATGCCGCAGACCAAATTCGTCGTCGGCAAGGCGCTCAAGGTCGGGCTGAAGCCGATCGTCGTCATCAACAAGATCGATCGCCCGGACGCCCGTCATGTCGAGGTCGTCAACGAGGTGTTCGATCTGTTTGCCGCGCTCGACGCCACCGATGAGCAGCTCGACTTCCCGATCCTCTACGGTTCGGGCCGCGATGGCTGGGTCTCCGAGAATCCGGAAGGCCCGAAGGACCAGCAGCTGGCGCCGCTGTTCGACCTCGTCATCAAGCATGTGCCGGCGCCGACCGTTCATCCTGGCCCGTTCCGTATGATCGGCACCATCCTGGAAGCCAACCCGTTCCTCGGCCGCATCATCACCGGCCGCATCGAATCCGGCACGCTGAAGGCCAACCAGGCGGTCAAGGTGCTGCACCATGACGGCACCCAGATCGAAACCGGCCGCATCTCGAAGATACTGGCTTTCCGTGGCCTCGAGCGCCAGCCGATCGAAGAAGCCCAGGCGGGTGACATCGTCGCCATCGCCGGCCTGTCGAAGGGCACAGTCGCTGATACGTTCTGCGATCTGGCGGTGACCGAGGCGCTGCATGCGCAGCCGATCGATCCGCCGACCGTGACCATGTCCTTCCTGGTCAATGACAGCCCGCTCGCCGGCACCGAAGGTGACAAGGTGACCAGCCGCGTCATCCGCGACCGCCTGCTGCGCGAGGCTGAAGGCAATGTCGCGCTGAAGATCGAGGAATCGCCCGACAAGGATTCGTTCTTCGTCTCGGGCCGTGGCGAATTGCAGCTCGCCGTGCTGATCGAAACGATGCGCCGCGAAGGCTTTGAAATCGCCGTGTCGCGTCCGCGCGTCGTCATGCAGAAGGGCGAGAACGGCGAATTGCTGGAACCGGTCGAGGAAGTCGTCATCGACGTCGACGAGGAACATGCCGGCGTGGTCGTGCAGAAGATGTCGGAGCGCAAGGCCGAGATGGTCGAACTGCGCCCTTCCGGCGGCAACCGCCAGCGCATCGTCTTCCACGCGCCGACGCGCGGCCTGATCGGCTACCAGTCGGAGCTGCTGACCGACACGCGAGGCACCGCCGTGATGAACCGGCTGTTCCACGCCTATGAGCCCTACAAGGGCGAATTGCCCGGCCGTACCAACGGCGTTTTGATTTCCAACGAGCAGGGCGAATCCGTCGCCTATGCCATGTGGAACCTGGAAGATCGCGGCCCGATGGTCATCGATCCGGGCGTCAAGGTCTATCAGGGCATGATCATCGGCATCCACTCCAGGGACAACGACCTCGAAGTGAACGTGCTGAAGGGCAAGAAGCTGACCAACATCCGCGCCGCCGGCAAGGATGAGGCGGTCAAGCTCACCCCGCCGATCCGCATGACGCTGGAACGCGCGCTGGCCTGGATCCAAGATGACGAGCTGGTCGAGGTGACGCCGAAGACCATCCGCCTGCGCAAGCTCTATCTCGATCCGAACGAGCGCAAGCGTTTCGAGAAGTCGGCCAAGGCGGTCGGCGCGGCGTAATTTCTTCTTCTGACGATTTCTGAGAGGGGCGGAGCATCAAGTGCTCCGCCCCTCTTTCGTTCATCCGCCGGCCGCGCTGATGATGGCTTTGTGATCCGGCTCGCCGGCTAGGTCGAGGCGGATCGTCATTCCCTGGCGGGCCGGCTTGCGCAAAGCTTTTGCCCCCTCCGGATCGACGACCAGCAGGCGCCGCTCCTCCAGCGCCTGGAGCCGCGAGCGCGAAATGCCGAGTTCATTGGCAAGCAGACGGTCGAGCCGGAGTGATGTCGGCATTTCCAACCCAAGCCGGAGTTCCAGGGCCGCCGCGCTTTGCCTGGCACCGTCGAGCAACCGCTTGTGCACGGCGACATCGGGAAACTCCTCGACACGCCCCACCTGGTTGCGCAGGGTGACGATGTCGAAGGAATGGCGCCGCGCCAGCCCCGGATCGTTGCTTTCGAGCGCCTGAAGCAGCGCCGGTTCGATGTCGCGGCGGTTGCTGCGTTCGAAAATGCCGAAATTCCAGGAATTGTCGCAGGTGACGCAGCGGTAGATCAGCCAGACGTCAATGCGCTTGCCGTTGGCGTTGACGCGGAATTTGCCGCTGCAGCGATAGGCCTTCACACCGCCGCAGCGATTGCAGTTGATCAGGGGTTGCGGTGCGATTTGAGGCGTGATCGCCCAGTGGATGCGCACAGTAGAAGACATGCCGGTAAGCCCTTCCCGTCGGGAAGTTCATCAGGTCGGCACGATCGAGATGCCCCTGCGGGCGCGGCGTGGCGGTAGGCTGCGGAGATTCTTGAAGTCAGGTGTCGCTGGCGGAAAGCGCGCGACAGCGGTTCAGCAGTGCCAAACCGGTCTCGAACCGCCGCCCAGAGGAACACATGAACATGAAACAGGCACCGCGAGTGCGGCGCCATCAGGTGTGTCGGGGGAGTTGACGAGACCGGCGGTTACTGAGGCAAAGTGAAGCTCGAGATTGTTTCGCGGCGGCCCTTCTAGCCGTAGCCAATGAGGACTGCAAGGGTGCCAATGGCTTCGAACGAATGATGGCTTTCCAACTTGTTTGGAGCCGACCGATTGTCGAGACGATGGGGAGGAGCGACGACGCCGGCGATCGGTGCTTGTGACATGTCCAGCGCGAAATTACCGTCGGCTCCAGCCACTTGCGATCACCCTTCTGATGACACTGGTGCCCAAGGGGGGTATGCTCTCTATGTCTTCAATGGTTCGCAAGACCGAATAGTGATCGATCCTTTCCGAGTAACGTCCTGATTCGATTCCGGATCCGTAGAATACAGTAAATATATGGTTCTCTGTATGGTAGTCGTCTTCATCGAAGGTCACTACCAAAAGGCTGTTGTTTTTCTTCGACCAGGCGGCGTAGCCTCCAAGGTGAGTTCTCAACCAAGTGTCAGCCGTCTCTATTGTGCCGTCATGCATGTCATTTTCGAGATTGGGGATCACGAAACTGACGGATGGTAGCTTCGCGTAGTCGCGAGGGAGGTGGGCAAGAGACTTCTCAGATCCCTTCGCGTCGGCAAACGATTCCCAGGGATTATGTTTTCGCGGCGATCCGGCTTCGACGTAGCCGGTAAATGTCTTGCCGTGAGCCCGAAGACGAGCGGCCAGGTTCGGCGCAGCAAAGCCGTGCATGCCATCGTCATGGACGCCTTGTGTCAAGCCGCTGAACAGCGCGAAGTAATTGGGTTGGCTGGGGTGAGCAACCCCGTAGGATCGATCGAACAGCGCGCCGCCTTTTGCCAACTTGTTCAAATAGGGAGCAGCCCGTCTCGCCAGGGAAATCTGCTCAAAGCTGTGGTTCTCCATGATCACGACAACGACGTGATCATATTTCGGCGGCTTCCTCGACGATGCCACGGCTTGGGGCGCTCCGCTGAGCGCCATGCTGGCTACCAGGACAGCCAGAATGGAGAGCCGTCGAACGACCTTGCGCCAACTTTGCACAACCACGAAAACTCCTCCTCCGCCTGCAGGGCAAGATCAACCTGACTGCAAGTCAGGCATGGCAGTCAAGGGCATGGGCCGAATGCGGAGCCGGTCCGGGATCTGCTGCCGCCGACGTTGCAAGCGGTGATGTCGATCGGATATCGTCCGTCCTTCAACCGCTTGGAAGGCAGTGCCATGCACCTCACCTCGCTCCTGATCTTCGCCGCCGCTTTGTTCGTCGCCGCCGGTTCGCCCGGCCCGTCGATCGCCGCACTCGTCGCACGCGTCATCTCGAAGGGTTTTCGCGATGTGTTTCCGTTCCTGCTCGCAATGTGGATCGGCGAGGGCATCTGGCTGTCGCTGGCGGTGTTCGGACTGGCTGTGGTGGCGCAGACTTTTCACCTCGCCTTTGTTGTCGTGAAATGGGTGGGCGTCGCCTATCTCGCTTACCTTGCCTGGAAGATGTGGACGGCGCCTGTCGATGCCAAAGAGGGCGAGATGCCGCGCGAGGATTCGGCGATAAAACTGTTCTTCGCCGGCATGGCGGTGACACTCGGCAATCCCAAGATCATGATGTTCTACCTGGCGCTGCTGCCGACCATCATCGACCTCGCTTCGGTCAGCATCGTCGGCTGGGTCGAACTGACGGCGACCATGGCCGTGGTGCTGATCGCCATCGATCTCGCCTGGGTGCTCGCCGCCTCGCAGGCGCGCAAGCTGCTGAAGAGCAAGCGCGCCATGAAGATCGCCAACCGGATCAGCGCCACGACGATGGCCGGTGCCGCGGCGGCTATCGCGGCGCGATCCTGAGGCGAGGCGTCAGCCCATCATATTGATGATCGGTGCGATCTCGACGTTGCAGTTCGGCATGGCCAGCATCGGACAGCCTTTGGCCTTCTCGGCGGCGTCGTTGATATCTTTGGCCTCGATGATCGAATAGCCGCCGGTCGGGTTGCTGCCGCCGTTGTTTTCTATCTTGCCGCCAGGCAGGACGGTCTTCGACATTCCGACCGGATTGCCTGGGTCGACAACGGCCGAACCGAGCTTTCCAAACCAGCCTGTCCAGGCGTCGGTCATCGCCTTTCGCTCGGCTTCGCTCGTCGGCATCTTGCCGGAGCCATGATAGACATAGAGAAACTTCGCCATGTTCTCCTCCCTTGATGAGCGGCATCGAACCGGCATGCGGTCATGCCGCCTGCCGATCATCGGACCAAACCGGCGGAGAAGCAACGAGAATGCGTTGTCGCTAATGCACGGCGCGACGGGCCATTCGATGGGATCCGCTATCGCGCCATGGCGTGGTATTCGTCGTTCGGCCGCATGTCGATCGCCGCCGCCACCCGGTTCGACATGTTGAAGAAGGCCGCGGTCGAGGCGATGTCCCAGATGTCGCGGTCGCTGAAGCCTGCTTTGCGAAGCGCCGCCCGGTCGGCCTCGACGATCTTGGCCGGCTCCTCGGTCAGCTTGACGGCGAATTCGAGCATCGCGGCCTGCCTCGGCGAGAGATCGGCGGCGCGGAAATTCATCACCATCATCTCGCCGAGCGCCGGGTCGCCGGACAGCTGGCGCACCGCGGCGCCATGCGCGGTCAGGCAGTAGTAGCAATGGTTGATCGAAGAGACGGCGACGGCGATCATCTCGCGCTCCAGCTTCGACAGGCCTGATTCGCCCAGCATCAGGTCGTTGTACATGTCGGTGAAGGCGCGCAGCTTCTTGTCGTCGAAGGCATAGGCCTGGAGCACGTTGGGAACGAGGCCGAGCTTCTCCTCGCATTTGGCGAAATAGGTTTTCGTCGCCTCGCTCAACTCTCCCGAGGCCAGATCGAGTGCGGTGATTTTGCCGGTCATGGGGCGTTTCTCCTCTTTGGGCGGTGGCTTGCCGCCGAATTCGGATAATTCTTGGCAAGCCGTCAAACCTTTGTCGCCAAACAGCGGTCATCTGCTACGATAGTCGTAAAAGCATTCGACGGGAGGGAATAGCGTCATGGCCAGCGTGAAATCCGCAGCGAAGCCGAAGAAAAAAGCCTCATCAGCGGCAAAGACCGAGGAAAGGCCAGCCAGGCTTGCCGATTACCTGCTCGCCCGCGCGCCGGCCGAAGACATCGCCGCCTATGAGGCGGCCGACCTCGCACGTGCCGCCGAACTTGCCGGCCAGGCAGTCGCCGGCCACAAGAAGGGTGAGTGCGTCGTTGCCGTCGAGACCGATTCGGGCGTCGTTCGCGAGGGTCGGCCGGTCACGGTCATCACCGTCGTCAACGACAACATGCCGTTCCTGTTCGATTCCATCCTGGGCGAGATCACCGAGACATCAGGCGAACCGACCCTGGTCACCCACCCGGTCATCACCGTCCGCCACGGCAAGAACGGCGTCGAGGAAATCCTCGGCGACGGCAATTTCGCCAGGGACGACAGCAATCACGACCGGCTGAGCGTCATCCACGTCCATATACCGCGGCTGACGGCGGAGGCGGCGAACGCTCTGACCGAGCGATTGCGCAAGATGCTCGGCCAGGTGCACGCCGCCGTCAACGACTGGAAGCCGATGCTCGCCCGCCTCGACCAGGCGATCTCGGAATTCCGCTATTCGCCGGTGCCGCTCGACAAGAAGAGCGTCGCCGAGGCGATCGCCTTCCTGGAGTGGCTGCGCGACGACAATTTCACCTTCCTCGGCATGCGCGAGTTCAAATACTCAGGCGGCGAGGAAAGCGGCAATCTGGAGCGCGCCGACAAGCCCGGCCTCGGCATCCTCTCCGATCCCGATGTGCTGGTGCTGCGGCGCGGCACCGAAGCGGTGACGACGACGCCTGAGATTCGCGCCTTCCTGCATGGACCGGAGCCGCTGATCGTCACCAAGGCCAATGCCAAGTCTTCCGTGCATAGGCGCATCTATCTCGATTACATCGGCGTCAAGACCTATACCCCGAAGGGCGCGCTTGCTGGCGAACTGCGCATCGTCGGCCTGTTCACCTCGACCGCCTACACGCGCTCGGTGATGAAGATCCCGTATCTGCGCTCCAAGGCCGAGACCATCATCGCCAAGTCGGGCTTCGACCGGCACGACCATTCCGGCAAGGCGCTGATCAACGTGCTGGAAAGCTATCCGCGCGACGAACTGTTCCAGGTGCCGGTGCCGATCCTGCGCAAGCATGCCGCGGCCATTCTCGGCCTGGTCGAGCGGCCTCGTGTGCGGGCGCTGGTGCGCGCTGATCAGTTCGACCGCTTCGTCTCGATCCTCGTCTTCGTGCCGCGCGACCGCTACGACAGCGTCGTGCGCGAGAAGATCGGCGCCTATCTGAAAACCGTGTTCGAGGGCCGGCTGTCGGCCTATTACCCGGCCTTCCCCGAAGGCGGGCTGGCGCGCGTGCATTTCATCATCGGCCGCTCCGGTGGCAAGACGCCGAAGGTCGAGCAGGCGACGATCGAAGCGGCGATCCGCGACATCGTGCGCACCTGGGAGGACGCCCTTTCCGACGCGGCGGATGCCGACGGCGGTGACCAGGCGTTGAAGGCCATCGCCGCAAGGCTGCCGGAAAGCTATCGCGATACGTTCAGCGCCGCGGTGGCGCTGGCCGATGCCGGGCGCATTGCAAAAATCAGCGCCGAGAATCCGATCGCCATCGACTATTACCGCCATGCCGAGCAGAAGCCGCACCAGGCGGCGCTGAAGATCTATCACCATGGCAGCCCGGTGGCACTGTCGCGGCGTGTGCCGGTGCTGGAAAACATCGGCTTCCGTGTCATCAGCGAGCGCACTTTCGAGGTCGGCGACGGTCCGTCCGGCATGGTCTTCATCCACGACATGGAGCTTGAGAACGCCTACGGCAAGCCGATCGACCTTAGCGATCATGGGGCGCTGTTCGAGGACGCATTCCTCGCTGTCTGGCGCGGCGACGTCGACAATGACGGCTATAATGGCCTTGCCCAGACCGCCGGCCTGTGGTCCGGCGAAATCACCATCCTGCGCGCCTATGGCCGCTACCTGCAGCAGGTCGGCATTCCGCAAAGCCAGGATTTCATCGCCGCGGCGCTCAACCGCTATCCCGAGATCGCGCGCGGCCTGCATGCGCTGTTCATCGCAAGGCTTGGGCCGACGGCGCAGACCGAGGGCGTGGTGGCGGCAAAGCACCTCAAGGCCAAGATCAAGGACGCGTTGGAGGATGTGCCCAACATCGACGACGACACCATCATCCGCCGCTACCTCAATCTGATCGAAGCCTCGCTGCGCACCAATCATTTCGTTGCCGATACGAACGAGAAGGGCCAGTCGCTGGCGATCAAGCTCGAATCGCAGGCGATCGAGGGACTGCCGGCGCCACGGCCATGGCGCGAGATCTTCGTCTACGGTTCCGAGGTCGAGGGCGTGCACCTGCGCTTCGGCCCGGTGGCGCGCGGCGGCCTGCGCTGGTCGGACCGCGCCCAGGACTACCGCACCGAGGTGCTCGGCCTGGTCAAGGCGCAGCAGGTCAAGAACGCCGTCATCGTGCCGGTCGGCGCCAAGGGCGGCTTCTTTCCCAAGCGTCTGCCGACGGGCGGAAGCCGCGACGCCATCTTCGAGGCCGGCACCTCGGCCTACAAGAACTTCGTCTCCAGCCTTTTGTCGATCACTGACAATATCGGCCTCGACGGTGTCATTCCGCCGGCCGGCGTCGTCAGGCGCGACCAGGACGATCCCTATTTCGTCGTCGCCGCCGACAAGGGCACGGCGACCTTCTCCGACACCGCCAACGCCATCTCCGAGAAGCATGGTTTCTGGCTCGACGATGCCTTCGCCAGCGGCGGCTCGGCCGGCTATGACCACAAGAAGATGGGCATCACCGCCAAGGGCGCCTGGGAAGCGGTCAAGCGGCACTTCCGCGAGATCAACCGCGACATCCAGACCTCGCCCTTCACCGTCGTCGGTGTCGGAGACATGTCGGGCGACGTGTTCGGCAACGGCATGCTTTTGTCGCCGAACACAAGGCTGATCGCCGCCTTCGACCATCGCGACATCTTCATCGATCCCGATCCCGACATGGCGGCCTCGATGACCGAGCGCGAGCGCATGTTCGCGCTGCCGCGTTCGAGCTGGCAGGACTATGACAAGACCAAGCTGTCGGAAGGCGGCGTCATCGTCTCGCGCAGCCAGAAGTCGATCACCTTGCCGGCCGCGGCGGCGGCGGCGATTGGACTCAGCAAAACCACCGCCACGCCGGCCGAGATCATGACCGCCATCCTCAAGGCGCCGGTCGACCTGCTGTGGTTCGGCGGTATCGGCACTTACCTGAGGGCCTCCACCGAAACCAATGCCGAGGTCGGCGACCGCGCCAATGACGCCATCCGCATCACCGCGCTCGACGTGCGCGCCAAGGTGATCGGCGAGGGCGCCAATCTCGGCGTCACGCAGAGGGCGCGCATCGAGTTCGGCATGAATGGCGGCCGTTGCAATTCCGACGCCATCGACAATTCGGGCGGCGTCAATTGCTCCGACGTCGAGGTCAACATCAAGATCGCGCTGGCGTCGGCCATGCGCAAGGGTTCGCTGACGCGCCCGGCCCGCAACAAGCTGCTGGCCGAGATGACCGGCGAGGTCGGCGGGCTGGTGCTGTCCAACAACTACGAGCAGACGCTGGCGCTTTCGATCGCCCGCAAGCGCGGCCTTGCCGACATCGCGCATCAGGCCCGCTTCATGTCGGCGCTCGAAGCACGCGGCCTGCTCGACCGTGCCGTGGAAACATTGCCGTCGCCGGCAGCCCTTACCGAGCGCGAGGCGCGCGGCGAGCCGCTGACCCGGGCCGAGCTCGGCGTGCTGCTCGCCTATGCCAAGATCGTGCTGTTTTCCGACATTGTCGCCAGCGACGTGCCGGATGACGCGCATTTCGACCGCGACCTGATGGGCTATTTCCCCGACCGGATGGCGAAGAAATACGCCGCCGAAATCCACGGCCACAGGCTGCGCCGCGAAATCATCGCCCGCGTCGTTGCCAATGATCTGGTCAATCGCGGCGGCCCGTCCTTCGTCAACCGGCTGCAGGAAGCCACGGGACGCACCGCCGCCGATGTGGTGCGCACCTTCGCTGTGGTGCGTGACGGCTTTGCCCTGCCGGCGCTCTATCGCGAGATCGACGCGCTCGACAACCAGATCGACGGCCAGGTGCAGCTCGATCTCTATCAGATGGTGAGCCGGCTCATCTACGTGACCAGCGGCTGGTATCTGAAGAACGACGCCGGCACGGCGCCGCTTAGCCAGCGTATCGCCGAGCTGCAGGAGGCGCGCAAAGCGCTCGAGCCGAAGCTCGCTTCGCTGCTGCCGGCGTTTTCGCGCGAGCGGATCGAGGAGAAGCGGCATGGACTGTTCAAGGCCGGCGCGCCGGAAAAACTCGCCGAACAGCTGGCACTGAGCGAGGTGGCGGAATTGATCCCCGACATCGCGCTGACCGCGCGGATGGCAAATGCCGACATCGTCGCCGCAGCAAGAGCGTTCTTTGCGGTGAGCGATGCCTTCCGCATCCCGCGTGTCGAGGACGCCGCGCGCTCGATCACGCCGTCGGACTATTATGATCAGCTCGCTTTGTCGCGCGCCACCGACACGATCGGTGCTGCACGGCGCGGCATCGCGGTGGCGGCACTCACCGGCCATGCCAAGACGGCCGATCCGGTGGCGGCGTGGCTGGAAGCCGGTGGCGAGCGGGTGGCACGCATCCGCGAGCGGCTGCAGGCGCTGACCGAAGGCGGCGACATAACCGTGTCGCGGCTGTCGGTCGCGTCAGGTCTGATGAGCGATCTGACCGGCATGTGAGGCTTACCCTCCCCCTCGTGGGGAGGGTCGCTGCGAAGCGGCGGGGTGGGGGGCGGCGCCGACCCACCTGGACCTTCGGTCCGACGTCCCCACAAGGGGGAGGTAGGGGTTAGCGCTCTCTTGCTCCCGTTCACTCGGCAATGAAAGTGCTGCAAGCCAATGAACGGCAGCACGACGCTTGTGTTTGCATGACCATCGGAAAACATGCAGACATGGCGCCGCCAACGACATGAGGCGAGTGGAGGGTATATGGCCGAGGTAGCAGTGCAGCGGGCGTCCGGGCGCGGCATCTGGGGATGGATGTTCTTCGACTGGGCGGCGCAGCCGTTCTTCACGGTGGTCACCACCTTCATCTTCGGCCCCTATTTCGTTTCGCGCATGGCGAGCGATCCCAACACCGGCCAGGCCGTCTGGGGTTATGGCATCGCCGCTGCCGGACTGGTCATCGCGATATTGTCGCCGATCCTTGGCTCGATCGCCGACCAGACCGGGCCGCGCAAGCCGTGGATTGCCTTCTTTGCGGCGATCAAGATCAGCAGTCTCGCCCTGCTCTGGTTTGCCGCGCCCGGCTCGAACCTGTTCCTGATCGTGGCACTGTTTTCGCTGGCGTCGGTGGCTGCGGAATTCTCCACTGTGTTCAACGATTCGATGATGCCGCGGCTGGTGCCGAAGAGCGAGATCGGCCGCATCTCCAACATGGCCTGGGGCCTCGGCTATCTCGGTGGCATGATCGCGCTGATCTTCGTCGTCACCTGTCTCGCCGGCTCGCTGGAGACCGGCAAGACGATCATCGGCATTACCCCGCTGTTTGGGCTCGATCCGTATCTGGGCGAGGATGCGCGCGCCACCGGGCCGCTGTCGGCCGGCTGGTATTTCCTATTCATCCTGCCGATGTTCCTGTTCACACCCGACGCCATCAAGGGCATTCCGATCGGGCCGGCGGTGCGCGAGGGCCTGTTGGAGCTGAAATCGACTTTGGCCGAGGTGCGCAAGCGCGGTGGCATCTTCCGCTTTCTGGTCGCCCGCATGATCTACCAGGATGGCGTCAATGCGCTGCTGGCGCTCGGTGGCACCTTCGCGGCCGGCATGTTCCACTGGTCGATCACCGAGATCGGCATGTTCGGCATCATCCTCAATGTCGTTGCCATCTTCGGCTGCTGGATCGCGGCGCGGCTCGACACCGCGCTCGGCTCTAAGGCGGTGGTGATGATCGCGCTGGTCATGCTGTCGGTCGCCACAATCGGCGTCGTCTCGACTGGTCCGGGCTTCACGCTGCTCGGCCTGATCCAGCTCTCGACCGCCGATTCCGGCGGCCTGTTCGGCACGGCGGCCGAGAAGGCCTACATCCTGTACGGACTGCTGATCGGCCTGGCTTTCGGCCCGGTACAGGCGTCGTCGCGTTCCTACATGGCGCGCAGCGTTACGGCGGCGGAATCCGGCCGCTATTTCGGCATCTACGCGCTGGCCGGCCGGGCAACCAGCTTCCTGGCGCCGTTCCTGGTGGCGACCATCACCGCGCTCAGCGATTCGGCGCGGCTCGGCATGGCGGTGATCTTCCTGTTCCTGGCCATCGGCATGGCGATTTTGGTTCGCACGCCGTATCCCGCGGACCAGCCGGTGGAGTAGTGCCTTACCCTCCCCCTTGTGGGGAGGGTCGATCCGCGAAGCGGAGCGGGGTGGGGGGCAGCGCCATCACCCCACCCCGGCGCGCTCGCAAGCGAGCGCACCGACCCTCCCCATCGAGGGGAGGGTAAACGCGCTCAGTGCCGGAAATGCCTGACCCCGGTAAACACCATCGCAATACCGTGTTCATCGGCCGCCGCAATGACGTCCTTGTCGTTCATCGAGCCGCCCGGCTGGATCACGGCGGTGGCGCCGGCTGCGACCGCGGCAAGCAGGCCGTCGGCGAAGGGGAAAAAGGCGTCGGAGGCGACGACCGAGCCCTTGGTCAGCGGTTCGGCCATGCCTGCTGCTTCCGCCGCATCGAGCGCCTTGCGGGCGGCGATGCGGGAGGAATCGACGCGGCTCATCTGGCCGGCGCCGATGCCGACGGTGGCGCCGTCTTTGGCGTAGACGATGGCGTTCGACTTGACGTGCTTGGCAACGCGGAAGGCGAATTTGAGATCGGCCATCTCCGCCGGTGTCGGCGCCCGCTTGGTCACCACTTTCAGTTCGAGGTCGTCGACCACGGCGTTGTCCCGGCCCTGGACGAGCAGGCCGCCCGCAACGGATTTGACCGTCGTGCCGGGCGAGCGCGGATCCGGCAGGCCGCCGGTGACCAGCAGGCGCAGGTTCTTCTTCGCGGCAACGATCGCCACCGCTTCGTCCGTCGCATCGGGCGCGATGATCACCTCGGTAAAGGTCTTCACGATTTCTTCCGCCGCCTCGGCGTCGAGGGTGCGATTCACAGCGACGATGCCGCCGAAGGCCGAGACCGGGTCGCAAGCCAGCGCCTTGGCATAGGCCGATTTCAGCGAGGCGCCCTCGGCGACGCCACAGGGGTTGGCGTGCTTGATGATCGCCACAGCGGCGGAGCGGCTGGGATCGAACTCGCCGGCCAGTTCGAAGGCGGCGTCGGTGTCGTTGATGTTGTTGTAGGAGAGCTGCTTGCCCTGCAATTGCCGCGCCGTGGCGACGCCCGGCCGCTTGTCGCCATTGACGTAGAAGCCGGCGCCCTGGTGCGGGTTTTCGCCATAGCGCATCACCTCGGCCAGCCTGCCGCCGAAGGCGCGCCAGGTCGGATGCTCGATCTCCAGCGCCTCAGCGAACCAGCCGGAGATCGCCGCGTCATAGCTGGCGGTGCGGGCAAAGGCCTTGGCTGCCAGCTTCTTGCGGAAATCCAGCGACAGCGAGCCGATGTTCATCTCCAGTGCGTTCAGCACCGAGGCATAGTCGCCTGGGTCGGTGACGATGGCGACGTAGGCGTGGTTCTTGGCCGAGGCGCGGATCATCGCCGGGCCGCCAATGTCGATGTTCTCGACGATCGATGCATAGTCGGCGCCGGAGCGGCGGACTTCCTCGAACGGATAGAGATTGGAGACGAGGAGATCGATCGGCTCGATGCGGTGTTTGCGCATTGCCGCCGCATGCTCGGGGTCGTCGCGCACGCCAAGCAGTGCGCCGTGCACGGAAGGATGCAGCGTCTTGACGCGGCCATCCATGATCTCGGGAAAGCCGGTGAGCTCGGAGACGTCGCGCACCGCCAGGCCCGCCTCGGCGAGAGCCTTGGCGGTGCCGCCGGTCGAGACCAGCTCGACACCGGCCGCGGCCAATGCCCTGGCGAAGTCGATGAGGCCGGTCTTGTCGAAAACGGAGAGCAAGGCACGACGGACCGGGACGAGATCCGGAGCGGGAATGTTCTTGGCGGCGACGGCCATGGGCTGGCGGCCTTTCACGGCTGGTGTGGTGGATGCCCGCGCCGTAGCACATGACGCCTGGAAATCAAACCGGCCTGGGCCGCCTCAGTTGTTTTCGGGATAACCGGCGATGCTGGTTCGCGTCAGCTGCCAGTGGACTTCGGACACGTCGGACGCCTTGAAGGCAAGCACGATCTGCCGGCTTCGGCGCGGTCCACCAAGACCGGCGAAATAGATCGATTCCTCGACCTCGGGCACCACTTCGCTTGCGGTGAATACCCAGCTGTCGGCCTGGTCGGCGGTCAGCACCAGGCGGTCGTGCTCGTCCTGCAAAAGGTTGATGTCGGGATGGACATGGAAGCGCACGGTGATGAAGTCACGGCCATTGTTGCGGATCGCGGCATTGCCGGGGCGCTGAAACCGGTCCCTGCCGGCCAGCACGTTGCCATTCGTAGACAGCTTCAGCTCACGCTCATGCAGGAAGCCGAAACGCGGGACATAGCCGTCATGACGGGCAATGAAACCCTGGACGCCCTTCTGGTCGATGCGCTTGCACTGCACATTCTGCGGGCCGCCGATCAGCGGCGAACCGAGCAGGTCGTTGACGCGCAGCGAATGGCTGAAGCGCGCCGACGAGGTGTCGTTGATGGTGGCGGTCGAGTGCGCGGCGGTGGCGCGGGCCAGCGGCCGGAACTCGGCGGCGCCATAGGTGTCGATGCCGGCATTGACGATATAGTGCTGGCGGCCGGACGACAGTTCGAAGGCAAGGCAGCCGGCGTGCGCGGCGTTGGACACGTCGACCGGCGGCGGCAGGCCGGTGTCGGCGATGACCGTGACCCCGCCCATTGACAGCCGCTCATAGCCCGAATGCGGCGCGTGCAGCAGCGGCGCGCCGGCAGTGTCGTCATGGCGCAATATGGTGGCGATGCGGTCATGGATGGTGGCGCCCATGCCGTTGAAGCGGGCAAGGCTGCCATCCTGGTGGCGGAAGAAGCGCAGCGCCGGCAGCATGCGGTCGATGGCGCCGATCAGTGCCTGCGGTGGGGCCTCCGCCTGGTTGGCGTAGGTCTGGCGCAGCGGCAAAAGGTCGGCGAGGATCTCCAGAACCGTCATCGGATTGCGTGAGATGTGGCCGCCGTCGGCAAGGATCTGGCGGTTGAGTTCCTCGGCGAGGTTGCGGGTGGCGCCGCGCAGCGCCGAAGCCGGCGCCGGCAGGGACAGAGCGGCGAAGGCAAGTGCTATGCGGGCGCGCAGCCGGTCCTTGCCGTCTGGCATTTCACGCGCCATCGACCTGAGATAGCGGATCTGGACGGCCAGCGACTTCAAGAAGGCGCGGTAGAAGGGGAATTCGGCGCCCTGCAGCACGACGGAGGAATGCTGCAGCCAGGCGATGATGCGCTTGGCCGTCGTCCCGGGCTCCCAGGCGATGCCGGCAATGTTGTTGCCATGCATGGCGATCCAGTCGGACACCAGGGCACGCGCATTGGCGGCGGCAAGCTCGGTGCCCGCGGCGCGCATGTGGCGCAGCCAGCGAAAACCATGCAGCGTCTTTTGCCAGCCATGATTGGGCACGTTGATCTGGAAAGGCGACTTGCCGCCGGTCTCGACCAGATGCCCCGACAGGGGATAGCGGCCGTAATAGATCTCGAGCGCGATCTGCGGGTCGGCGAGGCGCAGGTCCGGTGGTGCGATCAGGACACGTTCGGGCGTGCGGCCGGAATAGCGCCAGCGATAGACCGGCCCGGCACGCAGGCGCCGGCGCGTCTTGCGCCAGAACTCCTTCGCGACCAGCGTCCACAGACGCGTCGTGTTGCTGGCAACGAGTGCCAAAAGCCCTCCTGGTCGTCCTCTACCCCGGTGCGGAGTTTACATGATTGAACGAGTCGTGCGAAGGCGAATTCCTGGGAATGGGGTCGGTGCCCGATACCCTCCCTAAAAAAGTCAGCAAATTCTGCCGGTTAACTCAAATAGCGCCGCGCGATGCGACGCGATTTGTTTTTGTTACATGCATGTCGTCACCCCAAAACCGCTACGCACTTTTGGGCGACATGCATTAGCCGGCTCGGCGCATGCGGGCGGCGAAGAAGCCGTCAAGGCCCGAGCGCTCCGCGGCACCGAGGTCGAGATCGGCGGGCGTGGTGCGCAGCGTGCCTTGCGCCGTCAGGAACGAATCGACGCCAGCGACCTCGCCCTGCTGCAGCGGATCGTCGACGACCGCCGCTGTGTCCTTGAGAAAAGCACGATGCAGGTCTTCGCCTTCGAGTGGGTCGAGCGAACAATTGGAAAAGACGATCCGGCCGCCGGGCCTAACCAGCGTGACGGCACGGGCGAGCAACCGCCCTTGCAGGTCGGCGAGCTTTTCGACATCGGCCGCCGTCTTGGTCCATGGCACGTCGGGGTGCCGGCGCACCGTGCCGGTCGACGAGCAGGGCGCATCGAGCAGCACGGCGTCGAACAGCTCCTCCGGCTCGTATTTGAGGAGGTCGGCCTGGATGATTTCGGCCGACAGGCCGAGGCGGTCGAGATTCTGCGTCAGCCGGGCCAGCCGGTTCTTCGAGGTGTCGACGGCGGTGACCCTGGCGCCGGCCAGGATCAGCTGGGCGGTCTTGCCGCCAGGCGCGGCGCAGAGATCGGCGACACGCAACCCCCTGACATCGCCGAACAGCCGTGCCGGCAGACTGGCGGCGGCATCCTGGACCCACCACGCGCCTTCCGCGAAGCCGGGCAGTTCGGTGACGGCCCCGGCAAGGTTTTCCACGCGCACCGTGCCGGTGGGCAAGACGATGCCGCCGAGCCTTTCGGCCCAGAGTTCGGGATCGGCCTTGACCGAGAAGTCGACCGGCGCCTCAACGCGATGGGCTGCGAGAATCTGCCTGGCCTTATCAGGGCCATAGGAGGCTTTCAGCCGGTCGGAAAACCATTTTGGCGCTTCGTCGGTGGCGGCAAGAGCCTTCGGCAGTTCAGTGTCCTTGGCACGTGCCAGGGTGCGCAGCACGCCGTTGACGAGGCCGGAAAAGCGCTGCGTGCGTGGATCGGACTTGGCGTGCGTCACCGCGAGGTCGACAGCGGCGCTGTCGGGAATGTCGAGGAACAGGATTTGTGCCGCCGCTACATGCAGTATGTGCGACAAAGCGGTGGCGTTGGGCGGCAAGGGCTTTTCCAGGCGTCGCGCCAGCAGCCCCGCAATGGTCATGCGGAAGCGCAGCGCGGTGACCAGGATGGCACGCACCAGGCCGCGGTCACGCAAATCGAGCGCTTTGTATTGCGGGTGGCCGTTTTCGTGGTCGGTCAATCCGTCGAGCGGCGTCCTGGCGTCGATGACGGCGGCAAGCAGCCGCGCCGCTGCCTTGCGGGCGGCAAGGCCGGCGACGAATTCGCCGCCGTCTTTATGGTCCTGATCGCCTGAGCCTGTGCGCCGAGGTGCTCCCACGCTCACGACCAGCGGCCTTTAGGCCCGGTCGGGTTGCGTCCCCATGGGTTGGGCTTCGGCGCGGCCGGCTCCAACGGCTGTTCTGCTTGAGGCGCCTGACCCCACGGACCGGACGGCTGTTGCTCCTCGGCCTGCCGGGGCGCCGGCGCCTGGCGCGGCGCGGCCTGGGTGCTGCCGCCTGCCATCTGCCGTGCCATTTCCTGCAAAGCGGCGATGCGGTTGTCGGTGCTCGGGTGGGTGGAGAACAGATTGTCCATGCGCTCGCCGTGCAGGGGATTGATGATGAAGAGATGCGCCATCGCCGGATTGCGCTCCGCATCGGGGTTGGGGATGCGTTCTGCTCCACGGGCGATCTTGTCAAGCGCCGATGCCAGCCACAGCGGGTGTCCACAGATTTCGGCGCCACGCCGGTCGGCCTCGTATTCGCGGGTGCGGCTGACCGCCATCTGCACGATCATGGCGGCAAAAGGCGCCACGATCATCGCCGCCAGCACGCCGACAAAGCCGAACGGGTTGTTGTCGCGGTTGCCGCCGAGGAAGAAGGCGAAATTGCCCAGCATCGAGATGGCGCCGGCAAAGGTGGCGACGATGGTCATGGTCAGCGTGTCGCGATGCTGCACATGCGCGAGCTCGTGCGCCATCACGGCCGCGACCTCTTCATGGGTCAGCCGCTGCAGCAGGCCGGTGGAGGCAGCGACCGCCGCGTTCTGCGGGTTGCGGCCGGTGGCGAAGGCGTTGGGCTGCGGATTGTCGATCAGGTAGGTCTTCGGCATCGGCAGCCCGGCCTGCTTGGCCAGTGCCTGGACGATGGCGTAATATTCAGGCGCGTTCTTCTCGTCGACCTCGACGGCGCGGTTCATCGACAGCACCATCTTGTCGGCGTTCCAGTAGCTGAACAGATTGGTGCCGGCGGCGATCACCAGCGCGATCATCATGCCGCCCGAACCGCCGATCAGAAAGCCGACGCCCATGAACAGCGCCGTCATCGCCGCAAGAAGCATGGCGGTGCGAAGGGTGTTCATCGTCTGCTCCTGTCGTGTCGGTGGCAAAAAGGGGTCGATCGTCTTGGGTTCATGGCTATATGATGGGAAACGCCTGCCCCTGTTTCAATCCGCGCGGAATATCGCATGACCGACGAAACCAGTAAAACGCCCGCCAGTCCGGATGGCGACGCCTCGCCGAAGGAGCTGACGCCGGCAGCCCGGCGCGCACTGGCGGAGGCCGAGGCACGGCGCACCGAATATCGCGAAAAGGAAGCCGCCCTGCCCCGGGAAATCGGTGGCCGCGGCGGCAAGGAACCCGGCCGCTACGGCGACTGGGAAGTCAAAGGGCTGACCAGCGATTTTTAGAGTGCGCCGATATTCAGGTGATGCCGGCCTGCAAACGGTGGTTGCCCGCGCTCCGGTGCCTCAAGCAGCGCTGCGCTGCGCCTCAATCGCCAGCCAGCCGCGCTCGTCGACGGTGATGCCGACATTGTTGTAGCCCGCGATAGCGGCATGCTGCGTCGGCAGCGGGTGCGAGTGCGTGGCGCTGATCACCATGACCGCGGCTTGGGCGGCCTCCGCCGCCGCGATGCCTGCCGGGGCATCCTCGAACACAAGGCAGTCGCGCGCATCGAAGCCGAGCCGTTGCGCGCCAAGCCGGAAGCAGTCGGGCGCCGGCTTGCCACGGGAAACGTCTTCCGCCGCAACGATGACCGCGGGGACAGGAATGCCGGCAGCCTCCATGCGAGCAAGCGCCAGGGAGCGTGGCGCCGAGGTGACGATCGCCCAGCTTTCGCTTGGCAGCGCCTTGAGAAAGGCCACGGCGCCGGCGATCGGGACAATGCCATCCAGGTCGGCGGCCTCGGCCTTCAGCAGCAGGTAGGCTTCATGCGCCGGGTCGACGCCTGGAAGGGCAAGGTTGGTGATGGTCTCGATCGCCCGCACACCATGGATTGTCGGCAGGAAGGCGGCGACGTCGAGGCCATGGCGGCGCGCCCAGTCGCTCCACACCCGCTCAGCCGAGGCGATGGAATTGATGAGGGTGCCGTCCATATCGAAGAGAAAGGCGGCGAATTTTCTGCCAGCAAACATGATTTTCCTTGAAGTCCGGGAGAGTGTGTCGAGGGAGGGTGCAACCGTAACGTCAAGGTACGGCCATGGAAAGGCACGCGGGCGTATTTTGCGGGCGATCCAGGGAACCACAGCCAGCTTGCGGCGTTTCAACGGCATTGTTTTCCATGACGATCGAAGGGGACCTGCGATGCTGATCCGGCTCGGCTACGAAATCTCCATTGAATGCGCCGAGGCCACTCCGGTGATTTCGCTGCTCGAGATCCACAAGGACAGGCAGGCCGACATCAAGCGGCAGACGCGGGTGCTGACATCGCCTTCGGTGCCGACCAGGCTCTACCAGGATCTGCATGGCAATGGCTGCCGCCGCTTCACCGCACCGGCCGGCACCTTTCGCATCCTCTACGATGCAGTGATCGAAGACAGTGGCGAGACGGACGAGGTCAACACGCTGGCCCGGGAAATGCCGGTAGCCGAATTGCCCGACGAGGTGCTCGGCTATCTCTTGGGCAGTCGCTATTGCGAGACCGATCATCTCAGCCATCTCGCCTGGCAGTTGTTTGGTCATGTTCCCTCCGGCTGGGCGCGGGTGCAGGCGATCGTCGACTATGTCCACAACCGGCTGTCATTCGGCTACGGCTATGCGCGTTCGACCCGCACGGCGGCACAGGCGCATGAGGAACGGGTCGGCGTCTGCCGCGACTTCGCCCATCTGGCGATCACGCTCTGCCGCTGCATGAACATTCCGGCGCGTTATGTGAACGGCTATCTCGGCGACATCGGCGTGCCGATCGATCCGGCGCCGATGGACTTCTCGGCCTGGATGGAAGTGTTCCTCGACGGCAAGTGGTACACGTTCGATCCACGCCACAACCGGCCGAGGACCGGCCGCGTCGTCATCGCGCGCGGCCGCGACGCCACCGACGTGCCCTTGCTGCACAGCTTCGGCCCGCACCGGCTCAGCCTGTTCAAGGTGTGGACCTATGAGCAGGAGGGCAATTTGTTCAATCCGCCCCATCACGGCATCGACCGGACGGTCAGCGCACAGATGCTCGCTTAGTCCTTCGTACCGTTTTGTGTTTCACAACCTCGGGACGGTTGGCCCGCTTCGGCACAGAAGGCCTGTGCCGCAACAGGACGTTATGGAGCATTCCGCCATCGCCTCGATTCGAGCATGGTAAGCGATCCCTAAACGCCGCAGAAACCGCGTTCTCCCGTTTACCGGTCATTCACCTTTGTAAAGAGCGAAATCCAACAAAAACAACAGATTGATTGTCTAGGGCTTAGTTCCGGCGCCCGACGAGCGGCTTCCGGCCGGAATCCTGCATTGCCCTCACTGCGGCGACGAGGCCGAGGCATGCGGAGGCTGTTGGATGCGAAATTACGGGGGTCTTGTTCACGCGGTCGGCGGGTTCGCCAGACACAGCGGTGGAAATTTCACAATCCTGTTCGGCTTTGCTGCCTCGGTCTTGGCGCTGGCCGCCGGCTTCTCGGTCAACATCTCGCAGCTCTACAACGCCAAATCGAGCCTGCAGGGCGTCGTCGACGCCGCGGTGACATCGACGGCGCGCGACCTGACGACCGGGGTCATCAAGGAAGCCGATGCCAGCAAGGCGGTGCAGAACTTTCTCGTGGCCAACAGCATGGCGGGCATTCTGCAACCCGACCAGATCGTGCTCGACAAGCTTGTTGTCGACAGGACCGCCAACACGGTGCAGGCGGACGTCCACGTCGATGTCGCCGTGTTCTTCCCGGTCTTCGGCATGGGCGACACGAAGCGCGTCACCGCGTCGACAACATCGCTTTATTCGGACAAGACCATCGAAGTGGCGATGATGCTCGATGTGACCGGATCGATGGCCGCCAACTGGTGGGCCAAGACCGACAAGATCGGTGACCTGCAAACGGCCGCTTCGGCGGCTGTCGAGGACCTGCTGGACAACAACATCGATCCAAAGAATCCGCGCGTGCGCGTGGCCATTGTTCCCTATGCCGAGGCGGTGAATACAGGCGGCCTCGCGGACAGCGTTTTCGTTGAGCAGCCAGGAGGCTCGAATCTGCCGCCACCGGTGGATACGCCGATCCAGGTGGACTCATCCGTGCCCACGCGGCCCGACAATTGTGCCACCGAGCGCAAGGACAAGGATGGCTATGCCGATTATTCGTCCGACGGGCCGTCGGCGCCGCGCCTGAACAACCAGGGCAAGACCTATCTCGCCAAGATCAATCGTGACGATCGTATGGGAAGCTGTCCGAAGCCGGAGCTCATTCCGCTCTCAGCCGACAAGCAGAAATTGCTGAACACCATTGCGAGTTTCAAGGCGGGTGGCGTGACCGCAGGCGGCATTGCCGTGCAATGGGGCTACTACATGCTTTCACCCAACTGGCGCTCGACGATCGTCGACGCCAGGCTGGGTGCCGGCCCCGCCAATTTTGACAGTAGGAAAGTCGGCAAGGTCGCCATCCTGATGACGGACGGCCAGTTCAACACGGCCTTTGCCGGCAGACGCGGCGCGCCCAGATCGCAGAATGCAGGCCAGATGTCGCGAAGCAATGCCGAAAACATCTGCGACAACATGAAGCGCGACGGCATCGAGATCTTCACCATCGGCTTCGACCTCGACGATCCGTCTATGACTTCGACCGAGCGGGATCAGGCGAAGAGCGTGCTCCAGGATTGCTCGACCGCGGACACGTCCACGCTAAAGCACTATAACGAGGCGGCCACGGGTTCCGAGTTGAACGACGCGTTCAATGCCATCGTGCAGAACATCGAGCGGCTGACCATCGCCAAGTGAATTTTGAACACCAGCTGGTCTTTCGCAATGGCCAAAGGAAAAGGCCGCCGCTTCTTTCGAAGCCGGCGGCCTTCCGTGTTTCCGTCCATGGCGCGGCCTGTGGCGGCAACCCCTTCGGGTTACCTGCCGCGCATCTCGCGCCTTAACGGGAAGACTGCTTCCCGAAAGTGCAATCCGCTGAGGCCACGTTCTGGAAAACGAAATCACTCGACATCGGATCACCTCCTTTCGATTTGTTGAACACTCAGACATGATGGGGTGCGTTGCAGCAAATGACAAGTGCCATGCATAAAAAGGCGCCCCGCCATAAAACGGCGCCCAGCCAGATCCGCGTGCTTCGGCTTGCGATCCAAGGCCCAAACGGACAACATGGCGTTATCGGGTCACGGGAGGGACCATGGACGCCACCGAGAGAGCCGCGCGCATCGTTCGCACCGTGATCGAGGCGCTGAAACCGGGTTTTGCCGTCAAGCTGTGGACCGGTGAGCGGATCGGTCCCGCCGGCGGTCCGGTGCTTGCCATCAACGATCAGGACATTGTCTGGCAGCTGGCCCGCCGGCCGAATTTCACGACGCTGCTGGAGATGTGGATTTCCCGGACGATCGACGTGGAAGACGGATCGCTGTTCGATCTTTACGCCTTGCCGTCCAAGGGAAAGCTGAGGCTGAAGGCGTTGCCGAAACTGGCGATCCTGCGCGACCTGCCCGCCGTCCTGTTCTCGCGCAAACAGATGACGAAACGGGCCGATCTGGCCGGACGCAATCCCTTCGTCAGCGGGTCGAACAAGCAGGCGATCGAACATCACTACGACATTTCGAACGCCTTCTACCGCCTCTTCCTCGACGAGCGCATGGTCTACACCTGCGCCTACTTCACTGATTTCGCCAACGGCATCGACCAGGCGCAGAAGGACAAGCTCGACCATATCTGCCGTAAGCTCAGGCTGAAGCCGGGCGACCGGCTGCTCGACATAGGCTGCGGCTGGGGCGCCATGCTGATCCATGCCGCCAAGCACTATGGCGCCATCGGCCACGGCGTCTCGCTGTCGGAGGAACAGACCCGGCTGGCACGCGAGCGCATCCGCGCCGAGGGGCTGGAGGACAGGATCACCATCGACATAAAATCCTACACCGAGCTCGACGGCAGCTATGACAAGATCTCGTCGATCGGCATGTTCGAGGCCGTCGGTCTCGCCAACCACGCCACCTATTTCTCGACCGTCCATCGCCTGCTGAAGCCGGGCGGCATCTATCTGCACCACGCCATCACAAGGCGCGGCAAGGGTGGCACGCGCAAGACTTTGCGCAAGGGCGCGGAGTACAAGGCGCTCATTAAATACATCTTCCCCGGCGGCGAGGTCGACACGATCGGCATGACGCTCGGCAATCTCGAGGCGCACGGCTTCCTCGTCGCCGATGTCGAGAATCTGCGCGAGCACTATGCCCGCACCTGCAGGCTGTGGGCCGAGCGCCTGCAGGCGCGTTTCGAAGAGGCGACCGCCGAGGTCGGCGAGCCCAAGGCTCGGCTGTGGCTGCTTTACCTCACCGGCTGTTCGATCACCTTCGATCGCGGCTCGGCGCAGATTTTCCAGACCGTCGTCACCAAGCGCGCGCGGGGTCCGAGCGGCCTGCCGCCGACACGGGCCGACCTTTATCGGTAGCCGGGAGTTCGCGCCTTACTCGGCGATGCCAAGTGAGGCGATGTAGGCCGCCGAGGCCGGGATCTTGGACTTGTCCCTGATCTCGATGATGAGGCGCGGACTGCTTTCGAGCTTCGCCAACGCGGCAAAGACCGAGCGCCATGGAAGCGTGCCTTCGCCGAGGCTCCAGTGACGATCGGCGTAGCCGTCGGCATCCTGCAAATGGACGTGACGCAGGCGGTTGCCGGCGGCATGCACATAGTAATCGACCGGCGGCGCACCGGTCGAACCATGGGCATAATAGGCATGGCCAGTGTCGATCGAGACGGCGACCGCCGGGGAGTTGAAGCTGTCGGCCAATACCACGCGGATATGCGGGTCCTTGTCCTCGATGTTCTCCAGAACCATCGTGCAGCCGATGTCCTCGGCCCGCCTGACGGCATCACGTAGAGTGAGCTGGCAATAGTCGATGATTTTCTCGCGCTCGCCGGGATTGTTGTCGAGATTGTTATAGGACCAGGTCGTATAGGGGCTGTGAACAACCATCTGCGTCGCACCGATGGCGGCGCAGACCTCGATGCCCTGGACCAGACGCTTGCTGACGACATCGCGAATATCGGGGTCCTGCGAGGCAATGGTGAAGCCCCAGAAAGGTCCGTGAATTCCAAGCCGTCCCTGATGGCCGTCAAGAAGTTTTCTGGCTCGCTCGGCGAGCGGTGCCCAGTCGCCGTTGAGAACACTGGCCTCGGCAAAGCTCTGCAATTCCAGGTCACGCTGTTTTTCGAAGAGCCAGTCGCGATGGATTTCGAGGTCGTCAAGCGTCATGGCGGCGCCGAGAATGGGCAGAGGGGTCATCGGGACTCCGATCGGTGAGATTTCAAGATGTCGGGCAGCAGGACGGATCGCGCCCGGGGGCTGTATGACGCCGTTTTCTGTCAGGCGTATTACACGCTGCACCAAGCTTGCAGGGAGGTGCAGAGATCATACCGTCGCTATATGGCGCGGCGTTGGCGGTATGATTTAGACGAAGCGCATCGGTGCGCCGACCTCGACGCGGGCCGGCTGGTTGACCGTGCAATAGACGCCAAGGTTGTGGGCGTTGTGGCGGACCAGGTTGCGCAGGATCGCCGGATCGGTGTCGAAGCCGTCCTGGGCGATGATGGTGAAGCCGCAGCGGCGGCACGGTTCGGAAATCGTCAGCAGCAAGTCGCCGATGGCGAGCTTGCGGCCGATCCATTCGGTTTCGGGAAACAAGCCTTCCACCGCCGCCATGTCGACGACGATGTTGGGGCGGAAGCGGCGCGGGTCGGCGGCACCTTCCGGATGCAGCGCCTTCAGCCGCGCCAGCGAAGCCGTGGTCAAAAGGTGGACCGGCGCCTTGGTATACCGGGCCGCGGTGACCGGACCGGCATAGGCCGGCGGCGCATTCTCCCGGCCGAAGGGCCGGATAGAGGCGGCGAAGCCGAGATAGGCCGAAATGGCGTGGTCGCATTCGGCGCTGGGGGCGTTCAGCCAGTCGCCGTCAGGGACGGCGACCTCCAGGTCGCGGTCATTGGCCAGCCGGGTGCGGATGCGCGGCACTTTGTGCCATTTCGCTTCGCGGTCGGGCCGGGCGATCTCATTGCCCGAGGTGTCGACAAGGCCGAACATGCGGTCGCCCGCCATGCCTGCGGGTCCGACCAGGATGGCGTCCTGGCGCTCGCCGGCGAGCGAGCTCGCGGGATAGCGCCAGAGCTGGCTGACAGAGCCCAATACAGCTTCGCCTGCCATCAGCCCTTCTTGTTCTGCCGGTTGGCGATAAGGTCGTCGACGACGGCCGGATCGGCGAGCGTCGAGGTGTCGCCGAGGGCGGCAAAATCGTCCTCGGCGATCTTGCGCAGGATGCGGCGCATGATCTTGCCCGAGCGCGTCTTGGGCAGGCTGGGCGAGAACTGGATCTTGTCGGGCGAAGCGATGGCGCCGATCTCCTTGCGAACATGGGCGATGAGCTCCTTGCGCAACTCCTCGGTGGGCTCCACCCCCTTCATCAGGGTGACGTAGCTGTAGATGCCCTGGCCCTTGATGTCGTGGGGATAGCCGACGACGGCGGCCTCCGAGACCTTGTCGTGGCTGACCAGCGCCGATTCGACTTCGGCCGTGCCCATGCGATGGCCGGAGACGTTGATGACGTCGTCGACGCGGCCGGTGATCCAGTAATAGCCGTCGGCGTCGCGGCGGCAGCCGTCACCTGTGAAGTACTTGCCCTTGTAGGTGGAGAAATAGGTCTGCACGAAGCGGTCGTGATCGCCATAGACCGTGCGCATCTGGCCCGGCCAGGAATCGGTGATGCAGAGGTTGCCGTCGGCCGCCCCTTCCAACACCTTGCCTTCGCCGTCGACCAGTTGCGGCTTGACGCCGAAGAAGGGCCGCGTCGCCGAGCCTGCCTTGAGGTCGGTGGCGCCCGGCAGCGGCGTGATCAGGATGCCGCCTGTCTCGGTCTGCCACCAGGTGTCGACGATCGGCACCTTGCCGTTGCCGACGACGCTGAAATACCACTCCCAGGCTTCCGGATTGATCGGCTCGCCGACCGAACCCAGCACGCGCAGCGATTTGCGCGAGGTCTTCTTCACCGGGTCGTTGCCGGCGCCCATCAGCGCGCGCAGCGCGGTCGGCGCGGTATAGAAGATGTTGACCTTGTGCTTGTCGATGACTTCCCAGAAGCGCGACTGCGACGGGTAGTTCGGCACGCCCTCGAACATCAGCGTGGTGGCGCCGTTGGCGAGCGGACCATAGACGATATAGCTGTGGCCGGTCACCCAGCCGACATCGGCGGTGCACCAGTAGATGTCGCCTTCATGGTAGTCGAAGACATATTGGTGCGTCATCGAGGCATAGACGAGATAGCCGGCGGTGGTGTGCAGCACGCCTTTCGGCTTGCCGGTCGAGCCCGAGGTGTAGAGGATGAACAGCGGGTCTTCCGCCTTCATCTTCTCGGGTTTGCACTCCGCCTTCACCGTCGCGACTTCGTCGTGATACCAGACGTCGCGGCCGGGCGCCCAGCCGATCTTGCCGCCGGTGCGGCGCACGACGAGGACATTCTTCACCATGACGAAGTTCTTCGCGGCGATGTCGATGGCCTTGTCGGTGTTCTCCTTCAGCGGGATGGACTTGCCGCCGCGCAGGCCCTCATCGGCGGTGATGACGAAGGTCGATTCGCAGTCGACGATGCGGCCGGCGAGCGCATCCGGCGAAAAGCCGCCGAAGACGATCGAATGGATGGCGCCGATGCGCGTGCAGGCCAGCATCGCATAGGCGGCTTCCGGGATCATCGGCATGTAGATGGTGACGCGATCGCCCTTCTTGACGCCGTGCTTCTTCATCACATTGGCGAGCCGGCAGACATGCTCGTAAAGCTCGTTGTAGGTGATTTTCTTGTCGTCGTAGGGGTTGTCGCCTTCCCAAATGATGGCGGTCTGATCGCCGCGCTTCTTCAGGTGGCGGTCGATGCAATTGTAGGAAACATTGGTCAGCCCGTCCTCGAACCATTTGATCGAGACCTTGCCGTCGAAGGAGGTGTTCTTGACCTTGCTGAAGGGCTTGAACCAGTCGATGCGCTTGCCGTGCTTGCCCCAGAACTTGTCCGGGTTCTTGATGCTGTCGGCGTACCATTTGAGATACGTGTCATTGTCGATCAGCGCATTCTTCTTCCACGCCGGCTGGACGCGATGGACATGAACCTCGGACATTTCTGGTTTTCCTCCCGAACCAATCCGTCGGCTTGAAACGCCGGCGGGATCGCGGCGAAGCGGCCGCGAATTCGGCGGCATTATTACCAGTTCCGCCGTGACGGCAACATTAGACGTTGGATTCGCGCGGCGGGATGCCGCAGGGGCATCGCCATACGTTGTCAGCACTCGGGTTGGGTCGCTGCTAACTGTATGTTTTCGCGTCGAAAACCCTGTTTCGATCAGGAAAAATCAATAGACAGTTAAGCAACGGCGCGCACAATGTTGCGTTGGGAGGCGAGGTTAATCAACCTGGGGACCGCAATGCGCGACCATGCCGAAATGGACCTGATGCTTAGGGGTTATGGCCTAACCACGGCCAAGATTCTCTATCACTTCCCCGACCACCCGCACCTCCTGCAGAGCTTCATCTGGCAGGACTACGACATCGCCCCGCAGTTTCCGGTGCTGATCAAATTCATCGAATTCTGGAAGGCCAAGCTGGACGGGCCGCTGCACTCGGTTGTCTACACGCACCAGAAGCTGATCGCGCCGAATGAGTGGCGGAAGGTGGATGGGGAGTTCGTGCTGCACTAAGGCGTGCCGATATTCAGGTGAGGCCGGCCTGCGAATGGCGGCTTCCTGCGCTTCCGGTGCTCACGTACGAAAAGTACGCTCCGCTCCGGTTCTCGGAAGCCACCATTCTCGACTCGGCCTGACCTGAATCTCGACACGCCTTAACTTTGGCGCGCGGTGGTCACACCGCCGGCGGGTTCAGCCGGGCAAAACCTTCCTGGCGGCGGTACGGAAAATACGGGTAGGGCGCTGTCACTTCGCTTGCTGCGTCCAGTTTTTTGATCTGTTCCGGCGTCAGCGACCAGCCGACGGCGCCGAGGTTCTGCCTCAGCTGTTCCTCGTTGCGGGCGCCGATGATGACGGAGGAAACGGTCGGGCGCTGCAGCAGCCAGTTGATGGCGATCTGCGGCACGGTCTTGCCGGTTTCATCAGCCACCGCGTCCAGCGCATCCATCACCCGGTAGAGATGTTCGTCCGCGACCGGCGGACCGAAATCAGCCGTGTCATGCAGCCGGCTCTTTTCCGGCAGCTTCTGGCCACGGCGGATCTTTCCGGTCAGCCGCCCCCAGCCGAGCGGGCTCCACACCAGCGCGCCGACGCCCTGGTCGAGGCCGAGCGGCATCAGCTCCCACTCATAGTCGCGGCCGACCAGTGAATAATAGACCTGGTGCGCGGCGTAGCGCGGGTAGCCATGCTTGTCGGCCTCCGCCAGCGACTTCATCACTTGCCAGCCTGAAAAATTGGAGACGCCGACATAGCGCAGCTTGCCGGTGCGCACGAGATCGTCCAGCGTCGACAGGACTTCTTCAATCGGCGTCCCGGCATCGAAGGCGTGCAGTTGCAACAGATCGATGTAGTCGGTGCCGAGGCGCTTCAGCGCGGCGTCCACGGACTTGATCAGCCGCGAGCGGGAAGAGCCGTAGTCGGCCGGCCCGTCGCCCATCGGCAAGGACGTCTTGGTCGAGATCAGCACGGCGTCGCGGCGGCCCTTGATGGCTTCGCCAAGCACTTCTTCCGAGGCACCGTTCGAATAGACATCGGCGGTGTCGAACAGATTGACGCCGGCTTCGAGGCAGATGTCGACCAGCCGCCGCGCTTCCTTGGCGTCACTGTTGCCCCAGGCGCCGAATAGCGGGCCGGAACCGCCGAAGGTTCCGGCGCCGAAGGAAAGTGCAGGGACCTTCAGGCCCGATGCGCCGAGACGTCGATAGTCCATTTTCTTACTCCTGGTGGTTTGGAAAGAGGTGTCGAAAAAATCCGGTCCGCCGACGAGCGTCAGGACCGAACGGAGACAGGCGCACCGAGCGCGTTGGTGCGGTCGAGGCGCAGGGCCAGCCCGGCGACGCCAAGCGCCGCGACCGGCAGCAGAGCGGCGACCCAGGTGAGCGAACCCAGCCCCATGCCATGGGCGATGACCGCGCCGCCAAGCCAGGCGCCGGCGGCGTTGCCAAGATTGAATGCGGCGATGTTGAAGGACGAGGCGAGGCTTTGGCCGGCACCTTGCGCCTTGTCCAGCACCCACATCTGCAGCGGCGCCACGGTGGCGAAGGCAGCGGCGCCGAGCAGGCCGACATAGATCACGGCCATCACCTGGCTGTGGATGGCAAAGCTCATGGTCGCGAGCACCAGGGCGAGCACCACGAGGCTGCCCAGCACCGCCGGCACCAGCCAGCGGTCGGCGACCTTGCCGCCGGCGAGATTGCCGGCGATGAGACCGCCGCCGAAGACGAGCAGGATCGGCGACACGGCGGCTTCCTTGAAGCCGCTAATCTCGGTCAGCAGCGGAGCGATGTAAGTGAAGACAGCGAAGACGCCGGCGTAGCCGAGCACGGTGGTGGCGAGGCCGAGCAGAACCGGCGTGCGGCGCAGCACGGCAAGATCGGCGCGCAGGTCGCTCTTCTCGGGTGCTGCCTGGCTGCGGGGCACCAGGGCCAGGATG
Source organism: Mesorhizobium loti (assembly GCA_002356515.1). Lineage (NCBI taxonomy): Bacteria > Pseudomonadati > Pseudomonadota > Alphaproteobacteria > Hyphomicrobiales > Phyllobacteriaceae > Mesorhizobium > Mesorhizobium loti. The sequence continues at coordinate 3,814,850 of AP017605.1, read as the reverse complement.
ACAGCGAAGGCCGCGAGGCCGACCGCGGTCACGGCCCAAAAGGTCGCGCGCCAGCCGAAGGCCTGGCCGAGCCAGGTGCCGAAAGGCACGCCGAGGATGTTGGCGATGGTGAGCCCGGTAAACATCAGCGCGATCGCCGAGGCCTTCTTGTTGGGCGCGACCAGACCGGTGGCGACCACCGAGCCGACCCCGAAGAAGGTGCCATGGGCAAAGGCGGTGATGATGCGAGCGCCCATCAGCGTCCAATAGTCGGGCGCCAGCGCACAGGCGAGATTGCCAATGGTGAAGATTGCCATCAGCGCCAGAAGCACGGTCTTGCGCGGCCAGTTGCCGGTGGCGATGGTGAGCAGCGGCGCGCCGATGACGACGCCCAGCGCATAGCCCGAAATGAGCTGGCCGGCGGCCGAGATCGAGACGCCGAGGTCTTTGCTGACGTCGAGCAAAAGACCCATGATGACGAATTCGGTGACACCGATGCCGAAGGCGCCGGCAGCGAGGGCATAAAGAGCAAGAGGCATGGCGGTTTTCCACTTCCAAGACGGGTCGTTAAGGCGACGAGCGCCTTGTCCAAACCCGCGCCCCGACCGGGAAGATCGTGTCGCTACGCACTGTGAACCAGACTTGATCAAGGCATATTTTCTGTGAAATAGATTCACAGATGGCCAGACCCGACATTAACCGCTCCGGCGAGATCGAAGTCTTCGTGCGCGTCGTCGAAGCGGGCAGCTTCTCGGCTGCGGCACGCGCATTGCGCATGACGCCGTCGGCGGTGAGCAAGCTGATCGCGCGGCTGGAAGCCCGGCTTGGCGCGCGGCTGGTCAGCCGCTCGACACGCAAGCTGCAGCTGACGCCCGAGGGAACCGCCTTCTACGAGAGCGGGCTGCGCATCCTGGCCGACATGGCGGCTGCCGAGCGCGAGGCGGCGGCGGGTGCCGCGCCGCGCGGACGGCTGCGCGTCAACAGCTACGTGCCGTTCGGGGTGCACCGGCTGATCCCACTTTTGCCGCGCTTCCTTGAGCGCTACCCGGAAATATCGGTCGATCTGGTGCTGACCGACAGCGTCATCGACCTGATGGCCGAACGCGCCGACATCGCCATCCGCGCCGGGCCGCTTGGCGAATCACGGCTGGTGGCGCGCAAGCTCGGGCAAAGCCCGGTTGTGGTGGTTGCGGCACCGTCCTACCTTGACGCGCATGGCACGCCGCTGACGCCGGCCGATCTCGACAGCCACAACCGCATGGGCTTCGGCTTCGTCAGGCATATCGATGGCTGGCCGTTCCTCGACGCGGAGGGCCGCGCGGTCATGGTCCCGATCACCGGCAACACGCTGGTCAGTGACGGTGAGGCGATGCGGCTGATGACGCTGGCCGGAGCCGGCATCTCCCGGCTGGCGCGCTGGCACGTCGCGGCCGATATCGCTGCCGGACGGATGGTGGCGCTGCTGGAGGATTTCAATCCGGGCGACGAGGAGGCGACGCACGCCGTCTATGTCGGCCAAGGCCGCCACCTACCGGCGCGGGTCCGGGCCTTTCTCGATTTCCTGGCCGAGACCGTGCGGCTCTGACGAAGCGCGGTTTTCAAGGTCCGTTCGACAACCCAGCAGGGGCAGGATATGGATTCCTGCCCGGTCATAGCAGGCGCCCCGCGCCCAGGCACCGAAAGCGTTGGCAATTCAGGAGGCGTGATTTGGTCCGCTTGTCCTTGGTCACGGCATCCCTGCTAGCCATCGCGACATGGCTGCATGCCCCAACGATCTCCGAGGCAGCCGAGGCCTCGACAACAGCCGTGCCTGCCGCAAACGCCGGAAATGACGACGTCAAGCAGCTCGTCTCGGTGGTGCTGGCGGAAACGGAGGATTTCTGGGGCGCCACCTTCAAAGCCGGCGGATCGACTTACGAGGAGCCCAAGCTGGTGCTGTTCACCGGCTTCATCGCCACCGCATGCGGTGCCGTTTCAGGGACATCATACTGCGCGGCAGACCACAGGATTTATCTCGATCCGGCGTTCCCCGAGCTTGGAGAGGTCGGTTTGACCGGAGATTTCGCCAAGGCGTTGATTGTCGCCCGGGAGGTTGCGTACCACGTGCAGAACATCTCGGCCGTTCCGCAGCAGCTTGTCGCCGACGGTGACCAGCAAGCCGCCATCATCCGGTCGGAACAGGTCGAACTGCAGGCCGATTGTTTTGCCGGACTGTGGAGCCGCTACGTTCAGGACAAGGGGTTGTTGGAAGACAGCGATCTGACCCAAGCCAGAGAACTGCTGCGATCTCTTGGAGACGATCGGGCCGCCAATGCCTCCGGAAATTCGACGGCCAAGAGGCACGGCACCTCAGAACAGAGGATCCGCTGGTTTGATCGGGGCCTTGCCGGAAAAGCCATCGCGGACTGCAATACTTTTGCCAATCCGCTTTAATACCGAGCCTATCCAACTCCGGGTGAGGTGCGCCATCATCAGGTGATAGCCTTCAAGGCTTTCCTGATCTTTTCAATGACGGTGCCGATGTCCGATCGCCCGGACGTGTATTCGCCATCCGGGTCATAATACGCGTCCCGCAGCCGCTCCAAATGAGCAATCACGGCGGCTGCGTAGTCATGCGCCGTACCGGCGACGGCGACCTTTTCAAATTCGCCTCGCGCGGCACTGACCGCGCCAACGCAGACTTTCCAATCGTAAGGGCTGGCGGAAGCCGCGGCCTGGCGATCAGCCATGATCTCGACAATCTCGGCTCGAAATTCCTCGGCGGATGGTGCCATCGTCGCCCCTGACATCCCGGTACGCTGCTCCGGCGTCATGATGGTAGCTGCGAACCCGTGCCCGGTACAAGGCGTGCGGCCTTGACGAAGCGCGAAAAAGCCGCGTGCCCGAAGGGACGCGCGGCCTTTGGAAAATCGCGTTGTGTTGGAGACGGACTACCCCTTCGGCACGAACGGCGCCGGGCGGCGGCCAACTGCCTGGCGCTCCAACATCCAGCCGGGATATTCGGCCGGCAGCGCGCTGACCTCGTCCAGTTTGGCGAGATCATCCGCATCGAGCTTCACTTCAGCCGCGGCAAGGTTTTGTTCGAGCTGATCCATGCGGTTGGCGCCGATGATCACGCTCATCACGAAAGACTTGGCCAGGACATAGCCGAGCGCCACGGTGGCGACACTCACATTATGCTTTTTCGCGATCTCGCGCATGACGGCGACGGCCGCCCAGGCGCGATCCTCGTTGACCGGCGGGAAGTTGAAGGACGCGCGGCGGCCCTCGCCATTGCCGGGCGCGCCGGGGCCGTATTTGCCGGACAGCAGGCCGCCGGCCATCGGCGACCACACCATCAGGCCGAGTTTCTCCTCGTTGATGAGCGGCACGATCTCGCGCTCAAGGTCGCGGCCGGCGATCGAATAATAGGACTGGATGGTCTCGAAACGGGCAAAACCCTTACGGTCGGCGATGCCGAGCGCCTTGGCGATGCGCCACGCCGCCCAGTTGGACACGCCGACATAACGGACCTTGCCGCTGGCAACGAGATCGTCGAGCGCCCTCAGCGTCTCGTCGATCGGCGTCACCGCGTCGGTGCCGTGCAGCTGATAGAGATCGATATGGTCGAGCTGCAGCCGTTCGAGGCTGGCATCGACCGAATCCATAATGTGGCCGCGCGACGAGCCGCGCTCGTTCGGGCCCTGGCCCATGGCGCCATGCACCTTGGTGGCGATGACCACGCTCGACCTGGCGACGCCAAGGTCCTTGAGCGACTGGCCGAGCAAGCGTTCGGATTGGCCAAATGAGTAGACATCGGCCGTGTCGAAGAAATTGACGCCGGCGGCGATCGAGCGGCCGACGATCTCGTTGACGCCCTTCTGGTCGAGGCTGGCGATCAGGCCCCATTGGGCATTTTCGCCGGCGGCGCCGAAGGTCATGGTGCCGAGGCACAGTTCGGAGACGAACATCCCCGTATTGCCAAGCTGGTTGTAGCGCATGGTGGAGGCTCCAGGAGAATTGTGAGGACACAAAACAAATAGGAACGGAACGTTTCGTTTCCAGTGGTGGCGCAATGAACCTTTCAAGCTGGACCATCCCCGGTCGATCGTCACTACCGCTGCATTTCCGATGGTGGTGTCAGAATTTGTCAGAGATCGATGGCTCGGATCATCGTGTTTGAGCGGCGATTGACCTTCTCGGCGAAGTCTTCATCCCACCCGGGACCGGAAAGAAGATATTGCCCAAGCGAGGGTTTTGCCCCGATCAACCGTTCATAGTCCTCAACAGCCAGGACGAAGGCAGCCGGCTTTCCATGCACGGTAATGGTTTGCGGTCCCTTTTCTCGCAACTGTCTCAACAGCTTCGAGAGATCGCTCTTTGCGCTCTGAATATCCCAGTTCATGAGGACTGCTCGCTGAATGGCTTAGCAAGCATATACCAGACTCTGCAGAGGGACTATCGGCTACCAAAAATCGCTGAACCGACCCTGACGCTGGTGGCGCCGAAGGCAATCGCCGTCTCATAGTCGCCGGACATGCCCATCGACAGCTTTTCGACGCCGGCCTCGCGCGCCAGTTTCTCCAGCAGGGCAAAGTGCGGGCCGGGGTTCTCGTCGGCCGGCGGGATGCACATCAAGCCTTCGATGGCGAGGCCGTGGACATCGCGGCAGCGGGCGACGAAGGCCACCGCGTCACGAGGTTCGATGCCGGCCTTCTGCGGCTCCGAACCGGTGTTGACCTGGACATAGAGTTTCGGGGCGCGGCCTTGCCTGGCGATCTCCTTGGCGAGTTCGGCGGCGATTTTCTCGCGGTCGACTGTCTCGATGACGTCGAACAGCGCCGCCGCCTCCTTGGCCTTGTTCGACTGCAGCGGACCGATGAGATGCAGTTCGATATCGGCAAAGGCCTGCTTCAGCTCAGGCCATTTGCCTTGCGCCTCCTGCACGCGGTTCTCGCCGAAGACGCGCTGGCCGGCCTCTATCACCGGCCGGATGTCGGCGGCATCAAAAGTCTTGGAGACGGCCACCAGCGTCACCGCGCCGGCCTCGCGGCGGGCTTCCTGCTCGGCGGCGGCGATCTTCGCCTTGACCGCGAAAAACTGCTGAACGGTGTCACCCATATGCAAATCCCGCTGTTTTGACCCGCGTTTTTAGCCGTCGCGATACCCATATGGTTGACGGGTTTGCCAAACCATGGTGAACACCCGGACCACATTCCCTGAACCGCACAGCCGATCGCCCGCGGTTCGCGCCTGCTTTTAAGTGAAAAACGTCCCATGGCAACCGAACGATACAATCCGCGCGCGTCAGAACCCAAATGGCAGAAGGCCTGGGCCGAGAAGAAGCTGTTCGAAGCGCGCAATGACGACCCGAAGCCGAAATACTACGTGCTCGAGATGTTCCCCTATCCGTCGGGGCGCATCCATATCGGCCATACCCGCAATTACACGATGGGCGACGTGGTGGCGCGCTACAAGCGGGCCAAAGGGTTCAACGTGCTGCACCCGATGGGCTGGGACGCCTTCGGCATGCCGGCCGAGAACGCGGCGATGCAGAACAAGGTCCATCCCAAGGAATGGACCTACCAGAACATCGCCACCATGCGCGAGCAGCTCAAGGTGATGGGCCTGTCACTGGACTGGGCACGCGAATTCGCCACCTGCGATGTCGATTACTACCACCGCCAGCAGATGCTGTTCCTCGATTTCGTCGAGAAGGGGCTGGTGACGCGCAAATCCTCCAAGGTCAACTGGGACCCGGAGGACATGACGGTGCTCGCCAACGAACAGGTCATCGACGGGCGCGGCTGGCGCTCGGGCGCGCTGGTCGAACAGCGCGAGCTGACGCAGTGGTTCTTCAAGATCACCGACTATGCGCAGGACCTGCTGGATTCGCTCGACGGCCTCGACGAATGGCCGGAAAAAGTGAAGCTGATGCAGCAGAATTGGATCGGCCGTTCGGAAGGCCTGCTGATCCGCTGGCCGCTGGCGTCGGACGTTGCCGGCGAGCATGAGCTGGAAGTCTATACGACGCGGCCCGACACCATCTTCGGCGCCTCCTTCATGGCCGTCGCCGCCGATCATCCGCTGGCCAAAAAGGCCGCCGAGACCAATCCGGAGCTGGCGAAGTTCATCGACGAGGTCCGCCATATGGGCACCTCGGTGGCCGCACTGGAGACGGCCGAGAAGAAGGGTTTCGACACTGGCATCCGCGTCGTCCATCCGTTCGACGACAGCTGGACGCTGCCTGTCTATGTCGCCAATTTCGTGCTGATGGAATACGGCACCGGCGCCATTTTCGGCTGCCCGTCCGGCGATCAGCGCGATCTCGACTTCGCCAACAAATACGGCCTGCCGGTGATCCCGGTGGTGATGCCGGAAGGCGGCGATGCGAAGACCTTCCAGATCATCGAGGAAGCCTATGTCGACGACGGCGTGATGATCAATTCACGCTTCCTCGACGGCATCAAGCCGGATCGCGCCTTCGACGAGGTGGCGAAGCTCTTGGAGCAGAAAACGATCGGCAACCGGCCGATGGCCGAGCGCAAGGTCAATTTCCGCCTGCGCGACTGGGGTATTTCGCGCCAGCGCTACTGGGGCTGCCCGATCCCGATGATCCATTGCGAGGATTGCGGCGTGGTGCCGGTTCCCAAGGCCGACCTGCCGGTCAAGCTGCCGGACGATGTCGATTTCGACCGGCCGGGCAATCCGCTCGACAGGCACCCGACCTGGCGGCACGTGAAATGCCCGCAATGCGGTGGCGATGCGCGCCGCGAGACCGATACGATGGACACGTTCGTCGATTCGTCCTGGTATTTCGCCCGCTTCACCGCGCCCTGGGCGCATGAGCCGACCGATCCCAAGGCGGCCAACGAATGGCTGCCGGTCGACCAGTATATTGGCGGCATCGAGCACGCGATCCTGCATCTGCTCTATTCGCGCTTCTTCACCCGCGCCATGCGCGAGACCGGCCATGTCGACCTGGCCGAGCCGTTCAAGGGTCTGTTCACGCAAGGCATGGTGGTGCACGAAACCTATCGCGTCGGATCGGCTTCGAACGGCCGCTGGCTGGCGCCGACCGAGGTGCGGCTGGAGGGCGTCGACGGCGAACGCCGGGCCTTCGACATCGCCACCGGCGAGGCTGTCACCATCGGCCCGCTGGAGAAGATGTCGAAGTCGAAGAAGAACACGGTGAGCCCGGAAGACATCACCGACGGCTACGGCGCCGACACGGCGCGCTGGTTCATGCTGTCGGATTCGCCGCCCGAGCGCGATGTCGAATGGACCGATGATGGCGCCGCCGGCGCGCATCGCTTCATGCAGCGCATCTGGCGTCTGGTGTCGACGGCGGCCGAGACGCTGGCAGGTGTCAAGCCTGCTGCGGCTGACGCCGGTGAGGCGGGAGCGGTCTCGAAGGCCACGCACAAGATCCTGAAAGCGGTCGGCGAGGACATCGAGAAGCTCGGCTTCAACCGTGCCATCGCGCGCATCTATGAACTGGCCAACGTGCTGACCACGCCGCTCAACCAGGTGGCGGAAGGCAAGGCCGATCCGGCACTGCAAGGCGCCTGCCGCCAGGCGGTCGAGATCCTGGTGCATCTGATCGCGCCTGTGATGCCGCATCTGGCCGAAGAGTGCTGGGAGACGCTCGGCGGCACCGATCTGGTCGCCGAACGGCCGTGGCCGGTCTTCGATCCGGCGCTGGTCGTCGACAACGAAGTGACCTATCCGGTGCAGGTCAACGGCAAGAAGCGGGGGGATTTGACAATTGCCCGCGACGCGGACCAAGGTGCGGTCGAAAAAGCGGTATTGGCTCTCGACTTCGTGCAGAAAGCGCTCGAAGGTAAGGCACCGCGCAAGGTGATCATCGTGCCGCAGAGGATCGTCAATGTCGTTGCCTGATCGGGAAAAGACGGAGCTGAGCCGTCTGCTGCGCCGCGTTGCGCTTGCCGGCCTTGTCGGTGCGCTTGCGCTGGTTTCGGCCTGCACGGTGCGGCCGCTCTATTCCAACGCACCGTTGTCGACGGGCTCGACCGCCAATACCGAACTGGCGTCGATCGCCATCAAGCCGGTCAAGACGCGTTACGCCCAACAGGTGCGCAACAATCTGATCTTCGGCTTTGGGCGTGGCGCCGGCGAACCGGCCTCGCCGCTTTATTCGCTCGATCTCACCGTGACCGAAGCCGTCGATTCGGCGGCGCTCGTGCAGGTTGGAACCGACGAAGACGAGCCCACCGCCGGTTCGGTGACGCTGAACGCCAGCTATACGCTGACCGATATGAAAACCGGTGCCGTCATCACGGTCGGCAAGCGCGCGATCACCTCGTCGTTCGACAGGCCACGCCAGGAATTTGCCTCGTACCGGGCGCAGATCGACGCCGAAAATCGCGCCGCGCGTGAACTGGCCGAGGCCCTGCAACTGTCCATCGCCCAGGATCTGGTCCGGCACGGCAAGGCGGCCAGCTAGCGCCGCTTTTCGTTTCACGGAAGACGACCTTTCGATCCTGGTGTCCGGCCGCCCCGCAGCGGCCGAGCACCCTATTTTCAGCTCACCTTTTTAGCTCGACGTATTGGATGGCGCGGTGATCGCCGAATGACGATTGGCTGCTCGAATCCGGATCCCACACATCGCTGTGAAAGATGCATTTCGGTCGCTCCAAAGGTGCTGACGGGAAGCAACTGTTAACCACTCGCTCCCTATGTCTCAGCAGACGTTTCAGAGTGAGTCTTGAGAATGGAATCCAAGCGTTTTCCTCGGGTCAATTCATTGAAGTCAGCTTCGCCCGATGACCCCGAGGGAAAGCGTTTCAACGGCCAGCAGCCCGGCGCGGCCAAGGCCAGCAATCTCCCGCCACCTGTTGATCTCGGCGGCAACGAAAGCCCTGCCTGGCAGGACTATTTCTTCCTGGCGCCCAATGTGCGGTTTACGCGCACGCCGGATTATGAGGCCAATACGCGCCGTCCGGAACGCGACCAGATTGCCGCCGAGCAAAGTGAGCCACTAGCGCCGCCGGCGCCGCAGGCGATGGCAAAATCCACCGCGGCGTCCCACGCCTTGCCCCCGCAGACGGGCAGCCGGCCTCCTGGCTCGTCCGTACCATCCATCCCAGCCGGGCATACCAGCGAAAAGGCGCGGGCTGTTGCGCCGGTTGGTCCGAGGACGGCCGCGCCGGCACGGACATCCGCACCGGCGGCGTCCGCCCAGGCAACGACAGCGCCGGTCAAGACACCAGGCCGCGAAACCGTGCGCTGGCCCTATCTGTCGAATCACGTCTTCTTCGAGCTCATGGCGCCTTACATGATCGAGAGCCCGTTGCCGGCGCCTCGAGCGGTCCCAGCTCCACGTCGGGCAGCGCCGGTTGTCTCCCCACGGGTCGACGTCCGCGCCGCGTCCATGGCCGATCCGACCGCATTGTTCCGTGTGATCGACTGCCTTCCAGGCCAGCAGGCTCCGTCTGCCCCGCCGGAAGTCCGTCCGGCCAACTCGAACGAAGCCGTGGTCCAGCCGGTGGCGAGCAGCGCACCGCGACGGGCCCAGATGGCGGTTGCAGCTCCCGCTGTCGCGGGCAGTGCCGCTCCGGCGCAGGTCGCGGGGGAGGCCGGGCAGGCTCCGGCCGTGCGCGTGTCCGCGCCACTGCCCAAGGCCGGCAAGATCGTGCCGGCCACGACGGGCGAGGCGTACGAACTTCCCTCGGAAGAGCTGCTGCAGCAGCCGCCGGAAGGGCAGGGCTTCTACATGTCGCAGGAGCGGCTCGAGCAGAATGCCGATCTTCTGGAAAGCGTGCTCGAGGATTTCGGCGTGCGCGGCGAGATCATCCATGTTCGCCCCGGTCCGGTCGTCACCCTCTATGAGTTCGAGCCGGCGCCGGGCGTCAAATCGTCCCGCGTCATCGGTCTCGCCGATGATATCGCCCGCTCCATGTCGGCGGTTTCAGCGCGCGTCGCCGTCGTGCCCGGCCGCAACGTCATCGGCATCGAGTTGCCGAACGAGACGCGCGAGACCGTCTATTTCCGCGAGCTGATCGAATCGCAGGGTTTCCGCAAGACCAGCTGCAAGCTGGCGCTTTGCCTTGGCAAGACGATCGGCGGCGAGCCTGTCATCGCCGAGCTGGCGAAGATGCCGCATCTGCTTGTCGCCGGCACCACCGGCTCCGGCAAGTCGGTTGCCATCAACACCATGATCCTGTCGCTGCTCTACCGGCTGAAGCCGGAAGAATGCCGGCTGATCATGGTCGATCCCAAGATGCTCGAACTCTCGGTCTATGACGGCATCCCGCATCTTCTGACGCCCGTCGTCACCGACCCCAAGAAGGCGGTCACCGCGCTCAAATGGGCGGTGCGCGAGATGGAGGACCGCTATCGCAAGATGGCGCGGCTCGGCGTGCGCAACATCGACGGCTACAACGAACGCGCCGCCCAGGCCCGCGACAAGGGCGAGGCGGTCGTCATGACGGTGCAGGCCGGCTTCGAAAAGGGCACCGGCCAGCCGCTGTTCGAGCAGCAGGAAATCGACCTGGCGCCGATGCCCTATATCGTCGTCATCGTCGACGAGATGGCCGACCTGATGATGGTTGCCGGCAAGGAGATCGAAGGCGCCATCCAGCGCCTGGCGCAGATGGCGCGCGCGGCCGGCATCCATCTCATCATGGCGACGCAACGTCCCTCGGTCGATGTCATCACCGGCACGATCAAGGCCAACTTCCCGACCCGGATTTCCTTCCAGGTCACCTCCAAGATCGACAGCCGCACCATCCTGGGCGAGCAGGGCGCCGAACAGCTGCTCGGTCAGGGCGACATGCTGCACATGATGGGTGGCGGCCGCATTTCCCGTGTGCACGGCCCCTTCGTTTCCGACGCGGAGGTCGAGCATGTCGTGGCGCATCTGAAGGCGCAGGGCCGTCCGGAATATCTGGAAACGGTGACCGCCGACGAGGATGAGGAAGAGGTCGAAGACGACCAGGGCGCGGTCTTCGACAAGGGATCGGTCGCGGCCGAGGAAGGCGATTCCAGCTATGACGAAGCGGTCAAGGTGGTGGTGCGCGACAAGAAGTGTTCGACGTCCTACATCCAGCGCCGCCTCGGCATCGGCTACAACCGCGCCGCATCCCTGGTCGAACGCATGGAAAAGGAAGGGCTGGTCGGCGCGCCCAACCATGTCGGCAAACGCGAGATCATCATGGGTCGGCGCCCGCCGGCGGCCGCGCCTGACGACGACGGCACGGATTGATCGGCCGCCCTTTTCGGCGATCCGGTTTCTTCTGAACAATAAAAAAGGCCGGTCGCCCGGCCTTTCTTACTTGAGGGAAGCGCGACCTCAGCCGATCTTCTGGCCGGTCTTTGCCCAGTCGGCGAGGAACTGTTCCAGGCCCTTGTCGGTCAGCGGGTGCTTGACCAGCGCCTTCAGCGTCGCCGGCGGCGCGGTGATGACATCGGCGCCGATCAGCGCCGCCTGCTTGACGTGGTTCACCGTGCGCACCGAAGCGGTCAGGATCTCGGTCTGGAAATCGTAATTGTCGTAGATCTGCCGGATCTCCTGGATCAGCTCCATGCCGTCCGAGCCGGTGTCGTCGATGCGGCCGACGAAGGGCGAGATGAACGAGGCGCCGGCCTTGGCGGCGAGCAGCGCCTGGTTGGCCGAGAAGCACAGCGTGACGTTGACCATGCGGTTCATCTGGGTGCGGATCGTCTTGCAGGCCTTCAGGCCGTCCAGTGTCAGCGGCACCTTGATGCAGACATTGGGCGCGATCTTGGCCAGCACCTCGGCCTCCGCCATCATGTCCTTGTATTCGGTCGCCACGACTTCGGCCGAGACCGGGCCGGCGACGATATCGCAGATCTGCTTGGTGACGTCGGCGATCTTGCCCCCGGATTTGAGAATCAGCGACGGATTGGTGGTGACGCCGTCGAGCAGTCCCAGATCGTTGAGTTCACGGATATCCTTGATGTCGGCGGTGTCGACAAAAAATTTCATGACGGGTCTCCTGAAGATTCTTATGTGCATGCCATGCACATTCGGGGTCGGCCTTTGATCTAGACCAAAGTCAGGGCAAGGTCACGCCTCATGATCGAAGATTCGCCCTTTGTCGCAGCCGCACCGGTGCTGGTGCCGATGCCTGCCGAACGCCCCTACACCTATGCCGTGCCGGCCGGCATGCGCGTGGTGCCGGGCTCGATCGTGCGCGTGCCGCTCGGGCCGCGCCAGGTCGCCGGCATCGTCTGGGATGGCGCGGTCCAGAATATCGACGCGAAAAAGCTGCGCCCAATCGAACAGGTTTTCGATTGCCCGCCGATCGACCGCGCCATGCGCCGTTTCGTCGACTGGGTGGCGCAATACACGCTGTCGGCGCCGGGCATGGTCGCGCGGATGCTGCTGCGAGCTCCCGAGGCCTTCGACCCCGAACCCTGGATCGAGGGGCTGCAGCGCACGCTTGTCATTCCGGACCGGATGACGGATGCGCGGGCGCGCGTGCTGGAGACGGCCGAGGGCGGACTGGCCTGGACACGCTCGGGCCTCGCCCATGCTGCCGGCGTGTCGTCGACGGTGATCGAGGGGCTCAAGGCGCAAGGCGTGTTCGAGACGGTGATGATCCCGCCGCGCCCGGTGGTCGCCGCGCCTGACTCGAGCTACGCCGTGCCGGAACTGATGCCGGACCAAAGCGAGGCCGCATCGATGCTGCGCGCCAATGTCGCGGCCGGCGTGTTCAATGTTGCGCTGCTCGATGGTGTCACAGGTTCGGGCAAGACGGAGGTTTACTTCGAGGCGGTGGCGGCAGCCCTCGACCAGGGCAAGCAGGTGCTGATCCTTTTGCCGGAAATCGCACTGACCCACGCTTTCCTCGAGCGTTTCCAGCAGCGCTTCGGTGCCAAGCCGGGTGAATGGCATTCCGACCTGCCGCCCAGGATGCGCGAAAAAGTCTGGCGGCAAGTGGCTGAGGGCACGGTGCGGGTCGTTGCTGGTGCCCGCTCCGCGCTGTTCCTGCCGTTCAAAGAGCTTGGGCTGATCGTCGTCGATGAGGAGCACGATCCCGCCTACAAGCAGGAAGACCGTGTCTTCTACAATGCGCGCGACATGGCGGTGGTGCGCGGTCACATTGGTAGCTTTCCGGTGGTGCTGGCGTCGGCGACGCCATCCGTCGAAAGCCGGGTCAATGCGAGCCAAGGCAAATACAACAGGGCCATTCTCTCCGCCCGCTTCGCCGAGGCGGCACTGCCGCAGCTGAAGTCGATCGACATGCGGCGCGCGCCGCCGGCGCGCGGCGGCTTTCTGTCGCCTGTGCTTCTCGACCATATGCGCAAGACGCTGGAGAAGAAGGAACAGTCGCTCTTGTTCCTCAACCGGCGCGGCTATGCGCCGCTGACGCTGTGCCGGGTCTGCGGCCATCGCTTCGGCTGTCCGGTCTGCTCGGCTTGGCTGGTCGAGCACCGCTTTCGCGGCCAGCTGGTCTGCCATCATTGCGGGCACAATGAGCGCCGCCCCGAAGCCTGCCCGGAATGCGGCACGCTTGATCACCTGGTCGCTTGCGGGCCGGGCGTCGAGCGCATCGCCGAGGAGGTCGTCACGCATTTTCCCGATGCGCGCACCATCGTTTTGTCATCCGACCTGATGGGTGGGGTGCGGCGGCTGCGACTGGAACTGGAGGCGATCGCCGATGGCGAGGCCGATATCGTCATCGGCACGCAGCTGGTCGCCAAGGGGCACAATTTTCCCAACATGACGCTGGTCGGTGTCGTCGATGCCGATCTCGGCCTCGCCAATGGCGATCCGCGCGCCGCCGAGCGCACGTTCCAATTGCTCAGCCAGGTCACGGGCCGCGCCGGCCGCACGGGCAAGAAGAGCCTTGGCCTGCTGCAGACTTTCCAGCCTGACCATCCGGTGATGCGGGCGATCGTCTCCGGCGACGCGGAGGCTTTTTACGAGCGCGAGATCGCCGAGCGCGAGCGGGCGGCACTGCCGCCGTTCGGCCGGCTGGCCGGCGTCATCGTCAGCGCGATGACGCGGGCGGAAGCCGAGGGCCATGCGCGCGGCCTGCGCCGCGCCGCGCCCGAGGCGTCAGACCTGTTTGTACTAGGGCCGGCCGAGGCGCCGCTGTCTCTGCTTGGCGGCCGCCACCGTTTCCGCCTGCTGATCCAGGGCGAGCGGCGCGCCGACATGCAAGGGTTTATCCGCGCCATGCTGGCCAATGGGCCGAAACAGCGCGGTTCGGTCCGGGTGCAGGTGGACATCGATCCGCAGAGCTTTTTGTAAGGTCGCGATTTCGGCGATACGCTGCAGGCCAGTGAGAAACGGAAGATCGAATGAAAACCCTTGGCCTTCTGGGCGGCATGAGCTGGGAATCGACCGCCATCTACTATCGCTTGCTCAACGAGATCGTGCGCGAGCGCCTTGGCGGGCTGCATTCGGCCAAACTGCTGCTGTGGTCGTTCGATTTCGCCGAGATCGCCGAGCTGCAGCATCATGGCGATTGGGACGGCGCCGGCCTGCTTCTGGTCGAAGCGGCGCGCAAGCTCGAGGTGGGTGGCGCGGAAGGGCTGCTTCTGTGCACCAACACCATGCACAAACTGGCCGACCAGGTGCAGGCATCGGTATCGATCCCGCTGATCCACATTGCCGACGCCACCGCGGTGGCGATCAAGCGTGCCGGCATGCAGCGTCCGGCGCTGCTGGCGACGCGCTTCACCATGGAGCAGGATTTCTACAAGGGCCGGCTCGCCGGCAAATACGGCCTCTCGCCGGTGGTGCCTGACGCGGCGGGCCGCGACATGGTGCATCGTGTCATCTATGACGAGCTCTGCCAGGGCATCGTCACCGACGCCTCGAAGGCGGCTTATATCGAAGAGGCCGAACGCCTGCGCCGCGACGAGGCCGCCGACAGCATCATCATGGGCTGCACCGAGATCACCATGTTGATCGGACAGAGTGATTTCGACATTCCTGTCTTTGACACGACTCGCATCCATACCGAGGCGGCGGTGGAATTCATGCTTCCCTGAAGCAATTCAGGGGAAAGCCTGTCAGGGCGGGGCAGCCACGGCGACTGTTCCGCTGCCGACCACTTTCAGCTTCCATCCGTCCGCTTCCGTGCCGGCCAGGTTGAGATGACCGGTGAGAAAGTACAGGCGATCGGTGTCGGGGCCTTTGGCGGTGCAGAACCGGTCCTGCAGATAGGATGGCGGCGTCGCCTGATAGTAGAGATCCGCCTCGATGCTGGCAGGGCGTGCGCCCTTCGGCAGATCGGCAAGCGGGATCGAGTAGCTCAGCGTGTCACTGCCGCCCTCGACATAGTCGGGGTCGTCCTCGACGGCAGTTGTGCCGACATCGACGGCGAGCTCTTCATCCGCGCCCAAGGCCTTGGCGATTTCCAGCCGGTCCGAGAGCGGCAGGAAGCCCGAAGGCAATATGCGGTTGTCCTTCACCTCCGTGCAGATCGACAGGAAGCTGGTGGTCAGCTCGCCTTCCGGCTTCGAATGGGCATTGCAGACCGGATTGGGCGTATCGGCCGGCGGGGTGGAGACCAGCTCCTGATAAATCTGGACCTGATCCTGGCGCGTGATCTTCTGGTAGTGCGGCTGATGCGGCCGTTCGCCAGGGTGCACGCGGCCGGAACAATCGTCTTTCCACCAAAGTTCGCCATCGAGCGGCTTGCCGTCGGCGCCGACGATGACGCCGGCGGCGTTGGTGCGGCCGGAGACCCAGAGCGGCTCGCCGTTCTGGTCGAACACACTGAAGGTCAGAAACGCGCGCCGGAAACCGACGCCTGAGGGAAATTTGTGACCGGCAAGGTTCTTCACCGTCACCTTGGCGTCGAGCGTGTCGGCGGTCAGGGCAAGGTTGCTGACGGCGACGGTGGCGGTTGCCTGCGAGGCCTGGTCGAGCATCGCCTGCTCGGTGAGGACGAGCGGATCGACGGCCTTCTTGCCCATCATCGGATCGCGCGTCCTGATGCCGAAGACATCGGGAAACTGCTGCGCCATCTTGACCAGGAAGACATTGAGGCCAACCAGAGTGTGACGGGCAAAGCCCTCGCGAGCCAGAAGGTCCGGCGCGTTGCTGGATTCCGTCTGTGGGAAATTGAGATTCTCCTGGATGCTGGCGATCTTGCTCGTCGTTGGCGATCCGTCCTTTTCCGCCGACGGCATGTGGCAGCCCTGGCAGCTGCGCGGCGTGGCGCCGGGGCCGAACGGAAGCTGCCCGTCCGGGGTGCTGCCGGTTCGATAGGCGCTGAACGCCCATTCCGGATAGGTCGTCTGCTCATAGATATGCGCCAGCGTGTTGGTGCCTTGCAGAACCGGCAGATGAACCGTGTGGCAGGTCCCGCAAACCTCGGAACTCATGATCGTGGCGTCGTGAACCGGTTTGATGCCGAGAGCGGTGTGCATCGGCCCGACCTCCGGTTTCTCGAAGGGGCCGATCAGCGTATCGGGCGAACCGACCATGAAGCTGCCGGTGAAGGTCTTGGCAAAACCGGTTGCATGCGGATTGAGCAGCGCCTGACGCTCGTCGACGCAAGCGTTCTGCGGCTGGTCACCGAGCGGTTCGCTGGCCTTGCTGTTGAGCACCATGCGGTGACACGACGTGCAGGTGATGCCGTCGCGGGCAAGCATGCCGTAATTGGCATGCGCGGCATTCGGATTGTCGGCCGGCCATGGCGTCGCATCGACCATTGCGCGCGAGAACGGTTCGCATTTGCCCGTGCGCGCCTTGTCGTCGATGTGAAACTGCCGCTCTCCGGCGATGCCGTGGCAGCCGAGACAGACGTCCTGCACGACGCCGGACATTTTGGGGTGAAAGCTCTGCGTTTCACTGGCCAGTTGCGCAAAGAAGATCGGATCGCGGCCGCCCAACCCCATCGGCGAGGTTCGCCAGGTCGCAAAGGGCGACAGGTTGATCAGGCCGTCGCCATGTGGGTTCGGCTTGGTCATGTCGAACTGCAGCCCGGTGCTGCCGGCATCATGACAGCCGAGACACTGGCTGGAGGTCAGGAAAGTGTCCGATGCATCGGGGCCCTTGGCCCCGACCCAGGTGTTGTCGTAGGTCTCGGAAGGCATTCGCGAGACGGTGTCGTAGCTCGGCATCTCGCGGACATAGGCTCGCAGCGCGGCGATCACGTCGGCGTTCGGACTGTAGAGCGGTTGACCAAGGCGCGGGCTGGCATTGACCGGCAAAACGACGGTCTGGTGCAAAGTCGGAGCCGGCGCTCCGTCGAAGAAATCCTGTGCGAGATAGTTGAGCGGCTTGCCTGGCTCGCCGGCGATATTCTTGGGTGATGCGAAAGTCAGATTGTCGGCTGCCGAGGCATGACAGTTCATGCAATATTGGGCGAAGCCCATGTTGGGCAGGCTGTTGTTGTCGGCCGGCAAGGCCGGCCAATCCGGAGTCCAGCCGCTCTGGCTGCCGAAGCCGTACCAGCCCCAGAACCAGCCGTCGTAAGAGGCGCCGGCATCGCGAATCATGATCGCGGCGCCGCTGGTTGGAAAAAGCTTGACGGGATCGACCGTCCGGCAATCGGATGCCGGCTCGGAGAACATTTCCTTCACCATGATGGCGCCGTCGGGTACGGGTGGCGGATGATCGACCTCGCCCTCGGCCGAGCGGTTCTTGCGAAGCCAGTCCATCATCTCGGGCGAATACCAGATCATGACAGGCGCATGGGTTCCGAAATCCTTGCCTTGCCAGGCGCCGTTGACCAGGGTCGCGATGCGCGGTCCGGCCTGGCGCACGAATTTGTCGTGCACCCATCCGGCGGCCTCGTCGCGATAGCAGTAGCTGCCGAGATATTGGTTGAGCTTGTTTTCGTAGTCCCCCAGGGACAGCGCCGAGGGTTTCTTGATCGTGGCTTCGAGTTGGTGGCAGACAAGGGGATCGGCGGGAACCATCGCTGTCGGCCGTTCGGCGACGCAGTCGGCGCGCGCGCCTTGCGTGATGCTGGCAAGGGCGGCCGCGGCGACCCAGATGCGGGCCAGGTTCAACGCGCGACCGAGATTCGGCATGATCGTCTCCGCATTCGAGATCCTGCCTGCCGCACTCCGTCCGCGCAGATTTCACAAGTGATCGTGAAACATGTGCAATTGCTAAAATGAACAAGCAGTCGACGAAATAAACATCGAGACCATAATACTTGGCTTACGTTGCGGCAAGGCGCGCAATCTATACTGTCGAAGAAATTGCATCCGGCATGCTCGCGTGCGTGGATTTTCTTGCACAACAGCCATATCGGCGGCGGAGCCGGTGCTTCCCAGGCGGGCATTTCCTGGGAGGCCTTGGCGAAAACTCGGTGTGCCGGCTGCGCGCTTGACTTCCGCCACGGGTGACATTCAATGCATCCGCAATTCTTGTGAGGGGTCGAGACAGAATGGACTTTGCGCTTCCGTGGCCGACGAGCCAGGGCGAATGGCTGGCCTGGTCAAGCGCCGTCTTCACCGTTCTGCTCGGGCTTCTGTTTTTCCTTGCACCCAACCTGGCCTTCCGCATCCTGCGCCTGCAGGCCAAGCCTGAGAAGGCGGCGGCGATCGCCGAGGGGCGCGGCAGGATGTCGGGCTTTTATCTCGGCGTCGGCCTGTGCTGCATCCTGCTGGCGCAGCCATTGGTTTACATGGCGCTCGGCTTCTCCTGGCTGTTCACCGCATTCGGCCGGCTGCTGTCGATGATGTCGGATGGCGCAAACACACCTTTCAATTGGGTTTCCATTGTGGTGGAATTGGTCTTGGCGGCATTGCCGCTCGCCT
This sequence comes from Mesorhizobium loti, assembly GCA_002356515.1. NCBI lineage: Bacteria > Pseudomonadati > Pseudomonadota > Alphaproteobacteria > Hyphomicrobiales > Phyllobacteriaceae > Mesorhizobium > Mesorhizobium loti. The sequence goes on along the minus strand of AP017605.1, from coordinate 3,796,169 downwards.
TTGCCTTCGGCTTTGTGCCCTGAATCCAAGGGTATTGCGGCGCATAAGGCGCGAGTCTTTCGCCAGATGCGACAATAGTGCCTGAAAAGCATGCGGAACGACGCATTGCGGTCTTAAAATGCCTGTGCTAGACGGCAATCGACTTTCGGCCGGGGATAGCGGAAGCCGCGCCTCCGTGCTTGAAAAAATGCAGTAAGGTCAAAGATTTAGCCAGAGTTTTTGCTCGCGCCAACAATCTGCGGCCTGTCAGACAAGAGAAAAGACGGTCCGTGGCTCAATCGTCATCGCCAATCTCAGGTGTCGCAGAACGCTATGCGGGTTCGCTGTTCGAACTCGCCCTGCAGGCAAATTCCGTGGCCAAGGTCGAGGCCGACCTCAACAGTTTCGAGGCGATGCTCGCGGGCAGCCCCGACCTGACCCGGCTCATCAACAGCCCGGTGTTCTCCAGCGAGGATCAGGCCAAGGCTATCGCGGCGATCGCCGACAAGGCCGGGATCACCGGTCTGGTCGGCAATTTCCTGCGCGTCGTCGCCCAGAACCGCCGGCTCTTCGCCGTTCCCGGCATGATCAAGGCGTTCCGCCAGATATCCGCCGAACATCGCGGCGAGACCTCTGCCGAGGTAACGTCGGCTCATGAACTGACGGCTGCCCAGCAGGCCGAACTCAAGGCTGCGCTGAAGAGCGTTGCCGGCAAGGACGTGGCCATCTCCGTCACCGTCGATCCGTCGTTGCTCGGCGGGCTGGTGGTCAAGATGGGCTCGCGCCAGATCGATACGTCGCTCAAAACCAAACTCAATTCGCTCAAGCTTGCACTGAAAGAGGTCGGCTGATGGACATCCGCGCCGCGGAAATTTCCGCAATTCTGAAAGACCAGATCAAGAATTTCGGCAAGGAGGCCGAGGTCTCCGAAGTTGGACAGGTGCTGTCCGTCGGTGACGGTATCGCCCGCGTCTACGGCCTCGACAATGTCCAGGCCGGCGAAATGGTCGAATTCCCCGGCGGCATTCGCGGCATGGCGCTCAACCTCGAAGCCGACAATGTCGGCGTCGTTATCTTCGGCGCCGACCGCGACATCAAGGAAGGCGACATCGTCAAGCGGACCGGCGCCATCGTCGACGTTCCGGTTGGTCCTGGCCTGCTCGGCCGCGTCGTCGACGCGCTCGGCAATCCGATCGACGGTAAGGGCCCGATCAAGGCGATCGAGCGCAAGCGTGTCGACGTCAAGGCGCCCGGCATCATTCCGCGCAAATCGGTGAACGAGCCGATGTCGACCGGCCTCAAGGCCATCGATGCGCTGATCCCCGTCGGCCGCGGCCAGCGTGAGCTGGTCATCGGCGACCGTCAGACCGGCAAGACCGCCATCATCCTGGACACGATGCTCAACCAGAAGTCGGTGCACGACAACGGCCCCGAGAAGGAAAAGCTCTACTGCGTCTACGTCGCCGTCGGCCAGAAGCGCTCGACCGTCGCGCAGTTCGTCAAGGTGCTGGAAGAGCGCGGCGCGCTCGAATATTCGATCATCGTCGCCGCCACCGCTTCCGATCCGGCGCCGATGCAGTTCCTGGCGCCGTTCGCCGGCGCCACCATGGGCGAATATTTCCGCGACAACGGCATGCACGCGCTGATCAGCTACGACGATCTGTCGAAGCAGGCTGTCGCCTATCGCCAGATGTCGCTGCTCTTGCGCCGCCCGCCGGGCCGCGAAGCCTATCCGGGCGACGTTTTCTACCTGCACTCGCGCCTGCTCGAGCGCGCCGCCAAGCTCAACGACGATCTGGGCGGTGGTTCGCTGACCGCGCTGCCGGTCATCGAGACGCAGGCAAACGACGTGTCGGCCTATATCCCGACCAACGTGATCTCGATCACCGACGGCCAGATCTTCCTCGAAACCAACCTGTTCTTCCAGGGCATCCGTCCTGCGGTGAACGTCGGTCTGTCGGTGTCGCGCGTCGGTTCGGCCGCGCAGATCAAGGCGATGAAGCAGGTTGCCGGCTCGATCAAGGGTGAGCTCGCGCAGTACCGCGAAATGGCGGCCTTCGCGCAGTTCGGCTCGGACCTCGACGCCGCCACGCAGCGCCTGCTCAACCGCGGATCGCGTCTGACCGAACTCCTGAAGCAGCCGCAGTTCTCGCCGCTGAAGACGGAAGAGCAGGTCGCGGTGATCTTCGCCGGCGTCAACGGCTATCTCGACAAGTTGCCGGTCAACCAGGTCGGCAAGTTCGAGCATGGTCTGCTCAGCCACATGCGTGCGGCCGGCAAGGACGTTCTCGACGCTATCCGCAAGGAAAAGGCACTGTCGGACGATCTGCGCGCCAAGCTGAAGGCCGAGATCGACGCTTTCGCCAAGACCTTCGCCTGAGCGAAGCGACAAGACGGGATCAGGTTTGAAGCATGCCTTCATTAAAAGACCTTCGTAACCGTATCGCCTCGGTCAAGGCGACGCAGAAGATCACCAAGGCGATGCAGATGGTCGCCGCGGCGAAGCTGCGCCGTGCGCAAGAGGCCGCGGAAGCGGCGCGCCCCTATTCGGAGCGCATGGGTTCCGTGCTGGCCAACATCACCCAGGCGATCGGCGGCGGCGGCGATGCCCCGGCGCTGATGACCGGTACCGGCAAGGACGACGTCCATCTGCTCGTCGTCTGCACCGCCGAGCGCGGCCTGTGCGGCGGCTTCAATTCGCAGATCGCCCGTCACGCCCGCGACCATATCCGCCGGCTTCTCGCTGACGGCAAGCAGGTCAAGATCATCTGCGTCGGCAAGAAGGGTTTCGACATACTGCGCCGCGACTATGCAGCGATGATCCTCGATCGCGTCGATCTGCGCGAGGTCAAGACGCTCGGCTTCGTCAACGCCGACGCGATCGCCAAGAAGGTCATCCACCTCTTCAACGAGGGTGCCTTCGACGTCTGCACGCTGTTCTATTCGCAGTTCAAGTCGGTGATCAGCCAGGTTCCGACCGCGCAGCAGATCATTCCGGCCGGCGTCGCTTCGTCTGCTCCGGCAGTGTCGGCGGATGGCGCCAACGCCGTCTATGAATACGAGCCGGAGCCGGGCGAAATCCTCTCCGACCTCATCCCGCGCAACATCTCCGTGCAGGTTTTCCGGGCGCTGCTCGAAAACGCGGCCGGCGAGATGGGCGCCAAGATGAGCGCCATGGACAATGCGACGCGCAACGCCGGCGAGATGATCAACAAGCTGTCGATCACCTACAACCGCCAGCGGCAGGCGCAGATCACCAAGGAACTGATCGAAATCATTTCGGGCGCCGAGGCGCTCTAGGCGCGGTTCGCGGGTCAATCTGCCCGCGACCGGACCGCGTGAGAAACAAAGGACGAAAAGGGTAAAGACGATGGCGAAAGCAGCGACCCCCAAGACGGCAGCCCCCAAGGCCGCAGCCGCGAAGACCGCAGCCCCCGCGAAGGCGGCCAAGGCAGCTCCGGCCAAGACGGCGGCAGCGCCAGCAAAGGCCGCAGCGGCCAAGACCTCGGCTGTTGCCACCAAGGCAACCGGCGTTGTCGGCAAGGTCCGTCAGGTCATCGGCGCCGTCGTCGACGTGCAGTTCGGCGATCACCTGCCGCCGATCCTGAATGCGATCGAGACCACCAATGTCGGCAACCGCCTCGTGCTCGAAGTTGCCCAGCATCTCGGCGAAAACACGGTGCGCTGCATCGCCATGGACTCCACCGAAGGCCTGGTGCGCGGCCAGGAAGTGCGCGACACCGGCGGCCCGATCTCCGTGCCGGTCGGCCCGGGCATGCTCGGCCGCATCATCAACGTTATCGGCGAGCCGGTCGACGAAGAAGGCCCGGTCGACGCGACCGAGATGCGCTCGATCCACCAGCCGGCTCCGGCCTATGTCGAGCAGTCGACGGAAGCGCAGATCCTGATCACCGGCATCAAGGTGCTTGACCTGCTGGCACCTTACGCCAAGGGCGGCAAGATCGGCCTGTTCGGCGGCGCCGGTGTAGGCAAGACCGTGCTGATCCAGGAACTGATCAACAACATCGCCAAGGCGCATGGCGGCTATTCGGTGTTCGCCGGCGTCGGCGAGCGCACCCGCGAAGGCAACGATCTCTATCACGAATTCATCGAATCCGGCGTCAACAAGAAGGGCGGCGGCGAAGGCTCCAAGGCGGCCCTCGTGTACGGCCAGATGAACGAGCCGCCGGGCGCGCGCGCCCGCGTCGGCCTGACCGGCCTGACGGTTGCGGAATATTTCCGCGACCAGGGCCAGGACGTGCTGTTCTTCGTCGACAACATCTTCCGCTTCACGCAGGCGGGTTCGGAAGTGTCGGCTCTGCTCGGCCGTATCCCGTCGGCCGTCGGCTACCAGCCGACGCTCGCCACCGACATGGGCGCGCTACAGGAACGCATCACCACCACCACCAAGGGGTCGATCACCTCGGTGCAGGCCATCTACGTGCCCGCCGACGACTTGACCGATCCGGCGCCGGCGACCTCGTTTGCCCACCTTGACGCGACGACGACGCTGAACCGCGCCATCGCCGAAAAGGGCATCTATCCGGCGGTCGATCCGCTGGATTCGACCTCGCGCATGCTCGACCCGCTGGTTGTCGGCGACGAGCACTATGCCGTCGCCCGCCAAGTGCAGTCGATCCTCCAGCGCTACAAGTCGCTGCAGGACATCATCGCCATCCTGGGTATGGACGAGCTGTCGGAAGAGGACAAGCAGACCGTGGCCCGCGCCCGCAAGATCGAGCGCTTCCTGTCGCAGCCGTTCTTCGTCGCCGAAGTGTTCACCGGCGCGCCGGGCAAGCTGGTCGACCTCGCCGACACTATCAAGGGCTTCAAGGGCCTCTGCAACGGCGACTACGATCACCTGCCGGAAGCCGCCTTCTACATGGTCGGCGGCATCGAGGAAGCGGTCGAGAAGGCACAGCGCCTGGCGGCTGAAGCGGCATAAGAAGCGAATAGCGAATAGGGAGTAGCGAATAGGGCAAGGTGAGCCGAGCGAGTTTCTTCCCTACTCGCTACTCACTAATCCCTACTCGCTAAAGTGATCATGGCTGAAGCTTTCAAATTCGAACTGGTCTCGCCGGAGCGCCTGCTGGTTTCCGAGCAGGTCGAGTCCGTCGTCATTCCGGGCGCCGAAGGCGAGATGACCGTGATGGCGCATCACGCGCCGGTCATGACCACAATCAAGCCGGGTGTCGTCACCGTGAAGACCGCGGCGGGCGGCGAAGAACGCTATGTCGTGTTCGGCGGCTTCGCCGACATCGTTCCGGCCGGCTGCACGCTGCTGGCGGAATCGGCTGTCGCCGTGAAGGATGTCGATCGTGCGGATCTCGCGCGCCGCATCCAGGAAGCCAAGGAAGATGCCGCAGACGCCAAGGACGACCAGGCGCGCAGCAAGGCCGAGCAGTTCCTCAGCCAGCTCACCACGCTGGAAGGCGCGATTCTCCCGGCCTGAAGTCTGCATCGAGTGACTTGATAAAAAGCGGGGCCTTGCCTCGCTTTTTTGTTTAAATGCCCAAGGCGGCAAAGGCCAGTGTCGGACCATCCCGCCGCAAGTGGACCAGATGCACGGCCACGAGTTCGATCAGCGTCTGGCGTTCGGCGTGGTCTCCAGCGAAGCCGGCCAGGTCGAACACCGCCGTCACGGTCTCGTTCGCCGGTAGCTGCTGGTCCAAAAGCACCGTCAACGCTGCATCGAGCGGATCGGTGAAATGGCTTTCGGGCAAGGTTTTTCCACGCGCGGCGCAGGCGGCGATCCAGGCCGCCACCACCAGCGTGAGATGTACGAACTCGGTACCGGCTTCGAGGCACTCGATGGCGGACGCGATGATCCGCTGTGGCAGTTTCTGGCTGCCATCATTGGCGATCTGCGCCGTGCGGTGGGCGAGCGCTGTGTTTGAAAAACGCTCGGCAAGCTCGGCTGTGTAGGTTGATGTGTCGAGCCCGGCATCTTCCGGCAATGTCGGGATGGCTTCGGCCCAGAGCCCGTCGACAAATTGCCGGATCGCCGGATCGGCGAAAGCGCGGTCGACGGTGGCGTGGCCGCTGAGCAGGCCGAGATAGGCGATGCCTGAATGCGCGCCGTTGAGCAGCCTGAGCTTCATGTCCTCGAAGGGACCGACATCGCCGACCATGGTGACGCCGAACTTTTCCCAGGCCGGCCGGCCTGCCGGAAAATTGTCTTCGACCACCCATTGGCGGAAGGGCTCGGTCATCACGGGCCAGGCATCTTCGACGCCGAGTTCGCCAGCGACGCGCGTCCGATCGGCGTCCGTCGTCGCCGGCACGATGCGGTCGACCATGCTGGAGGGAAAGGCGACCTGGTTTGCGATGTGGTCGGCGATTGCGGTATCGTCCGCCGTGGCGAGCCTGGCATCGCGCAATGCGGCGAATTCGATCAGCAGCCGGTGCAGTGTGGCGCCATTGGCGGGCAGGTTGTCGCAGCACAGCACGGTGAAGGCGGATGTACCCGTGGCGCGTCGCCGGGCAAGCGCCTCGGCAAGAAAACCATGCGCGGTCTTCGGTGTTCGCGGATTGGCCAGATCGTGGATGATGTCGGGATGAGCGGTGTCCAGCCCTCCGCCCGCCGCCCTGAGATAGGCCTTCTCGGTGATGGTCAGCGTGACGATGCGGGTGCGCGGATCGGTCAGAACGGCCAGCACGGCGCCCGGATCTTCCGGCGCCACCAGCATCGACTGAATCGAGCCGATGACGCGCAGCTCTTCCACACCACTGCTGCGGATCGCCAGCGTGTAGAGCCCGTCCTGCGGCGCCAGCGCATCGCGCGTGTCGGGGCTGCGCAAGGAGACACCGACAATGCCCCAGTCCGTTTCGCCCGCCGCCAGGCACTCGTCGACATAGGCGGCCTGATGGGCGCGATGGAAGGCGCCGACGCCGAGATGCACGATGCCAGGGGCAACCTTGCCGCGATCATATGCGGGAATTTTGGTCCCGGCGGGCAGCTTCTGTAGCGTGGCGTCGGACAGATGGCTTCTGGTCATCATGATACCGGGGCTGAGGGCTTGGGGACGCGGCGGATGACAGGCGGCGTAACACCTGTTTGCGCCTGCCGCAAGGATGCCGTTTTGCCTGCGCACATTGACTTCGCCTTGGCCCGAACGTACCGCTATCCAAACTGGGAGGAGCCGCTTTCCCATGGTCGCGCTGACCGATCCGGACCTGCTGTTTCCCTCCGAAGCGCATTCGCGCTCGCTTGCCCGCGACCTCTACGCCGGCGTCAAGAACCTGCCCATCGTCAGCCCGCATGGTCACACCGATCCGCGCTGGTATGCACAGAACGAGCCCTTCCCGGATCCGGCGCAACTGCTCATCGTGCCCGACCACTACATCTTCCGCATGCTGTTCAGCCAGGGCGTGCGTCTGGAGGATCTCGGCGTGGCGAGCCTGGACGGCGCCCCGGTCGAGACCGACGGCAGGTCCATCTGGCGGCGCTTTGCCGAGCACTACTACCTGTTTCGTGGCACGCCGACCCGGCTCTGGCTCGACCATGTGCTGGCGCATCTGTTCGGCATCGAAGAGCCGCTGGATGCAGCGACAGCCGACCGGCATTACGACACGATCGCGACGGTGCTGCAGTGGGAGAATTTCCGCCCCCGCGCTCTGTTCGAGCGTTTCAACATCGAGGTCATCGCCACGACCGAAGGCGCGCTCGACGATCTCAAATGGCATAAGATGATCCGCGACAGCGGCTGGGAGGGCCGCGTCGTCACCGCCTATCGGCCGGACGCGGTTGTCGATCCCGATTTCGACGGGTTTTCGGCCAATCTCGACCGGCTGGGCGAGATCACCGGCTGCGACACCGGCAGCTGGGCCGGTTATCTCGACGCGCATCGCCAGCGCCGCGCCTTCTTCAAAAGTTTTGGCGCGACCTCATCCGACCACGGCCATCCGACGGCCGAGACCGCCAATCTCTCAGACGCGGCGGCACAGGAGCTGTTCAACCGCATCCGCCGCGGCTCGGAGGACGAGCGCGAGCGAAAACTGTTCCGCGCCCAGATGCTCACCGAAATGGCCAAGATGAGCCGGGATGACGGGCTGGTGCTGCAGATCCATCCCGGCTCCTGGCGCAACCATTCGCCGGACGTTTTCAAGAAGTTCGGTCGCGACAAGGGTTTCGATATTCCGACGCGGACCGACTATGTGACCGCGCTGAAGCCGCTGCTCGACTGCGTCGGGTTGGAGCGTGACCTGACCGTGATCCTCTTCACGCTCGACGAGAGCAGCTATGCGCGCGAACTGGCGCCGCTGGCCGGCGTTTATCCGGCGCTGAAGCTCGGGCCGGCCTGGTGGTTCCACGACAGTCCGGAGGGCATGCGCCGCTTCCGCGAGATGACGACCGAGACGGCCGGCTTCTACAACACTGTCGGCTTCAACGACGATACGCGCGCCTTTCCCTCGATCCCGGCTCGCCACGATGTGGCGCGCCGGGTCGACTGCGCCTTCCTTGCGCGCCTTGTCGCCGAGCACCGGCTGCGTGAGGACGAGGCGCATGAGCTGGCAGGGGAATTGGCCTATACGCTGGCCAAGAAAGCCTATCGGCTCTGACGCATGCTGCCGTCCGCAATGAGGAGATGACGATGACGAAGATCTTCGCGCATGCCGGCGAGGGCGCCTGGACACCAACGCCGGACGGCAACAGGCGGCGCGTTCTCCTCTCCACCGATGAGCTGATGCTGGTCGAATTCGGTTTCGACAAGGGCGGTGTCGGCGCCTTGCATTCGCATCCACATGTCCAGTCGAGCTATGTCGCCGAAGGCCGTTTCGAGGTGACCATCGACGGCCAAACCGAAATCCTCGAAACCGGGGGCAGCTTCATCGTGCCGTCGGGTCTGGTGCATGGCGTCAAGGCGCTGGAAGCGGGGCGGCTGGTCGACAGTTTTACGCCGCACCGGGCTGATTTCCTCGCCTGAGGGCGAGCCGCGGCCGACTTCGCGCTCTCTTTCGAAATGAAAAACCCGCGCCCTCAAAGGAGGCGCGGGTTTGTTGCCTGGGCGCTTGTCGCGCCGCGGTACTCAAAAACATCACCGCAGAATTGGAACCTGCCGGATCATGGTGAATATAGACTTAATGCGCGGAGGCCACGACGCTTGATCAGGTGATCCGCTGAAGCAGGCCGAACAGCCGCTCGAACGTCTTGCCGTAGGGCGGTCGCAGCAGGGCGCCGGCGCTCACGCGCGACTGCAGGAAAACCGGCTTCTCCTTGCTGAAGGTGCGGAAGCCCCATTGCCCGTGATAGGCGCCCATGCCGCTGGCGCCGACGCCGCCGAAAGGCTGGTTCTCCTGCACCAGATGCAGCATGCAGTCGTTGATGGTGACGCCGCCGGCGACCGTCTCACGCAGGATGCGCTGGCGGTTGGTGCTGTCATTGCCGAACCAGTAGAGCGCCAGCGGCCGGTCGGCCTGGTTCACATGGCTGATCGCCTCGTCGACGGTGCCGTATTCGACGATCGGCAGCACCGGGCCGAAAATCTCCTCGCGCATCAGCCGCAGGTCAGGTCCGGCGTTTCGAACCAGGGTCGGCAAAAGCTTGCGGCTCGTGGCGCCAAGGTCTTCGCCGGCCGGGTTGATTTCGGTGACATCGGCGCCGGCCTCGCGGGCTTCCGCGATCATGGCGCGCAGGCGCTGAAAGTGCCGGTCGCTGATGATGGCGGTGTAGTCGGGGTTGTCGCGCAGCGTGGGGTAGAGCCGCGCCACCGCGGCTGCGAGCTTGGCCGTGACCGTGCCTGCCTGCCCCTTCGGCACCAGCAGATAGTCCGGCGCGATGCAGGTCTGACCGGCATTGAGCAGCTTGCCATAGGCAATGCTGGCTGTTGCCGCATCGAGATCGCAGGAGGGATCGAAGATCGCCGGCGACTTGCCACCGAGCTCGAGCGTCACCGGGGTCAGGTTGGCGGCAGCGGCGATCGCGACCTGGCGGCCGACCGCGGTCGAGCCGGTGAACAGCAGATGATCGAACGGCATCGACACGAAGGCCTTGCCCATCTCGGCATCGCCGGTGATGACGCTCAACTCGTCGGGCGAAAAATGCTCGGCGGCCAATCTGGCCAACAACTCCGAGAAAGCCGGCGTCAGTTCGGACGGCTTGACCAGCACGCGATTGCCGGCGGCAAGCGCTGCCGTGACCGGCGCGACGGCAAGCTGGAAGGGGTAGTTCCATGGCGAGACTATGCCAACGACGCCGAGCGGCTGCGGCACGAGGCGATTTTTGCCCGGCAGGAACGGCAAGGTGGTGGCGACACGACGCTCCCGCATCCAGCCCTTCAGATGAGACAGCGTGTGGCGGATACCGGCGCGCACGACAAACAGTTCGGCAAGGCGTGTCTCGTGTGTCGAGCGGCTGCCGAAGTCGGCGTTGATCGCGGCGCAAATCTCGGCTTCGTGCCGTTCGGTCAGGGCCAGCAGGCGCTTCAGGCGGTCTTTCCGAACGCTCAGGTCCGGAAAAGGCTGCTTCTCGAAGACTGTGCGCTGTAGCTGGAATCGCTCGCCGAGGACATCCTGTCTCACCTGAAGCATCGCGCGCTCTCTCCTTGCTCCAGTCCAGCTTACATCAGAGCCAGCCCGAATCCAGCTGGGAGCACTTGCCGCAAGGGCAGGCGAGGCTCACATGGCTATTGTTTGACCTTCCGTTTGCATCCATGGCGTTGTACCGAATGCGGTAAGCTGAAATCTCCGCCAAGGGCGCGTGCCGCATGATTCCGCAAATCCGTGTCACTGCCATGCGACACGGCCCCGTCATTACGCCGGATATGCTGCCCGGCGATGACGGGGCCAACATCAACGGGCCGTCGCTGATCAGCATGCCCGACTGGGTGCCCGGTCGGCTTGGTGCCTACTATCTCTACTTTGCCCACCACATGGGGACCTATATCCGCCTTGCCTACTCCGATTCGCTGCACGGGCCTTGGCGCATCCACCCCGGTGGTGTGCTGTCTCTCGATCAATGCCCATTCATCGTCGGGCATATCGCCTCGCCGGATGTTCACGTCGACCGCAAGCTTCGGCATTTCGTGATGTATTTTCACGGCCCGGCAAAATCCGGCGAAGGCCAGACGAGCTTCGCCGCGACATCCGTCGACGGGCTTCGTTTCACTCCGCTTTCCGAGCCGCTCGGGCCGTTCTACGCGCGCATCTTCCGTCACGATGGCTGGTGGTACGGTTTGCTTGGAACGGGAGCGATCACCGTCTACCGATCTAGAAACGGCATTTCGGATTTCCAACGCGGTCCGGTCGTGCTGCCCGCCATGCGGCGCGATCTCGCCCCACGCCATGTCGCGCTGCAGAAGTCCGGCCGCTGGCTGCGGGTCTATTACACACGTCGGGGCGACGCGCCGGAACGGATCCTTTACGGCACGATCGATCTCGCAGAGGATTGGCAGGACTGGACCGTGCGCGGGGACAGCGAAGTGCTGCGGCCGCTGATGGAGTTCGAAGGGGCCGGTTTGCCGATCCGCCCCAGCCGAATCGGTCTGGCAAAGGGCAGGGAAAACGCGTTGCGAGACCCGGCCATTTTTGAGCAGGACGATCAGAGCTGGCTGCTCTATGCGGTCGCCGGAGAAAGCGGAATCGCGCTCGCCGAGCTTGGCTTTTCCGAGGTGCGGGCCACCGCGGCCCGGAAGCCGATTGCGACGTTGCGTCGCCGCGCGCGGCGGTTTTTCTGGCACCTTCGACGCAAGGCGCCAATGCTGCGTTCGGCAATGAGACCGCGAAACAGAATTTTCATCGCCGGCTGTGCGCGCAGCGGCACCACGCTCAGCCTCAATCTGATGGGCTGTTTTGAGGATATCTATATCCATGCCGGCGAAGCGCCGTACCAGACACTGATCGAACTGGATCGCTACCAAGCCAACCTGGTCGTAAAACGCACTTTCGTGAGCTATAGGGATCTTGAGGACTTGCCGGCCTCGGTCGGCCTGATCTATTGCGTGCGGCATCCTTTCGACGTGCTGACCAGCTCTCATCCGGAGACCATTGCTCTGCGGCCTTTTCACGTGACCATGGAGCGCTGGGAGGCCGAGTATGACGGTTTGATGCGGTTGCGACAGGCCCAGCCGGAAAGGGTCATCTCCTATTTGCGCTATGAGGACCTGATCGCCGAGCCGGACATCGTGCAGGCGAGGATTGCCCGCTCCTTCGGCCTGACGACGGCTACGCTCTTCAGCCGCGATGCAAACAATCCCATTCGGTCGACCTCGCTGAGAAAATGGGAGCGCAATGAAGCGTTCAGGACCTATCTGCGCGGGCTGCCGCCGCCGTTTCTTGAGCGCGTCGACTGCTTCTGCCGGGAGTTCGGCTATGACAATTCGGCCGGCATATCGACGACGGAATTGGCTGAATGACGCAGGCTACCAGCATTAGGGCCGAGGATCCCAAGCGGCGCGTCCTGAAGGACGTGTTCGGTTTCGACGATTTCCGTCCCGGCCAGGCCGATGTCATGGACGCGCTGCTCGGCGGGCGCCATGTGCTGGCCGTCATGCCGACGGGTGCCGGCAAATCGCTCTGCTACCAGGTTCCGGCGCTGGTCATGGGTGGGCTCACCCTCGTCGTGTCGCCGCTGGTGGCGCTGATGCAGGATCAGGTCGCCGCCTTGCGGCTGGCCGGCGTCGGTGCCGATACGATCAATTCCTCGCTCGACCGCGAGGCCAATGTCGCCGCCTGGCGCCGTGTGGCGTCCGGCCAGACGCGGCTGCTCTATCTGGCGCCGGAGCGGCTGATGACCGAGCGCATGCTCGAGGCGCTTTCAAGGCTCGAAATCAGCCTGATCGCCATCGACGAGGCGCATTGCATCTCGCAATGGGGGCCGGCGTTCCGGCCCGAATATGAAGACCTGTCGCGGCTGCGGCACATCTTCCCCAACGTGCCGATCATCGCGGTGACGGCAACGGCGGACGAGAGCACACGCGGCGATATCGAGGCAAGGCTGTTCGCGGAGCGGGTCGAAACGCTGGTGCTGGGGTTCGACCGGCCCAACATCAAGCTCGCCATCGAGTCCAAGCAGGACAGCAAGCGGCAATTGCTGCGTTTCATCGAACGCCATCCCGGCAAGAGCGGCATCGTCTACTGCCTGTCACGCAAGAAGACGGAAGAGATGGCGGCCTTCCTGGAGAAGAACGGCGTCACCGCGCTCGCCTATCATGCCGGCATGAGCAAGGAGGCGCGCGAGGCGAACCAAAACGCTTTCATGACGCTGTCCGGCGTCGTCATGGTGGCGACCATCGCCTTCGGCATGGGCATCGACAAGCCGGATGTCGCCTATGTCTTCCACACCGACATGCCGGGCAGCCTGGAAGCCTATTATCAGGAGATCGGCCGCGCCGGGCGTGACGGGCGCAAGGCCGAAGCGCACATGCTTTACGGCCTTGGCGACATCCGCATGCGCCGGCTGTTCATCGACGACGAGGACTCGGCCGTTGAGCATAAGAGGCGCGCGCATCGCCGGCTCGACACGCTGATCGGCTATTGCGAGACGGCGCAGTGCCGTCGCCAGGTGCTGCTTGGCTATTTCGGCGAGGAAGCCGAGCCTTGCGGCAATTGCGACAACTGCGTCGACCAGGTGCCGCGCGCCGATGGCGCTGTCGAGGCGCGCATCATCCTGGCGGCTGTCGCGCAGAGCGGCGAGCGCTTCGGCGCGGCGCACGTCATCGACATCCTGCTCGGCCACGAAACCGAGAAGATTTTGGCCAGAGGCCATCAGAGGCTGGCCAGCTTCGGCAGCGGGGCGGCGCACAAGAAGGATCTTTGGCTGTCGCTGATCCGGCAGCTCGTCGCGAACGGTTTCCTGGAGCCGGATCCGAGCGGCCATGGCGGCCTCGCCATCGCCGAAAAAGGCCATGCGCTTGGCCGCGGCGAGGTGCCGTTCCACTACCGTGTCGAGATGCGCGCCCGCGCCTTGCGCAAGATGCGAGCGGCCGAGGCTTCGGGTGCCGAAGGCGTCGATGCCTCGCTGCTGGCTATGCTGAAATCCCTGCGGCTGCGCCTGGCCAAGGAGCGCCAGGTGCCGGCCTATGTGGTGTTTTCCGACCGCACGCTGATCGACATGGCCGAACGGCGTCCACGTGACCTTGATGCTTTCGCCGAAGTGAATGGCGTGGGCGGGGCGAAGCTCAAGGAGTTCGGGGCGATTTTTCTGAAGGCGATTGCCGCGCACCGGTCGGACGGATCGGCCTGAAAACCTCCTCCAGATACTGCCGGCAATCGTCACATTTGGATCGACATGCCGCCATCAACGGTCAGGACGTGCCCGTTGACGAAGGAGGCCGCCTCGCTGGCGAGGAAAAGCGCGGCGCCGGCGATCTCCTGCGGCCGCCCCCAGCGCTGCAGCGGAACCCGCTGGCGGGCGAAGGCAACCAGATCGGGTTTGCCGCCATCGCGGCATTGATCTCGGTGGCGAACATTCCCGGCGCGATGGCGTTGCTGGTCACGCCGTGGGCGCCATATTCGACGGCGATGCTGCGCATCAGCCCGGTCAGCCCTTGCTTGGCGGCGGGGTAGATGGCGTCGCCGGGCCGCGCCATCTCGCCGACGATCGAGGTCACCGCGATCAGCCGGCCATGACCTTGGGCCTTCATGATCTCGGCCGCATCGCGCGACAGCGAGATCGCCGACAACAGATCCGTCCTGATCAGGTCGAGAATGTCGTCGTCGTTGAAGGCGGCGAGCGGCCGCCTGTCGCGGGCGCCGACATTGTTGACCAGGATGTCGAGACGGCCTCGGGTCTTGCTGATCTCGGCGATCATCGCGCGGCCCGCTCCGATGTCGGCCACGTCGAAGACCGCCGCCTGCGCGCTGCCGCCATTTCTCGTGATGGCAGCGACAGCACCATCGAGCGTGGCGGCGGTGCGGCCGGTCACCACGACATGGGCCCCGGCTTCGGCAAAGGCGCACGCTATCTCGAAGCCGAGGCCGCGTCCGCCGCCGGTGATCAGGGCCACACGTCCCTTCAGGGAAAATCGATCGAAAATGCTCAAAACAGGCGGCCTCTGCGCGCATGGGACGGGAACCGACCCCATGCGGCAATCGGCGGTTTATTCTCAAACCTACCGTTCAATCGAAGCCGGTCAAATGAACTTAATGCGCGGGTGAATTTCGCCTGTGTCCATCAGGTGGATCGGCCGCGCCCGCGAACCGCGCGACAGACCTGGCGACGCTTCACGGCCAGGCACGCTGCATTGAATTGACCGAAAGCCAGGCAATCAGCGGCAGCGCCAGCAGGAGTGCCAGGCGCAGCGCTGCTGATCGGGCTCTGTCGAAATCACCTCGCCTCAACCGCAGCCATGCCTGCACGGCGGCGCCAAGGGGGAGCAGGGGCGTAGAGGCCGGCCAGAGCCCACAGGAGTTGCTCGCCGGTTACAGGAATGCCGCCCTGCTTGAGCGCGTCGCCGATGGCCGCTCCCGGTACGGCAACGAAGGAAACTCCGGTGATCGCGAACAGGAAGCCGATCATCGAACCGGGAAACGATGTCGCCGACAGCGCGACCGCCATCGCCAGCAGGATGAGCAAGATGATGAACGTGCGCTGGGTCACTGCCGGGAACTCCGTCCGCCAGCAAACCGATAGCAGCAAAGGCTTAGAAATCCGTTCCCGCCAGCCCGTTGAAGCCGGCACCTTGGGGCGGTTCAATCGGTCTTTCCATCAGCCATCACGGTAAAGCTTGCTTCGGTTGATAAATTGACCTTTTGATGCGTGTTTGATAGCGCCATTGCGGCGCACCAATCCAGCCAGTTGAGCTGAAGAAGCGTTTCGCGGTTCATGTCACTTGTTGAAATTCGCGATAAACTGCCCGAATTGCTGGGTGGGGGGGTGCGCGAACATCTCCTTTGGCTCACCCACCGAATCCACCTCACCCTTGTGAAGGAACATCACCTTGCTCGATACGTCGCGGGCAAAACTCATTTCGTGCGTTACCACCAACATGGTGCGCCCCTCCTCCGCAAGCGAGCGCATGACGCGCAGCACCTCGCCGACCAGTTCCGGATCGAGCGCGGATGTCGGCTCGTCGAACAGCATCACCTTGGGATTCATCGCCAGGGCGCGCGCTATGGCGGCGCGCTGTTGCTGGCCGCCTGACATGTGAGGGGGATAGTAGTTGCGACGCTCCCATATCCCCACACGCTTCAGCAATGCCTCGGCCTGCTCCAGGCATTCGGCGCGCGGCCGCTTGAGCACATGCGTCGGCGCGGCGACAAGGTTCTCGAGCACGGTCATGTGCGACCAGAGATTGAAACTCTGGAAGACCATGGCGAGATTGGCCCGAATCCGTTCGACCTGGCGCATATCGGCCGGCGCTTGATGACCGTCGCGGCTTTGCTTCATCTTGATGAGCTCGCCGTCGACCCGCACTTCGCCGGAGTCCGGGGTCTCCAGGAGGTTGATGCAGCGAAGCATCGTGCTCTTGCCCGAGCCCGAAGAGCCGAGGATAGAAATGACGTCGCCCTTATGGGCTTCGAGCGAAATGCCCTTGAGCACCTCATGATCGCCAAAGCACTTGCGCATGTCCTTGACGCTGATGGCTGACTTGTCGTCCGGGGACGGTGCTGCTTTCGCGGCAGCGGCGACATTTGCCGACATCACAACACCTCCGGGACGGGTTTGATTTGCTGGCTCTGCTCGGGCGGGGGACGCAGATGCGGTGAAAGCAGGTATTCAACCCAGGCAAACAGCCGGGCGATCGACAGGTTGAGCAGCAGATAGATGACACCGGCGCACGTCAGCACCTCGATCGGCCGGAACGTGTCGTGCTGGATTTTCTGTGCCGTTCCCATCATCTCCATGATCGTCACCACGGAAGCGAGCGCGGTCGCCTTCGTCATCAGGATGATCTCGGTCGAATAGGCCGGCAAGGCCAGGCGGAGCGCTATGGGCAACGTCACAATGCGGAACCGTGTGAACGTAGACATGCCGAAGGCCTTGGCTGCCTCGATCTGCCCGACCGGCACGGCCCGGAGCGCGCCGCGGAAAATCTCGCTCTCATAAGCGGCGGTGTTGAGCGCCATCGCGACGATCGTGCAATACATGGGGTCCCGCAGGATCGGCCAAAGAATCGGGCTGTGGCGAACAAAATCGAACTGGGAAAGGCCGAAATAGATCAGATAGAGCTGCACCAGCAGCGGCGATCCGCGGAAGACAAAGACATAGGCCCGGGTGAAATATTCGCCGGATTTGTAGCCCGATGCCCGCAACCAGGTCAGGCCGGCGGCGATAACCAGACCGATGGCGACACCGAAGAACCAGATCTCGAGCGTCAGCGGCAGTGCTTTCAGCACGCTCCACATGGTCGAAAGGTAGAAGTTGTAATCCACCGCCACCTCCTATTTCGGACGCAGAAAGCTGCGTGAGGTGTAACGCTCGGCCTTGTCGAAGATCGGCGTCGAGATCGAGGTCATCACGAGGTAGAGGATACCGGCGACCGTGTAGAAAAGCAGCGAATGGTGTGTTGAACGCGCGGCCTTGTTCGCCGTCAGCATCAGCTCGGCGACGCCGGTGACCGAGATCAAAGCTGAATCCTTGATGGTCAGCTGCCACACATTGCCCAGCCCCGGCACCGCCAGGCGCAGCACCTGAGGCATGATCACGAGGCGAAAACGCAGCCAAGCCGACATGCCATAGGCGCGCGCCGCTTCCAGCTCGCCGCGATGGATTGCCAGGAACGACCCGCGAAAGACCTCGGCTTGATAGGCGCCCGAAATGATGCCGACCGCGAGAACGCCGCCCAGAAAGCTCGGCATGTTCAAGATGTCGGTCGAACCGATCGATCCGGTGGACCGCGCCACGCCCGTCAGGATCTGCGTGCCGCCATAGTAGAAGAGGTAGATGACCAAAAGCTCCGGCTCACCGCGGAACACGGTCGTGTAGCTCTCGCCGATGAACCTCAGTCCGCCGCGATGCGAAAGCTTGGCCGCCGCCACAAGCGAACCCAGCATGGCGCCGATCATCATCGAAACGACGGTGACGGCGAGCGTCCAGCCAATGCCCCAGAGCAGCTGCAAGCCCCAGCCGGCCGCCAACAGCTCATAGGCCGTCGACAGCTGATCCTTGAGACTGTTGAGAAAGTCCACCTACGCCTCCCCGGGCGTCGAGATGATGCATCGACAGCTCGCCCGCCTCAATGCAAAACGGGAGCAGCCTTGGCTGCTCCCTTTGCGACACTACTTGGTAATGTCGATCTTAAACCACTGCATCGAGTATTTCGACACCGAGCCGTCATCGAGAGCAGCCTTGAGCGCCTTGTTGTAGATATCCTGCAGGTCCTTGTCGGTCTTGCGGAAGGCTGCACCGATGCCCGGTCCAAGGATCGGACCGCCCTTGAACTGCGGCCCGACAAACTCCAGGTCCTTGGCGTCGGGCTTGGCCAGCGTGCCGAGGAAATAGGTGGTGTCGGCGAAGGCCACGTCGAGGCGCCCGGCCATCAAGTCGAGATCATGCTCGTCGGTGGTCTTGTATTCATGGACGTTGGCGACATCCTTGAGATATTTGTCGGCAAACGTCGCCTCCGTGGTCGAAACCTGCAGGCCGACATTCTTGCCGGTCAGTTCCTTGCGCAGCGTGTCGAGCGCCGCCTTGGACTCGGCGTCGTCCTTGGAAAGATCGATCATCTTGCCGCTGTTGGACAGCTGCGCCAGCGGCCCATTCTTGTCGGCAAGGAAAGCCACCGGCGAGGAGGCATAGGGGATCGAGAAGTCGATGGTCTTCATGCGGTCTTCGGTGATCGACATGCCGTCCATGACAATGTCGAACTTGCCTGCGGTGAGGCCGGGGATAACGCCGTCCCAGTCCTGCGCCTGGATCTTGCATTCGAGCTTCGCGCGGGCGCAGACGTCGTTGAGGATGTCCACCTCGAAGCCGACGATCTTGCCGCTGGCGTCGGTCTGGTTCCACGGGGCGTAGGAGCCCTCCATGGCAACCGTCACGGTCTTCCAGTCCTTGGCCAGCGCCGGGGTCGAACAGGTCAACGCAAGTGCTGCAAGCGCAATCCAACGTGATGATGTCACGATACTTCTCCCATTTTTTGTTCTTGGAACCCTCAGATACCAATTGCTTAGCCTAGCCCCAATTCCCCCACAAGTGCTGTTTTCCGCTCCACATTGAGCGCATTCTCGACGCTGCACTGGTGCAAGTTCTGCGGCACGGGGAAAACCCGGCGCGATAGCGGGGTCACCTTGCTAAGCTACTGGTTTGTCGAAGTAAGCTATCGCGCGGTGCCGCCAGCTGGCTGTTTACCGCCTTCGCCCTTGCGCCATTGCTGTGCGTGATCAGCGCCAGACGAGTCATCAAGATCTCGTGAACCGGCGAAGTCCGCGAAAGTCACTTTGAAAGCCTCGGTCCCGATGCTGCTCCAGCAAATCATGCCCGTTGGACAGTGTGCCGCCGAGGAGCCGGCGCGGCGGCAAGGAGCAATCGGGGACGGCAGGGTAATTCCGGCTGGAGTCATGCAGTGGGGTACCAGGAGATGAATCCGCCAGTCAGGAGGCGAATGGCTAGTGCCAGAGGCAAACCCGGACGTCCTTGCCAACATAGCATGCGCCTTCGCGGCGAAGCTCACCCCAATCGAGTTCGTCGGCGTGCGTTTCGTCAATCTCCGAGTTCGAGTAGCCTGTCCAGGAATCTCCGTCCTTGTAGACAACCGCCCAGTAATCCCGGGACATTTCACCAGCCCCACTGTGCGTGTCAGGATAGTCGATCCCCGCAAAAACTTGCCGGGGCCCCTGGATATTGAAATCGCCGCCCTTCTCGATTTGGTAGTAGCATTTTCCGGATATGCGGGTCTGACCGTGAACAGTAAGCAGGCAGCGGCCCCATTTATAACCGCTCGGTAGACGATGCTGTAGTCGCGCATGCGCAGGCGAAAGGGAAACCGCAATTGCAAAGGCAGCCGCTATAGTTCGCCCGATCATCTTGTCACCCGTTGTGAACAGCCGATCCAAGGAGCGGCCGGACACTGTTGGATTGCGCGCGGAGCGCATATCGAAACGGTCCTCCGCAGGATGGTCCCCTGAGAGATCCAATTATTTATCGGCCATAGTCGGATTTTTGTCACGTGACATGTGCGCTGATGCACGGCGAAAGAAGCCAGTC
Organism: Mesorhizobium loti; assembly: GCA_002356515.1. Taxonomy (NCBI): domain Bacteria; kingdom Pseudomonadati; phylum Pseudomonadota; class Alphaproteobacteria; order Hyphomicrobiales; family Phyllobacteriaceae; genus Mesorhizobium; species Mesorhizobium loti. Next base: position 3,776,104 of record AP017605.1, on the reverse strand, counting down.
AGCACGAAAAAACGTTAAATATCAGGCATATAGGAAATCAATGGCGGAGAGGGAGGGATTCGAACCCCCGATGGGCTTGCACCCATGCCGCATTTCGAGTGCGGTGCATTCGACCACTCTGCCACCTCTCCGCGGTCATGGTCGGCCGTTGCCGGCGCGGCGCACTAGATAACGGCTGATCGGGCAGGTTACAAGGCCAAATCCACCAGTTATTTGGCTTGCCGGAGAGGCAGCGGATTCATGGCAGGTCCATGCCGGGGTCCACGGCCGTCCACGCCTCGCCGCCAAGCGACGGTGACGCCGGCAGTCATGTTGACGCGATCAGTGGTTGCCCACCTCTCGGCAACGGCTGTTGCCTTGACTCCACCTCAACCTTCGGTTAGGGACAGCGCGCAATCGGCGTGGAGGGTTCTTCCGCGCCGCTTGTTTTTTGAACCCGCAGACTGACAAAAAGACGGCCGAACCGCCTCAGGCGGTTCATCGAGGCCGACCGAACAGCGAAAGGCAAAAAATGTTCGCAGTCATTAAAACGGGCGGTAAGCAGTATCGCGTTGCCGCCAACGATCTCCTGAAGATCGAAAAAGTCGAAGCCAATGTCGGCGATATCGTCGAGATCGGCCACGTGCTCGCGCATGGCGAGGGCGAGAATGTCACGTTCGGCGCGCCGTTCGTCGATGGCGCTCTGGTTACCGCCGAAGTCGTCGAGCAGGGCAAGAACCGCACGGTCATCGCTTTCAAGAAGCGCCGCCGCCAGAATTCGCGCCGCAAGATCGGCCATCGCCAGCTTCTGACCACCGTGCGGATCGCCGAGATCCTGCTGGGTGGCGCGAAGCCTGCCAAGAAGGCCGCCGTGAAGGCGGAAGCCAAGGCTGAGGTTGCCGCCGAGGCGAAGGCCGAGGCCGCGCCGAAGGAAGCCAAGGCCAAGAAGGAAGCTGCCCCCAAGGCAGAAGTGACGGCCGAGACGGCCGCCGCGCCGCTGTTCAAGGCGCCGAAGGGCGAGCCGGACGACCTGACCGTGATCAAGGGCATCGGCCCGGTCGCCGCCAAGGATCTTAACGAGCAGGGCATCATCACCTTCGCGCAGCTCGCCAAGCTGACCGACAAGGATGTCGCCAAGATCGACGAACACATGCCGTTCAGCGCCGACCAGATCAAGGACTGGCGTGAACAGGCCAAGGAACTGGCGAAGAAGTAATTTTTCCGGCGAAACATCCGCCGGATCGGACTTGAAACGGAACGCGAACGCGTTCATAAGGCCTTTTAGGCGCCTTGCGGCGCAACGGAGTTAGTTAGATGGCACACAAGAAAGCTGGCGGCTCGTCGCGCAACGGTCGCGACTCGCATTCCAAGCGTCTGGGCGTGAAGAAGTTCGGCGGCGAAGCCGTCATCCCGGGCAACATCATCATTCGTCAACGCGGCACGACCTGGCATCCCGGCGTCAATGTCGGCATGGGCACGGACCATACCCTTTTTGCGCTCGAATCCGGCGCCGTGGCGTTCAACAAAAAAGCCAACGGCCGAACCTACGTATCGGTCAACCCGATTACCAAAGCCGCGGAGTAGCCGGTTCCGCACTAGAACACCGGCGCCCATCTCGGGACCGGTGTCTGGCAACGCCAGGAAAAGGATCAGGGGAGATGGGTTTCCATCTCCCTTTTTTCTTGCCTGGAGGACTTTGAAATGGTTGCCGAAGCGGAAGACTCAGAAGACGAAAGTTACGCGATAGACTGCCCGGTGCTGGTCACCGAGCGGCTGGTGATGCGGGCGCCGCGCGAGAGCGACATCGCGCAACTGGTCGAGCTTGCCGACAACCGTCATGTCGCCGAAATGCTGGCGCGCATGCCGCACCCCTATGGCGAGGCCGAGGCGCGGGCCTTTCTCGCCATGACACGGTCGCGCCGCGCTGGTATCGCCTATGCACTGACGCTGGCCGGCACCGACACTTTCGTCGGCTGCGCGGGGCTCAACACCACCGATCGCGGGCTGGAACTCGGCTACTGGATCGGCGAACCCTACTGGAAGCGCGGCTATGCGACGGAGGCCGCCCACGCGCTGGTCGACCTCGCCTTCCAGAAGACGTCGGTCCAGGTGCTGCATGCCTCGACGCGGGTCATCAATCCGGCCTCGCGCCGGGTGATCCACAAGTGCGGCTTCCAGTATGCCGGCCAGGGCATGCTGAACTCGATCGTCGCCGGCCAGGTGCCGGTCGAGCGCTACAGGCTGGATCGCAAGACGTGGATCAGCCTGCGCAACTGGGTCCACTTTTGATGGATGGCGCCGGTCAAGCCAATGGTCGATGACAGCAACGATATTGAAACGATCGCGATCGCGCCGATAACGCCTGGTCACATCGAAAGCTTTCATCGCGCGCTTGATCTCGTTGCGCGTGAGCGGAAGTACCTGTCCTTCCTCGAGGCGCCACCGCTGGATCAAACCCGGCGATTCGTATTGGACCGTATCGCGGCAGGCGATCCAGGTTTCGTCGCCATTGTTCGCGGCGGGGTTGTCGGTTGGTGCGATATCTCACGCCATGACCGGCTCATCCACGCCCATCGCGGCTCCCTCGGAATGGGAATTGTTGCCTCCCATCGCGGGCGTGGCCTCGGACTGCGGCTTATCAATGAGACCTTGGCGCAGGCACGCAAGGCCGGCTTTGTCCGCGTCGAGCTGTCCGTGCATGCCGACAATGCCCGCGCCATCGCTCTTTACGACAAGGTCGGGTTTGTCAGGGAGGGTGTGCAGCGCGACGCTATCCGTATCGACGGGCAATACGGCGATACGATCATGATGGCGATCGTCGAACGCGAAAACGCAGCCGGATGAACAGCCGTCAGCCCAGTTCGGCCCACACCGGCAGATGGTCCGAACCGGTTGCCTTGTGGTCGACCCACAGGCGCTGCAACGACCGGGCAAGCGAGGCGCTCGTGAAGACGTAGTCGATACGCTTGTGGCGGCTGGTGTTTGCCGGGTCCTTGGGGTCGACCCAACTGACGAGATCGTCGCCAGTGACGGTGAGGCGCACGGCGGCATCGACGGCGAAATCGGCGGTCAGCGGCATGCCGAACTGGTGGTCCGGCCGGCCGGCCAGTTCGACATATTCGGGCGAGCCGGCCAGCATGTTGAAATCGCCCATGGCGACAAACGCCTCGGGGTGCGGCAATTCCGGCAGGCCGATCTCGGCGACGCCGGACAGCGCGCCGCCTTCGAGCGCATAGTTCAACAGGCGCCGGCGCAGGAACTGGATCTGGCTGGCGCGTTCGACCGGGCTGCGGTGATCGAGATGGATGGAATAGAAGCGGATGAAGCCAAGCGGCGTCTCGATCAGTGCTTCCAGCGCGCCGCGCTGGAAGTTCATCATCTCGAAGCTGCGGCTGCGCGGCAAAAGCAGGTTGCGCGACAGATGAATGGGCGACTTCGACAGCATCATGTTGCCGAGCTGGAAGGTGGTGGTGATGGCGCGGCCGTTCTCGATGCGCGAGCCGATATTGGCCTCGAAATTGCTGCCATAGACGGCGAAATAATCGGGCAGCGCTTCGCCGATCTCGGCGACCATGTCGCGTCCACCGTTCCTCGGATTGTTGCGGGTGACCTCCTGCAGCGCGATCACATCGGCGCCGCGCACCGCGTCGGCAATGCGGGCGACATCGTATTGCCCATCAAGCCCAATGCCATATTGGATGTTGTAGGTTACAAGCTTCATAGCAACATTTCTCCGGCCGACCCCAAGCGGCCATTGTCACAAAACGGTCTCGCCCTTGACCGCGCCTTGGTTTAGAGCAAGGCCCAAGGTTTAGAGCAATGCCGCAAGGCCAATAAAAGAAACTGCAATCCCATGAAATTTCTCGATCAAGCCAAGGTCTATGTCCGCTCCGGTGACGGAGGCGCCGGTTCAGTGTCGTTCCGGCGCGAGAAGTTCATCGAGTTCGGCGGACCAGATGGCGGCGACGGCGGGCGTGGCGGCGATGTCTGGCTGGAAGCGGTGGATGGGCTGAACACGCTGATCGATTATCGCTACCAGCAGCATTTCAAGGCCAAGACCGGCGTCCATGGCATGGGCCGCAACATGACCGGCGCCAAGGGCGCCGACGTCACGCTGAAAGTGCCGGCCGGAACCCAGGTGTTCGAGGAAGACAATGAGACGCTGATCTGCGACCTCACCGTGGTCGGCCAGCGCTTCCTGCTCGCCAAGGGCGGCAATGGCGGCTTCGGCAACCAGCATTTCAAGACCTCGACCAACCAGGCGCCGCGCCGCGCCAATCCCGGCCTTCCCGGCGAGGAGCTCAACATCTGGCTGCGGCTGAAGCTGATCGCCGATGCCGGGCTGGTCGGGCTGCCCAATGCCGGCAAGTCGACATTTCTCGCCGCTGTCACCGCCGCCAAGCCGAAGATCGCCGACTATCCGTTCACGACACTGCATCCCGGCCTCGGCGTTGCCCGCATCGATGCGCGCGAATTCGTCATCGCCGATATTCCGGGCCTTATCGAAGGCGCGCATGAGGGCGTCGGCATCGGCGACCGCTTCCTCGGCCATGTCGAGCGCACGCGCGTGCTGCTGCATCTGGTCTCGGCGCAGGAGGAAAATCCGGGCAAGGCCTACAAGACCGTGCGCGCCGAGCTCGATGCCTATGGCAATGGGTTGGTCGAGAAGGTCGAGATACTGGCACTTTCGCAGGTCGATACGCTCGATGCCGATGAACGCAAGAAGAAGGTCGCCTCGCTGAAGCGCGCGGCCGGCCGCGCGCCGATGCTTCTGTCCGCCGTCACCGGCGAAGGGGTCGAGGCCGTGCTGCGGGCACTGATGACGGTGATTGCCGAGGCGCGCGCGGAGGCCGCGCCCGTGGTCGAGACGCGCTGGGAAAAGTAAGGCCATGCAGTCGCTAAAAAAATACCGGCGCATCACCGTCAAGATCGGCTCGGCGCTGCTCGTCGACCGCGCGAGCGGCCTGAAGCGCGACTGGCTGGACTCGCTCGCCGACGACATCGCGGTGCTTGCCCAGGGCGGCGCCGAAATCCTCGTCGTCTCCTCCGGCGCCATCGCGCTTGGCCGCACCATTCTTGGCCTCGGCAAGCGGGCGCTGAAGCTCGAGGAGAGCCAGGCGGCTGCCGCCGTCGGACAGATTGCGCTGGCCGGCGCCTGGTCGGATGCGCTCGGCAAGGGTGCGCTGAAATCGGGCCAGATCCTGCTGACGCTTGGCGATACCGAGGAGCGACGCCGCTATCTCAATGCGCGCGCGACGATCTCGACGCTGCTCAAGATGAAGGCGGTGCCGGTCATCAACGAGAACGACACGGTCGCCACCTCCGAAATCCGCTATGGCGACAATGACCGGCTGGCCGCGCGGGTGGCGACGATGATGGGCGCCGATCTTCTGGTGCTGCTGTCCGATATTGACGGGCTCTACACGGCGCCGCCGGCCAAGGATCCAGGAGCAAAATTCATTCCGGTGGTCGACCGCATCACGCCTGATATCGAGGCGATGGCGGGGGCGGCCGCCTCCGAGCTGTCGCGCGGCGGCATGCGGACAAAACTCGATGCCGGCAAGATCGCCACCGCCGCCGGCACGGCGATGATCATCACCTCGGGCACGCGGCTGTCGCCGCTGATGGCGATAGAGCGCGGCGAGCGCGCCACCTTCTTCCGGCCGAGCGCCAATCCGGTCAAGGGCTACAAGACCTGGATCGCCGGCCAGCTCGAACCGGCCGGCCGGCTGACGGTCGATGCCGGCGCTGTCGGCGCGCTGACATCGGGCAAATCGCTGCTGCCGGCCGGCGTCAAGCTGGTCAGCGGCAATTTCTCGCGTGGCGACACGGTGGCAATCCTGTCGCCCGAGGGCCGCGAGATCGCGCGCGGGCTGGTTGCCTATGATGCTGCCGATGCCGTAAGGATCGCAGGCCTGAAGACGGCCGAGATCGAAACCGTGCTCGGTTACGAAGCGCGTTCGGCGATGATCCACCGCGACGATCTCGTGGTGAGTCACGCCGGAGGCGACATAAGCGGAGGATGAGCCATGCTGAAGCTGCATGAAAAATCCGGAGACGACACCGTGGCGCTGATGGCCGATATCGGCCGTCGTGCTCGCGCCGCTGCCCGACCGCTGGCCATCGCCGCCACTGCCGCCAAGAATGGCGCGCTTGTCGCCATGGCCGACGCGATCATTTCCCGTGAGCAGGACATCCTCGACGCCAATGCCATCGATGTGTCTAATGGCCACGAGTCCGGGCTTTCCGCTTCCTTCATGGACCGGCTGAAGCTCAATCCGGCACGCATCCGCGCCATGGCCGATGGCATCCGCGAGATCGCGGAACTCAAGGATCCGGTCGGCGATGTCATCGCTGCCTGGGAGCGGCCCAACGGCTTGCAGATCGAGCGCGTGCGCACGCCGCTCGGTGTCGTCGGCGTCATCTATGAGAGCCGGCCCAACGTCACGGCCGATGCCGGTGCGCTCTGCCTCAAGGCCGGCAATCCGGTGATCCTGCGCGGCGGTTCGGACTCGCTCAATTCGTCCGCCGCCATCCATGCCTGCCTGGTCGAGGGGCTGAAGGAAGCCGGCCTGCCGGAAGACGCCATCCAGCTGGTGCCGACCACCGACCGCGCCGCCGTCGGCGAGATGCTCAAGGGCCTCGGCGGCACGCTCGACGTCATCATCCCGCGCGGCGGCAAGAGCCTGGTCGGGCGGGTGCAGAGCGAAGCGCGGGTGCCGGTCTTTGCCCATCTCGAAGGCATCTGCCATCTCTACATCGACCGCTCCGCCGATCTCGACATGGCGATCAGGATCGCTGTCAACGCCAAGATGCGGCGCACAGGCGTCTGCGGTGCCGCCGAGACGCTGCTGGTCGACCGTGCGGTGACGTCCACCCATCTGGTGCCGATCCTCGATGCTTTGCGCGCCGCCGGCTGCGAGATCCATGCCGATCAGGAGGTGCTGAAGGTGTTTTTCGACGCCAGGCCGGCGACCGACGCCGACTGGGTGACGGAATATCTCGACGCCATCATCGCGGTGAAGCTGGTCGACGGCATCGGTGGTGCGATCGAGCACATCGAGACGTTTTCATCGCATCATACCGAGGCGATCATCGCCGAGGATGCGAAGGCGGTGGAGCGGTTCTTCAACGAGATCGATTCGGCGATCCTGCTGCACAATGCCTCGACGCAATTCGCCGATGGCGGCGAGTTCGGCATGGGCGCCGAGATCGGCATCGCCACCGGCAAGATGCATGCGCGCGGGCCGGTCGGCGTCGAGCAGCTGACCTCGTTCAAATACCGCGTGCGCGGGTCGGGACAGGTGAGGCCTTGACGCTTTTTGTCGCTAGAGCCTGAGGCGATGCTGGCATCTTCCGAACCGGCGGTCCCCTCCCGTTACCTGAAGATGCCTCATGCCGAAAAAGGGCTGACGGTCGGCCTGTTCGGTGGCTCGTTCAACCCGCCGCATGCTGGCCATGCGCTGGTCGCCGAAATTGCACTGCGGCGCCTGGCGCTCGACCAGCTGTGGTGGATGGTGACGCCGGGCAATCCGCTGAAGAGCACGCGCGAGTTGGCGCCGCTGACTGAACGGCTGCAGCTGTCGGAGAAGATCGCCAGGAACCCGAAGATCAAGGTCACCGCCTTTGAGGCGGCGCATCATGTGCGCTACACCGCCGACACGCTGGCTTTGGTCAAGGCGCGCAACCCCGGCGTGGAGTTCGTCTGGATCATGGGGGCGGACAGTTTGCGCGACTTCCACCGCTGGCAGCGCTGGCGCGAGATCGTGCTGACCTTCCCGATCGCGGTCATCGACCGGCCGGGCGCGACGCTGTCGTTCCTGTCGTCGGTCGTCGCCAAGACCTTCGATTATGCCCGCATCGACGAAGGCGACGCGCCGCTGCTTGCCCGCATGCAGGCGCCGGCCTGGACTTTCATCCACGGCCCGCGCTCGTCGCTGTCGTCGAGCGCGATCCGGAAGATGGCGAAGGGGTAAGCTTCTCCGCTAAGGGAAGCGCCAGCGTTTCAGCCGTCCGGCCATGTCGTTTTTACAGCGGCGCGTGCCCAGCCGATCGGCGATGCTGACCTGAAATGGCAATTCAAACCAAAACCCAACCCACGATCGACCCGGAGCATGGCAGCGCGCCGACGCCGCTGATCGCGATTGCCAGCGTCATCGTGTCGATGGCGCTGATCGCCATCGGCAACGGGCTGATGTTCGCCTATATCCCGGTCCGGCTTGGTGTCGAGGGCTTCGATCCGACCTGGGCCGGGCTGATCGTCACTGGGCTTTCGGCCGGCGGCCTTGCCGGCTGTATCCTCACCGGACCGCTGGTGCGCCGGGTCGGCCACGCCCGCGCCTTCATGGTGCTGTCGGCGCTGATCGCGCTTTCCAACGCGGCCATCGGCGCCGGGCCGCATCCCCTGTTGTGGATCGGCGCGCGTGCCCTCTACGGTTTTGCCATATGCGGCCTGTTCATCGTCGCGCAGAGCTGGCTCAACGACGCGCTCCCCAATGCCATACGCGGGCGGGTTATGGCGGTATTCTACGTCTCCTACGTTGCCGGGTTGGGTGTCGGCTATGCGACACTTGCAATCGTCGACATCCACACCGCCGCAGCCTCTCTGATCGGCATCACCTTTACGGCCTTGTCGATCCTGCCCGTCGGCATGACCCGCCTTGCTCAGCCGCCAGCGCCGCAGGCGGCTTCTGTCGCGTTGCGGCAAGCATGGCGCATTTCGCCTGTTGGGGTCGCCGGTATGCTGGCGGTCGGTGGCTTGTCGATGATCATCTCGGGCTTTGCGCCCATACACGCCACCGCCAAGGGCTACACGCAAGGTGACGTCGCGCTGCTTCTGTCGGCGATGCCGGTTGGAACGCTGATCCTGCAGATCCCTCTTGGCTGGATTTCGGACCGCACGGATCGGCGCTTCGTGCTCGCCGGCGCCGCGATGCTGGCGATTGTCGCCAGCGTGCTTGCCATCGTGTTCGACGGCGGTGCGCTGATGGTCCTGGTGGTGATCTACCTGATCTGGGACGGTGCGGCGGAATCGATCTATTCCCTCTCAAGCGCACATGCCGCTGACCGCGCCAAGAAGGATGAGCTTCTCGCCCTGTCGAGTTCGATGCTGTTTGCCTGGTCGCTGGCCGGCTTCGTTGTGCCGGGCATCGTCACGGCGCTTTCGGTGGTTTTCGGCACCGCGACGTTCATCTATGTCGGGATCATCATCGCCGCGCTGTTTTGCCTGTTCGTGCTATGGCGGGTAATAGCGGCTCGGCCGGTCCCGGCAACCGCTACGGGCAGTTTCACGCCGATGTCGGCGCAGGCGCCCTTGCCCGTCGAACTCGCCTTCACCACCGACGAACCGCAAGGCCGGGTCAAGGACTGAAGTCCTTTTTTTCGCGGTCTGGGCTGAATTGCCCTACTGCTTGCGGGCCTCGGTCACCGGCGCTTCCGGTGGCGGTAGCGGGATGGAGATGCCCGCGCTGTCGAAAGCCTGCTTGGCGCGTTTCGTCATGTCGATGTTCGTGGAGAAGTAGTCGGCGGCCGCGGTCCAATAGCGCAGGGTGAGCGAAACGGTCGTGTCGCCGAGGCTGGCCACGAAGGCGATCGGCGCTGGTTCGCGACGAATGCGATTCTCGGCAGCGGCAATGGCAAGCAGTGTCTTCTGCGCGCCGTCGATGTCGTTCCACGAGCCGATGCTCAAGCTGATGTCGGCGCGGCGCACGCCATTGCGCGAAAAGTTGCGCACCGGCTGGTTCCACAGCGTCGAATTGGGCGCCAGGATGTAGACGCCGTCGGCGGTCCTGAGCCTGGTGGCGAACAGGCCGATTTCCTCGATCGAGCCTGATATGACGCCGACCTCGACGGATTCGCCGATGCGGAACGGCCGCAGCGCCAGCAGCATGATGCCGGCGGCGATGTTCTGCAGCGTGCCTTGCAGCGCCAGGCCAATGGCAAGACCGATGGCGCCGATCGCGGCGATGATCGAGGCGGTCTGCACGCCGAACTGGCCGAGCACCATGATGACGACGAGGATCAGGATGGCGTAGCGGACGATCTTGGAAAAGAAATGCCGCAGCGTCGCATCAAAACCATGGATATGGCCGAGGCCGGCGAAGATCGAACGCTCGGCGAGGCCGGCGACGAGGTAGCCGACAACCAGCAGGATGATCGCGCCGATAGCCGAGAAGGAATAGGAGACGATCAACGTGCTGAGCTGTGCCAGGCCGGCCTGGACGGTGAGAAGGGTGTTTTGCGGGTCGATCGGCATGGCTGGATTCCGGTTGGTCGGTCAGCCGATAACCCATGCCAGACGCCCGGGTTCCGATCTTTTTGCCCGCCATGTGGAACAAGTGGGCAACCGGCGAGTTCGCGTGAGTTGGGACTGCGTCTTGAAACTGTCAGGGAACTCTGCCTATCTAAGTGGTGTCACCTGCTTTTGGGGGTGATTTGGTTGTTCTTGCTGCGAAAGGAAATACACTGAGAACAGCACTGCGGAAGAAGGCCGACATCATGCCTTCGCCGGCCGGGATCAGCGTAGACGACGCCGTGTCCCGCGCCATCAAGACAGTCCTTGCCAGTCTGGAAGACTCCAAGGCCGAAAATATTGTCTCAATCGACATTCAGGGGAAATCGAGCCTCGGCGACTACATGGTCGTCGCGTCGGGTCGATCGCACCGTCATGTCTCGGCTGTCGCCGACCATCTCCTCAAGGCGCTCAAGGATGCCGGCCTCGGCACGGCGCGCGTCGAGGGGCTGTCCGGCGCCGACTGGGTCCTGATCGATTCGGGCGATATCATCGTCCATGTCTTCCGCCCCGAAGTCCGCGAATTCTACAATCTCGAAAAGATGTGGCAGGCGCCGGATCTCGAGGAAGAGACCCTCCACTAAGCCCTTCACGGGGTTTATAGAGGCGGGATGAAGATTTCAGTTCATGCCGTGGGCCGAATGAAAGCCGGCCCCGAGCGGGAGTTGGCCGACCGCTATTTCGAGCGCTTCGCCAAGAGCGGGCCAGCGGTCGGGCTCGAATTCGCCGGGATCACCGAGATCGCCGAGGGCCGCGCGCAGAGCGCCGCCGAGCGCCAGCGCGACGAGAGTTCGAGACTGCAGGCGCAGCTGCAGCCGGGCACGGCGCTGATCCTGCTCGATGAGCGCGGCAAGAGCCTTTCCTCGCAGGATCTCGCCAACCGTATTGGACAGTTGCGCGACGGTGGGCGCAAGGCGCTGGTGCTGGCCGTCGGCGGCGCCGACGGCCACGATCCGTCGCTGCGCGACCAGGCCGACCTGGTGCTGTCGTTCGGTGCGCTGACCTGGCCGCATCAGCTGGTGCGGGTGATGCTGGGCGAGCAGCTCTACAGGGTGGCGACAATCCTTTCCGGCCACCCCTATCATCGCTCGTGAGCCTGCCGCTACAGTTGCCGGCAGCGTGATTCGTCGCCCATTGCCCGGATTTCCGCCCCAATGCCGCGCAAGATGGAAAATCTCTGGTTTTTAGGCGTGCCGTTTTCCCAAAAAGGGGACCACTTTTGGGCAACATGCAGTCGGAGACGGGCTCCCAAACATGGTTGATGATTCGTTAACGAAGCCGCGGATAGTATAGATCGCGAATGTCTGAAGGCTGGAAATCGACACTGGGCTCAACAGCGGGCTCATCAACCGGGCGCTTAGGGCGCGCGCGCTGCGGCATCGCGGCGGTGGCGGTGCTTTTGTCGTTGCATGCCACCCGGGCCGAGAACACGCTCGACATGGCGCCCGATCCGGACCAGAGCCGCGCTGAATACGAACAGGTCTCCAAGGAAATAACGCTGTCGTCGGAACGGCTGGCCAAGCTCGCCGCCGATATCGCCGCGGTCAAGAAGGACCATGCCTCGATCACCGCGGCGCTGATCCAGTCGGCGATGACCGAGCAGAAGCTTGGCCAGGACATCGAGGACATCGGTGCCAAGTTGGAAGGGCTGAAGGGCCAGCAGCAGAAGATCCGCGCCTCGCTTGTGGCGCGGCGCGACGTGCTGGCCGAAGTGCTGGGCGCGCTGCAGCGCATGGGTCTCAACCCGCCACCGGCGATCCTGGTCAAGCCGGAGGATGCGCTGTCGTCGGTGCGCAGCGCCATCCTGCTCGGCGCCGTGGTGCCGGAATTGCGCCAACAGACCGACAGCCTGCTGGCCGACCTCAAGGAGCAGACCCGGGTGACGGCCTCGATCGAGGCCGAGCGGGCGCGGCTGACGGAGGCCGTCGGCGAGCAGGTGGCGGAAAAGAAGCGGCTCGGCATGCTGCTGGAAGCCAAGCAGAAGCTCGAGGCCGATACGCAGGCGCAAATGGCGGCCGAACAGCAGCGTTCAGAGCAACTGGCGGCCAAGGCCTCCAGCCTGAAGGACCTGATTGCCTCGCTCGAAGCGCAGGCCGACAGGGCCCGCAAGGCCGCGGATGCCGCCAAGGCAGCCGCCGCCGCTCAGCCGGGTGACGATCAGACGGGTGGTGACAAAACGGCATCGCTGGCAGCACTGCCGGTCCCCGAAGGCAATCGGCTCACCGCGGCTGCTCCCTTTTCGGCGCTGCAGGGGCAGATCGCGCTGCCGGTCACCGGCCGCATCAAGCGTCGCTTCGGCGCCGATGACGGTAACGGCGCGGTGATGCTTGGAGACATGCTTGCGACACAATCGGGAGCCATCGTTACCGCGCCGGCGGATGGGAATGTGCTTTATGCGGGGCCGTTTCGCTCCTATGGTCAACTCTTGATCCTCAATGCCGGCGACGGTTATCATGTCGTTCTGGCGGGGATGAGCAGAATCAGCGTCGTGACCGGCCAGTCGGTGCTCGCAGGAGAGCCGGTCGGCGCGATGGGAGAGGCCCGGGTGGCAAGCACCTCGGTTTCGAAGAATGGAAATGCCACGCCGGAACTTTATGTCGAGTTCCGCAAGGATGGAAAACCCGTCGATCCGGCCCCATGGTGGGCGGACCGTTTTTCTGGAAGGACGTGAAATGATGCGGAAACTGTCGCTTCTGTTTGCCGGTGCGCTGATGGGCGCCTCCGCCATGAGCCTTGTCTATGGTGCTCCTGGCTCGTCGGCGAACGCTGCGGGATCGGAGACCTACAAGCAGCTGGCGATCTTCGGCGACATCTTCGAGCGGGTGCGGGCACAATATGTCACGCCGCCCGACGACAAGTCGCTGGTCGAGAACGCCATCAACGGCATGCTTTCGTCGCTTGACCCGCACTCCTCCTACATGAACGCCGAACAGGCGCAGGACATGCGCGTGCAGACCAAGGGCGAATTCGGCGGCCTCGGCATCGAGGTCACCATGGAGAACGACCTGGTCAAGGTGATCACGCCGATCGACGACACGCCTGCCGCCAAGGCTGGTGTGCTGGCCGGTGACTACATCGCCAAGATCGACGGCGAAGAGGTTCGCGGCCTGACGCTCAACGACGCGGTCGACAAGATGCGCGGCCTGGTCAACACGCCGATCAAGCTCACCATCCTGCGCCAGGGTGCCGACAAGCCGATCGAGCTGACGGTGGTGCGCGACATCATCAAGGTCAAGGCGGTCAAGTTCCGGGTCGAGAAAGACATCGGTTACATGAAGATCACCTCCTTCACCGAAAAGACCTATGACGACCTCGAGAGCGCCATCGACACCATCAAGAAGCAGGTGCCGGACGACAAGCTCAAGGGCTATGTGCTCGACCTGCGCCTCAATCCGGGCGGTCTGCTCGACCAGGCGGTGAGCGTGTCCGACGCCTTCCTCAAGCGCGGCGAGATCGTCTCGACGCGCGGCCGCGATCCGAAGGACGTCACCCGCTTCGACGCCAAGCCGAAGCAGGTCGACGACGTCAACGGCAAGCCGATAATCGTGCTCGTCAATGGCGGCTCTGCCAGCGCCTCCGAAATCGTCGCCGGCGCGCTGCAGGATCTGCGCCGCGTCACGGTGGTCGGCACGCAGTCCTTCGGCAAGGGTTCGGTGCAGACCATCATTCCGCTCGGCGAGAATGGCGCGCTCAGGCTGACGACGGCGCTCTATTACACGCCGTCGGGCAAGTCGATCCAGGGCAAGGGCATCACGCCCGACATCAAGGTCGACCAGCCGCTGCCGCCGGAACTGCAGGGCAGGGATTTGACGCGCGGCGAGTCCGACCTCAAGGGCCACATCAAGGGCGCCGACGAGAGCTCGACCGGCTCGGGCTCGGCAGCCTATGTGCCGCCGGATCCGAAGGACGATCTGCAGCTCATCTTCGCCGAGCAGCTGCTGCGCGGCGAGAAGACCGACCCGGCCTTCCCACCCAATCCGGAAAAGGCCGTGCTCAACCAGTAACGGCTTGGCTGGCCCAGCTCTGGCCGGCTGAACGAAGCAATGCGATGCTGCCGGGACCGAAAGGTTCCGGCAGTTTGATTCGGCGAGGCAAGACAAGGCCTCCAGATACGATGCCAGTGGCGCGCCAGAGTTGATGAATTCGCGCATGTCGCCGAAGGGGCGCCTTCGGAATCATGTGCTCCGGGGACAGGGCTTGGCTGATATCGGCAAGGACATCGAACGCCCGCTGGGACAGGCCGTCCGGGCGCCGCGCGCTACCGGCAAGGTCAGTGCGGGCGTGATCGTGCCGACAATTGTCGTGCTGGCGGTGGTCGGCGCCTCGGCCGCGATAGCCCTCAGGGAAAAGCCATTTCGCAAGCCGCAAGAGGTCGCCGTTTCGACGCCGAAGGTGACGGCGGCGGCCGAGCCCGCTGCCGCGCCATCCGCCTTGGCCCCTGTCGCGGCGCCAAAGGTTGAAACGCCAACCAAGACCGGTGGTCCGCAGATCATCCATGTGCAGAAGGAGGAGGGCGATGGTCCTCCGCAGGCGGCGATCATCATCCGTGATCCATCGACCGTCGGGCAGAACCTGAAGATCGCGCATCTTCCCGACAAGGCGCTGATCGAAACCAGCGACACCGGACCCTTGCCGATGCGCTCCGCCGATGGCAGGCGGCCCTTCGATGTCTATGCGCGGCCGTGGTCCGGCGCGCGCGGTGCGCGGGTGGCAATCGTCATCGGCGGGCTTGCCGTGTCGCAGACCGGCACCCAGGCGGCGATTGCCAGGTTGCCGGCGGAAGTGACGCTGGCCTTTGCCCCGCAAGGCAACAGCATCGGCCGCTGGATGCAGGCCGCCCGGCAGGGCGGCCACGAGATCGTCATGCAGGTGCCGCTCGAACCGTTCGACTATCCCAATGTCAACCCCGGCCGCAACACGCTGACCGTGGCGGCGAGCGCCGAGGAGAATCTCAAGAATCTGCACTGGGTGCTGTCGCGGACGACGAACTATACCGGCGTCATGAACTATATGGGCGCACGCTTTTCCGCCGACACGGCGGCGATGGAGCCGTTCATGGCCGAACTCGGCAAACGGGGTCTCGCCTATATCGACGATGGTTCGTCGGCGCGCAGCCTGGCGCCCGACCTGGCGCTGAAGGACGGCGTGCCCTTCGTCGCCGGCGATACGGCGATCGACGCGGTGCAGGATCGCGGCGCCATCCTGAAGAAACTGGACAGTCTCGAAGCTACCGCGCGGGCCAAGGGCTCTGCCGTCGGCATCGGCTCGGCCTTCGACCTGACGGTCGACACCGTGTCGTCCTGGATTGCCGAGGCCAAGAAGCGCGGCATCGAGATCGTGCCGATTTCAGCAGTGGCGATCGATCCGCAAAAAGGCTAGCCACGCCTGGCCGTGAACCCCTCGGAGCACAGATAATGGCGAAGACGAAAAAGGTCGACCGCGAAACGCTGCCCTACCGCCCCTGTGTCGGGTTGATGATCCTCAATGGCGAGGGCCTGGTCTGGGTCGGGCATCGTATCGCCGAACCCGACAGCGAATTCGCCGGCACGACGCAGCTCTGGCAGATGCCGCAAGGCGGCATCGACAAGGGCGAGGAACCGTTGCAGGCGGCGGAGCGCGAGCTCTATGAGGAGACCGGCATGCAGAGCGTCTCGCTGCTCACCGAGGCGCCGGACTGGATCAACTACGACCTGCCGGATCATCTCGTCGGCATTGCCTTCAAGGGCCGCTATCGCGGCCAGACGCAGAAATGGTTCGCCTTCCGCTTTCATGGCGATGTGAGCGAAATCCAGATCAATCCGCCGCCGGGAGGCCATACCGCCGAATTCGACAAATGGTCGTGGCGGCCGATGCAGGACCTGCCCGACCTGATCGTGCCGTTCAAGCGCAAGGTCTACGAAGAGGTGGTGGCGGCGTTCAGCCATCTGGCGCGGTAGCGGCGCGTCGCGGTTGCCGCGCCGGTGCGGGGATCGTATTGATGGCCGATGCAATGAGGGTCGCCATGACCGACACCGTCAACCGGAATGCCGCGAAAACCGTCACCGATTGGCCGGTCAGCGAAGTGGCGGCTGGCGCCATCCTGACCATCGATCTCAGCGTCATCCGTGAAAACTACCGGCGGCTGAAGGCGCGGTTGGGCGGCGTGCGTTGCGCCGGCGTGGTCAAGGCCAATGGCTACGGCCTCGGCGCGGCCCAGGTGGCAGCAGCGCTGGCCCGGGAAGGCTGCGACATCTTCTTCGTCGCGCTGCTGGCTGAAGGCATCGCGTTGCGCAAGGCGATCGGTACCGGACCAGACATCTACGTGCTGAACGGGCTGCCGCCGGGCTCCGAGCCGGAAGCGGTGGCGGCTGGGCTTTGCGCGGCCATCAACAGTGGCGCGCAGTTGCAAGCCTGGCGCACGGTGGCACACGACGCCGGGCGCCGGCTGCCGGCCGCGCTCCAGGTCGACAGCGGCATGTCGCGGCTCGGCATGGCGCCAGCCGAAGTCGAGGCACTGGCCGGGGATAGCAGCGCGTTCGACGGCATCGACATCAGATATGTGATGAGCCACCTGGCCTGCGCCGACGAGCCGCATCATCCGGCCAATGAACAGCAGCGACTGGCGTTTGAGCGGCTGCGCGCCATGCTGCCCCGGGCGCCTGCCTCGCTTGCCAATTCTTCCGGCATCTTTCTCGGGCCGTCCTATCATTACGATCTCGCCCGCCCCGGTGCGGCGCTTTACGGCATCAACCCGACGCCCGGCGAACCCAATCCGATGCTGCCCGTGGTGCGGCTGCAGGCCAAGGTGGCGCAGACGCGCCGCGTCGAAAAGGGCACCGGCATCGGCTATGGCCACACCTATCACGCGGACGGTCCGCTGAGCCTGGCGACGATTTCGTTTGGCTATGCGGATGGCTGGCTGCGCCGCTCCGCTTCGGCGGCCTGGTTCGAAGGACTGCGTCTGCCTTTCCTCGGGCGCGTGTCGATGGATTCGATCATTCTCGACATTTCCGCTCTGCCGCCCGGCAGGCTGCGCGAGGGCGATCTGGTCGAGCTGCTTGGCCCCTCGCAGAGCGTCGACGATGCCGCCGGCCATGCCGGCACCATCGGCTATGAAATCCTGGCCAGTCTCGGTCCGCGCTTTTATCGCCATTATGTCGGCGGTTGAGCGGTTTGGCCGCGCTTGACAAGCGGGCGCCTGTCGGCAAGGTTCGGAGCATGAGCAACCTCGCTTATACCAGAACCTTGTTCAGGGTCTGCCCGATCGCGGGATCGTAGCCCCGGCGCGGCCGCCTTCCGGCGTCCGTCCTTATCGGGGCATCCATACATCCACCATCGCCATCAAGTCGTGCAGCTTTTCGCGGCTGCCGGCTTTTCATCACGCCGCCGTCAGCGCGGTGGCAAGCGCGCATTCGTTCGATGCGCCGATCCATGAGGTTTGCCATGCAACATGCAATCGGACTGCGACCAAGCAGCCAGATTTTGATCAGTGATACCGACCACGGCAGGTTGACCAGCCTGGCGAGGGCCTTGCTCGATCGCACCCCCGAGACGGCCGAGGAGCTGCTTTCGGAAATGGACCGGGCCGTCATCACGGACGCGGCGGCGATGCCGGCCGGCGTGGTGCGTATGGGTTCGATCGTGACGGTCCGTGCCGACGGCGGGGAGACCCAGCGCATCATGCTGGTCTATCCCGGCGAAGCCGACATTGCCGAAAACAGGATTTCGGTGCTGACGCCGATGGGAACGGCGCTTATCGGCGCGACCATCGGGCAGGCGGTGTGCTGGAGCAGCCGTGGCGGCCGGGAACTGTCGGTGACCGTTGAAGCCGTCGATACGCCGCCCTCCGGCCCGCAACGGCCTTGATCGTGGAGGCGATGATGACGAGCACGAATTGCTGCCTGACGACGAAGGACTTCGCAGTCCTCGAAGTCATGCTGGCGCGCCGGCAGGCATTCGCGGATCCGATCGCGCGTATGCTCGAACACAAGCTTTCAAGCGCCGATGTCGTTCCGCTTGATTCGGTCGAGCCCGATATTGTGACGCTCAATAGCAGAGTGGTGTTCAGCATTGATGCCGGTCAGACCGAGACGCGCACCCTGGTGCAGAACGAGGTGCGCGGACCGGTCGGCTCCAGCCTGTCGGTGGCGACGAGGCGCGGGCTCTGCATGCTAGGCATGGCGCAGGGCGAAACGGCTTTGATCGAGCACGCCGATGGCCGACGGGAGTCGATCCTGATCAAGGCCGTGCTTTACCAGCCGGAGGCTGCCCGGCGCGCGGTCAGGCAGAAGGACCGGGCCGATCGGCGACGACCGCACGGGCTTACTCTCGTCTACAGCGCCGCAGACGATTGGCGGCCTCTTGGCGAGACGGCCGGAATGCGGCAGACAGAAGACGACGACCCCGGTCCCTCGGCGGCGTGAATGGGCCACAGCGCATGGTTCTCGAAAATCGGCATCGATTTTCATTTGGGATCATGCGCAAATCGAGAAATGCGGTCGCGTCCACGGGCGTCCTGAGGATGCGCGGCGCGGCAAGGAGTGAACGATGAAGATCATGGTGCTGGGCGGCGGCGTCATCGGGGTGACCACGGCCTATTATCTTGCCGAGGCTGGCCACGAGGTGACGGTGCTCGACCGCCAGAAGGGCCCGGCGCTGGAAACCAGCTTCGCCAATGCCGGCGAGATTTCACCCGGCTATGCATCGCCCTGGGCCGGACCCGGCATTCCGCTGAAGGCGATCAAATGGCTGTTGATGAAGCATGGCCCGCTGGTGGTGCGGCCGGCCTTCGACCCGCATATGTGGACCTGGCTGGTCAAGATGCTGCGCAACTGCACGGCCGAGCGCTATGCGATCAACAAGTCGCGGATGGTGCCGCTGGCCGAATACAGCCGCGACACGCTGAAGGCGCTGCGCGAGGCGACCGGCATCACCTATGACGAGCGCACCCAGGGCACGCTGCAGCTGTTTCGCACGCAAAAGCAGCTCGACGGCACCGGCGGCGATGTCGAGGTGCTGAAGAAATATGGCGTGCCCTACGAGATCCTCGATCAGGATGGCTGCATCGCGGCGGAGCCGGCGCTGGCCGGTGTGCGCGAGAAGTTCGTCGGCGGGCTCAGGCTGCCGCATGACGAAACCGGTGACTGCAAGATGTTCACCGAGAAACTGGCCGAGCTCTGTGTCGCGCGTGGCGTCACGTTCGAATACGACACGACGATCTGGCGCGTTATCCGCAGCCGCAACCGCATTGCCAATCTCAGCACCAGCAAGGGTTTCAAGGCCTCCGAAGCCTATGTGATGGCGCTGGGCAGCTACTCGGCGGGCTTCATGCGCAGGATGAAACGGTCGATCCCGGTCTATCCGGTCAAAGGCTATTCGATCACCGTGCCGATCAAGGATGCAGCCCTGGCGCCGGTGTCGACCGTGATGGACGAGACCTACAAGGTGGCAATCACACGGCTCGGCGACCGCATCCGCGTCGGCGGCACGGCCGAGATTTCCGGCTTCGACCTCAGGCTGCATGAATCACGGCGCCGCACGCTCGAACATTCGGTCGGCGATCTCTTTGCGGGCGCCGGCGCCATGCGCGAGGCGACCTTCTGGTGCGGGCTGCGGCCGATGACGCCGGATGGCCCGCCACTGATCGGCCGCACCGAGCTTTCCAATCTCTTCCTCAACACCGGCCATGGTACGCTCGGCTGGACCATGGCCTGCGGCTCGGCCAAGGTGCTGGCTGACATCATGTCCAACAAGGTGCCCGACATCGATGCCCGTGCCCTCGCGCAGGAGCGCTACCTGAAATAGGCACAGGGCGAGAAGATCAGAACGCCTGCCTGACCCAGGCCTCATCGAACAGCAACCGATAGGCCCACGGGATCGTCACCTTGGTGGAAACCGGGTTCGAGTGGGCGAGATAGTCGTCATAGATCGGCTTCATCCTGATGTAGAAGGCGGGATCGAGCACCATCATGCCGTTCTCTGAATCGTGGAAGAAGCTGCGGTTGTTGAGGTTGACCGAGGAGATGGCGACCAGCCTTTCGTCGATCATCATGATCTTGGAATGCAGCACCACGTCGGGCGCCTTGAACTCGCGGATGTTGATGCGGTCGCCATATTTCTCGACGAACAGCTTGTTGAGCGCGGTGAGGAATTTGCCGCCGATATCGCCCTTGAGATCGATGCGGCCGACAATGTCGATCTTGACGCCACGGGCAAGCGCCCGGTCAACGGCCTGGGCGAGGCTCGGCGTCAAATTAAGGTAGGGGTTGACGATCTGGATGTGGTGTTGAGCGGCATCGACCAGCTCGACGAAATAGGCCTCCAGCGCATGGTCGTCTTCATAGGGCACCGAAATGAAATGCCGGGCATTGCCTTGGGGGCCATCACCGCGAACCGGGATGGAGAAGGGGCGCGCCAGATTGGTGTCGGCGTCGCGCAACCATATCGTCGACAGATGCGCGGCGAGCGTCTCGACCGTGGCGCTGTCGGCGAACTCGATGTCGAAGTCGCTCCAGTTCGAATAGTAGTTCAGCGAAAGCCCGTCGGTCTTGCCGTATTGCTGCAGGTCCGGATAGCGTGACAGGTCGATCGGCTGATGGAACAGGAAGCCATCATGGATGTTGCGGCCGCCGATGATGACGCGCGAGCGCGCGGGATCCTCAGCCAGCGTCGCCAGCATCTTGATATGATGGGTCTTGTGCAATTGTGAAATCTGCTCGTCGATCGGCGCGCCATGGTCGGCGCGCCAGCGGTACTCCTGCAATTCGACATTGGGGAATTCAGCCGCCAGCCGGTGCAGCATGGCGTCGTCCTTCTCGCGCTCCAGCACGTCGGTGACCATGATGCGCACCTTGGTGCCAAGGGCTGCATGATGACGGATCAGCCGTTCCATGATGCAGCCTGAAAAGTCGGCCTTGAATTCGAGCGAGGACAGATAGATCAGCTTCAGCCTTGGCGCCCTGGAGAAATCGAGCGGCAGATCGGGGTCGCCTTTGTCTATTGCCGCATCGGACAGAGGCGCGCCCATCAGCGCCTCGACCTTGGCGTTGAAGCCGTCGCGCGACTTGCGCAGCAGCTTGGGCGCGCCGATCGGCAGGGCGCAGGTCTGCGACAGCCAGCGGCTGGCATAGAAGGCGCGTTCAAGCGCGTCGAGGCCGGCGCTGTCGGGGACCGGGCAACGCTCGTAGCGGCTGTCGAAGCTGGCGAGCGAGGGATCGGCGGCCTCTTCGCGCCGGATCGTAAGCGGCGCGCCGGCCGAAGCAAGGCTGGAGCGGATCCTTGCCGTGCAGCGGTTCAGGCTGTCGCTTGGAAACAGGCTGACTGCGTCGTCCTCGCCAGACAGGCGGAACCGAAATGCCGCGCCGGCGGCGATGGTGCGCGAGGCGCCGGCGTCGCGGATCGCCAACGCGCCGTCGCAGGTGGCCTCGATGTCGGCAGGCTGCTCGCCGACCTGGCGCACGACGATCTCGGTGCTGCGTGCCTGCAGGCCGGAGAAATCGAAAGTCTTGGGGGCTGTGGGCCGCGCCGCCGCATCGATGTAAAGCGTCTGCCGCGACACCCGCCAGCGTCCGTCGAACTGGCCCTCGCCGCTGCCGCCACTGGCGGGCGGCAGAAGCGCCCTGGCGACCGGTCCGGCCAGTTGCTGCAGCGTCGAATAGGTCGCCTGGAAGTCACTGTTCTGCACGTCGCGCCGGTTGCGCCCGAATGGGCCGGTGCCGTTGGCGCGGTCCATGGCGCCGAGCTGATTATGGGCAAGCAGTGCCAGGAATCGTCTTTCGTAGTCACTGGCGCCGGCATCGCCGAAAAACTGCGACGCCGCGACCTGCGGCCCGGGCGTGCCGGCCGACAGGGAAGGCCGCGCGCAGGCTTCCTGTCCCGGCAGGAGGTCGCAGGCATTGCGGCCTGTGCCGGTACAACCGGCAAGGGCGGCCAGCCCGATTAGGGCAAGGATGATGGATGCGCTGCGGTTCAACCGGCGGCTCCGGCCTTCATCGCGCTCAACTGTGCCGGGTCGCGCGGCGGCATGAAGCCCTGTGGAAACACCTTGCAGACGGGAATGGCGAAGGTAGCGATCAGCAATTCTGCCTCGCCGCGCATCTTGCGTGGCGCCGTCTTGTCGTCGCGAATTGCCCTGGCGGAGGTGATAAGCGCGCCGTCGCAGTCGCAATGATTGTGGCGGGCGATGTAGCAGGCGTCATGGACCTGGCATACGGCGTCGAGGCGGTCGACCGGCCGGGCCGACAGATCGCCGGTGCGGGTGCCGGGGCCGCAATAATTGCCAATGACGAAAGGCGAGGGGCGCGCCATGGCGTAGCGGATCGGCTTGGGCAATTCGGCTTCCGGCACCTTGGCCCAAGGGTTGGCGCAGGCCGAGACGAAAAGCAGCGGCAGGATGGCAAGAACGGCTCGCATGTTTATCCGCGCCAGCTTTCTGAACGATTTCCCCACCCGGCGGCCTTGCCTCGTGGCCGGCGACCGCACGCCTGATGCCACACTGGCCGGTTTTGTGGCAAGGGAAAGGCGTCGTGTGTTGCACCTGCCAGGCGCCTCTGACAGCGCTTCTAAAGGAAAAGGCTTCTTTCCCGCTCCACCGCCTTGGTGATGAAGCCGGCGACGATCTGGATGCGGCGCAGCGGCCTGACTGATTCGTGATAGACCAGCCAGTAGGCGCGGCGGATGGGCGCCACCACATCGACGGCCACCAGCTCCGGCATCGAACGGGCGACGAAGGTGTGCAGGATGCCGATGCCGGCGCCCGAGCGCACCGCTTCGGCCTGGCCGAGTGCGGAGGAAATGGCGAAGCTGGTGCGCCAGTCCGCGCTGAATTCGGCGGCGTAGTCGAGCGATGGGCTGACGATCAGGTCAGGCACATACCCAATGAGGGTGTGCCGGCCGAGTTCGGCCGCTGTTTTGGGCAGGCCATTGGCATCGGCGTAGGCGCGCGAGGCAAACAGGCCGAGCGAATAGTCGACCAGCTTGCCCGCCACCAGCCGACCTTCGGTCGGCCGCTCGACGGTGATGGCGATGTCGGCCTCGCGCCGCGACAGGGAGAAGGAGCGCGGCACCGGCACGAGCTGGATCGTCAGCTCGCGGTGCAGCGCGGTCAGTTCGCCGAGGCGTCTGGCCAGGAAGGCGACGCCGAAGCCGTCGGGTGCCCCGATGCGCACGGTGCCGGAGATATCGTCGCCTTCGCCTGATATGGTCGAACGCGCGGCGATCATGTCGCCCTCCATGCGCTCGGCAATATCGAGGAACCGCTCGCCGGCGGGCGTCAACTCGCTGCCGGTGGTCAGCCGGCGGAAGAGTTTTGTGCGCAGCGCGTCCTCGAGTGCTGCGATGCGGCGCGAGACGGTGGCGTGGTTGAGCTCCAGCCGCCTGGCGGCGCCGAGAATCTGGCCGGCACGCGCCACGGCGAGAAAGATGCGGACGTCATCCCAGTTCACGGGCATCCCCCAGGAGATATCTTGTTGTCGGCCATTTGCGAGAATTGATGCTCGCCCGTCAATCGATATCTAATTTTCGCACAACGGTTGCGTTCTCCCTCGCGTTGCCTTCGCCACCACAAAGGCGGAGAATGCACCCATCACAAACGAGGGAGAGACATCATGATCGAATACGGTCATTTCATCGGCGGCAAGCGTGTCGCCGGCACCAGCGGCCGCAAGCAGGACGTCATGCAGCCGATGGACGGCTCCGTGCGCGGCACGGTGGCGCTCGCCTCGCAGGCGGAACTGCGCGCGGCCGTCGAGAACGCCAAGGCAGCACAGCCGAAATGGGCCGCCACCAACCCGCAGCGCCGCGTGCGCGTGCTGATGAAATTCCTCGAACTGGTCGCCCGCGACTATGACGAACTGGCCGACATTCTGGCGCGCGAGCACGGTAAGACGATCGCCGACGCCAAGGGCGACATCCAGCGCGGCCTCGAAGTGGTCGAGGTCTGCATCGGCGCGCCGCACATGATGAAGGGCGAGTTCACCGATGGCGCCGGCCCCGGCATCGACGTCTATTCGATGCGCCAGCCGCTCGGCGTCGTCGCCGGCATCACGCCGTTCAACTTCCCGGCGATGATCCCGCTGTGGAAGATCGCGCCGGCAATCGCTTGCGGCAATGCCTTCATCCTGAAGCCGTCGGAGCGTGACCCGGGCGTGCCGATCCGCATCGCCGAGCTGTTCCTCGAGGCCGGCCTGCCGGCGGGCATCCTCAACGTCGTCAACGGCGACAAGGAAGTGGTCGACGCCATCCTCGACGATCCCGATATCAAGGCCGTCGGCTTTGTCGGCTCGACGCCGATCGCGCATTACATCTATTCGCGCGGCACCGCGGCGGGCAAGCGCGTGCAGTGTTTTGGTGGCGCCAAGAACCACATGATCATCATGCCCGACGCCGACATGGACCAGACCGTCGACGCGCTGATCGGCGCCGGCTACGGCTCGGCAGGCGAGCGCTGCATGGCGATCTCGGTGGCAGTTCCGGTCGGCAACGACACCGCGAACCGGCTGATGGAAAAGCTGGTACCGCGCGTGGAAAGCCTGAAAGTCGGCCCGTCGACGGATTCGGCCGCCGATTTCGGCCCGCTGGTGACGGCGCAGGCACTGGAGCGCGTGAAAGGTTATGTCGACACCGGCGTCAAGGAAGGCGCCACGCTCGTCGTCGACGGCCGCAGCTTCAAGATGCAGGGCTATGAGGACGGCTACTATATGGGCGGCTGCCTGTTCGACAACGTCACGGCGGACATGCGCATCTACAAGGAAGAGATCTTCGGGCCGGTGCTCTCGGTGGTGCGCGCGCCGACGTATGAGAGCGCGATCAAGCTCGCCAACGACCACGAGATGGGCAATGGCGTCGCCATCTTCACCCGCGACGGCGACGCCGCTCGTGACTTCGCAAGCCGTGTCCAGGTCGGCATGGTCGGTGTCAACGTGCCGATCCCGGTTCCGATCGCCTATTACACCTTCGGCGGCTGGAAAGCGTCGTCCTTCGGCGACCTCAACCAGCACGGCCCGGACGCCTTCCGCTTCTACACCAAGACCAAGACGGTCACCTCGCGCTGGCCGTCCGGCATCAAGGACGGTGCCGAGTTCGTCATTCCGACGATGAACTGAATTCGGATTTCCATCGAGTTAAGGGCGCGGCTTTGGCCGCGCCCTTTGTTTTTTGCGCGGCATCACACTGTTGGAATCGTGCCACCATCGATGACGTATTCGGCGCCGTGGATCGATGCCGCACGGTCCGAGACGAGGAATGCCACAAGTTCGGCAACCTCTTGCGGCCATGCCGGTCGGCCGATCGGGATGCCGCCCAGCGCATCCATGATGCTCTGGCGGGCGGTTGCCTCATCCGAACCCGAGTGGGAGGCCAGTCGCTTCACCATGGCTTCCGAAGCGCTGGTGTGGATCCAGCCCGGCGCCACGGCGTTGACGCGGATGCCTTTGGGGCCGAGCTCCTTGGACAGCGCCTTGCTGTAGGTCGAAAGGGCGGCCTTGGCCGCCGCATAGGCGATGGTGGATTCGTGCAGCGGCAGGCGGCGCTGGATCGACGATATGTGAACGATCGCGCCTGCGCCTTGCTCGATCATATGTGGGACAAGCAGGCGATCGAGCCGCACGGCCGCCAGCAGATTGAGGCTGAGCTCGTCCTGCCAGAGCTGATCGGTCAGTCCGGCAAACCCGCCACCTGGGCTCTTCGACCCGCCGACGCTGTGCACGATGATGTCGATGCCGCCAAGCCGTTCCATGATGGCCGCGACCACCGTCTCGGTACCCGCCAAAGTACTCACATCGGCCTGCACGAACAGCTTCGGCTGGCATGCTTCGGTCGCCGAGCGGGCGGTCGTGAGAACGACAGCACCTGCCGCCGAAAGCCTGTGCACGATGGCTTCGCCGGCACCCTTGGTACCGCCGGTAACCAGAACGCGCTTGCCGGTGAATTCCCGGTCGTCGATTGCAAAGTTCTGGACGATGGTCATGCGCCGATCTCCAGCAGAGCGATCCGGTTGTCGGCCAGCGTGAAGTTATAGTGGAGCGTCGCAGGGCTGCCTGGGAAATTCCCCGACACGATGCCGGCGATTCGCCATGCATCGCCATTGGCGGTCGCCTCGGCGACCTCGACGGTCACCCGGTATTTGCGTGTCGTCTCCTCCATCCAGCCGCGGATCGCGTCCGAACCCCGATGGGTTTTGCCTTCGTCCCTGACCGTGGCGTCCGGCGAGAAAGGAATGAGCATGGCGTCAATGTCATGCCGGTTCTTGGCGGCGAAATAATCGGCCAGTGGCTGCGGAAGGGTTGCGGTCATGCTGTCGTCTCCGATGTGCGTTGCCGCCGCCCGTCGAGGCCGGCGGCGCTTGTCCGGTTCCTAAAATGAGATATGCTGGTGAAATGACAAGAACCGACGAAAAAGTAAGGTACTTACCTGAAGGTAAGCCCGAGTCATTGACGCCTTCTTCGGCAGCGAGCGGCGTCGAGAATGTGCTGCGCATTCTCGAAGGCCGCTGGAAGCTGGTGATCCTGTTTCACCTGTTCGGCGGCAAGGTGCTGCGCTTTTCCGACCTCGAACGGGCGATCCCGGCGATCTCGCAGAAAATGCTGATTCAGCAACTGCGGCAGATGGAGGCCGACGGAATCGTGCGCCGGATCGTGCACCACCAAGTGCCGCCCAAGGTCGAGTACTGCCTGACCGATTGGGGCCAGGCCCTGTGCCCGGCTCTCGATGCCTTGCTGAAATGGGCGGCACTTCGCGAACCTGCGGAAGCTTGACGCGGGTCTTCGTCCTGCAACGCGCCCCGAGCTCCGAAATGGCGCTTGTTTTCGGATCGGGGCCTCACCATATCGATTCCAGGGAATGATAAAGTTCCCCTGACGACAGACCGGAAACCAGAAGGAGTGACGTGATGAAGACGTCGAACCCGGCCTGGAGTGTTTCGGTGTATTGAGGCTGCCTCATGTGCCTCCCTTTGCCGGAACGCGAAGGCGAAGGAGGTGCCAGATGGCACACAAATTTTCGTTTCGATGGATCAGGATAGCCGCGGTCGGCATCGCGCTGGCGCTGTCGACGCTATCGGCGCAGGCGCAATTCATCTGCGGCGGCCACAGTGACCTCGTCGCGGCATTGGCAAAGGCCCTGCAACAAAAGCAGATCGGCTACGGTGTGGTTGGTCAGGCCGCCATTGTCGAGGTCTATGTTTCGGCAAGTGGGACCTGGTCGATGCTGGTGACCGACGTGCAGGGCCGGAGTTGCATTTTCGCGACCGGTGACGGATGGGAGAATACCGCCATCGCCACCACGCAAGGGATCTGACTGCTCAATCAGCGCGTCGCGGCGACCTCGGCATGGCCGCGCAGCAGCGCCATCAGCCGCTTGGCATCCTTGGCGGCTCCCTCCTCGTCGCCGTCGAGGATCGAGCGGATCAGCGCGACATGATGCTCGGCGGATTCGGCCAGGCCCGTATCCGCCTTGTAGCGGAACCAGAAGCGGCGGCTGTGGGTTTGCAGAGGCGCGGCCAAGCGGGCGGCGAAGGGGTTGTCAGCAGCCAGCCCCAGGGCCTCGTCGAGCGCCTTGTCGGCCTGGATGAAGGCCAGCACGTTGCCTGAGATGACCGCCTTCTGCATGGCAAGCGCCGCCTCATGAAACAGGTCGGCGGCCTCGCGGGTGACAAAGCGGGCGGCCGAACGGGCAAGCACCACTTCGACGCCGCGCCGGGCGTCGAGCACGCGCAGCCAGTCGCCGGGATGCAGCGGCGCGATCGCGATGCCGGCGCGTGGTCGGACATCCAGCAGCCCTTCCCAAGCCAGCCGCTGGATCGCCTCGCGTACCGGCGTGCGGCCGAGGCCGAGCTTGTCGATCAGCGCGCCTTCGGTGACGAAGCTCGACGGCGCCAGTTCCAGCGTGACGATCATGTGCTCCAGCATGCGATAGGCCTTGGTCGCCGCAGGCTCGAAGGTTGCGTTCGTCTCGATGGATATCAGCGGGGAGATCAACGGCCGGCTCCTGATATATTTTTCATATATCATAATGGAGTCATCGTTGACAGGCTAGCTCTTAATAGATATACGCCTGATATATCAACTTGGAGAGACAGCCATGTGGACCGGAGTTTTCCCCGCCGTCACGACCAAATTCACCGCCGACGATCGGCTCGACCATGCCGAGATGGAGCGTTGCTTCAACCTGCAGATGGAGGCCGGCTGCGACGGCATCATCGTCTGCGGCTCGCTCGGCGAAGGGCCGATGCTATCGCCTGACGAGAAGATCGAGGTGCTGAGGACGGCGCAGAAAGTCGCTGGCAAGAAGCCGGTGCTGCTAACGGTCAATGAAGCGGGCACCCGGGAAGCGGCCAGCATCGCCAGGCGCGCCGCCAAGGAAGGCGCCAATGGCCTGATGGTGGTGCCGAGCCCGATCTACCACACCAATGCGGAAGAAACGGTGGCGGCTCTGCGCGCGGTCGCCGAGGCCGGCGACCTGCCGGTCATGATCTACTCCAACCGGCTCGCCTACCGCGTCGACGTTACCGTCGACCAGATGGAGGAACTGGCATCGGACAAGCGCTTCGTCGCCATCAAGGAATCCTCCGACGACATCAGGCGCTCGACCGAGATCATCAACCGGCTTGGCGACCGCTACGATCTGTTCACCGGCGTCGACAATCTCGCCTTCGAGGCGCTGTCGGTCGGTGCCATCGGCTGGGTGGCCGGCCTGGTCACCGCCTTCCCACGCGAGACCGTCGCCATCTACCAGCTGATGAGAGAGGGGCGCCGCGAAGAGGCACTCGCCATCTATCGCTGGTTCCGGCCGCTGCTCGACCTCGATGTCTCGACCTATCTGGTCCAAAACATCAAGCTTGCCGAAGTGCTGGCGATTGGTACCAATGACCGGGTGCGCATGCCGCGCCAGCCGCTGTCGGGCGAGCGCCGCAAGGCGGTGGAGAAGATCATACGGGATGCGCTGGCGGTGCGGCCGAAGCTGCCGTCGCTCCAGACGTCTCCTCTATCGGCGGACAAACTGGTGGCAGCCGAGTAAGGGACAGCACCGACGTGCCAGGAAATTCCAAATCCCCGGAACAGGAGCGACGCTCCGCCACTGGGGCACCTTCTCCCCGTTCGCGGGGGGAAGGCGAGGACATCGCCATCATCGGCGGCGGCATCATCGGCATCTGCGCGGCGGCCTTCCTTGCCGAGGCAGGGCGGAACGTTACGGTCTTCGACCGAACCGGCATCTGCGAGGAGACGAGCTCCGGCAACGCCGCCGCCTTCGCCTTCTCGGACGTGCTGCCGCTGGCACACAAGGGCATGATCAAGAACCTGCCGAAATGGCTGGCCGATCCGCTCGGCCCGCTCAGCATTCCGCCCGCCTATCTGCCGAAGCTGCTGCCCTGGCTGATCCGCTTCTGGCGCGCCGGCGCGCCGGCGAAATACGAAGCGAGCCTCGCCGCCCAGGCCGGCATGATGAAGCTCGCCGAAGCGGAATGGATGGATCTGCTCGATCGCTCCGGCACGCGGCCGATGCTGCGCGAGGATGGCTCGCTCGAACTCTATGAAAGCGAGGCCGAGTTCCGCGCCTCGCTGTCCGGCTGGGCCGCGCGCGAGCGTTTCGGCATCGGCTTTCGCCATGTCGAGGGCGAGGGCCTGGCCGGTTTGCAGCCTGGCCTGTCCCCGCGCTTCATCAAGGGCACCTTCGTGCCGGGCTGGAAGACCGTCTCCGATCCGAAATTGCTTGGCAAGGCGGTGTGGGCCTACGCCGAGGCCAGGGGCGCCCGCTTCGAATTGGCCCGCATCGACCGGGTCGCGGCGGACCAGGATGGCGCGACGCTGACCCTGGCCGACGGCACGACCAGTCAGGCCAGGCACCTCGTCGTCGCCGCTGGTGCATGGTCGCACCTTTTGGCACGGCAGCTTGGCGACCGCATTCCGCTGGAGACCGAGCGCGGCTACAACACGACGCTGCCCAAAAGCGCCTTCGACGTGAAGCGGCAGCTGATCTTCTCCGGCCATGGCTTCGTCATCACGCCGCTCGAAACGGGCCTGCGCGTCGGCGGCGCCGTCGAACTCGGCGGCATCGAGCGGCCGCCCAACTATGCCAGGTCGAAAGCGCTCCTGCGGAAGGCGCAGCAATTCCTGCCTGGACTCAATCCCTCGGGCGGGCGCGAATGGATGGGGTTCCGGCCCTCGCTGCCGGATTCGGTACCTGTCATCGGCAAGGCGTCGGGAAGCCGGCCCGTGGTCTACGCTTTCGGCCATGGCCATCTCGGCCTGACCCAGGCCGCGGCGACCGGACGGTTGATCCGGGAAATCATTCTGGGGCAGGTTGCGCCTGTTGATCTCGCCCCTTTCAGTCCACAACGGTTTTGAATTTTCGAGGAACGCCATGGCCAGAAAATCCTTCTTCTGCATCGACGGCCACACATGCGGCAATCCGGTCCGGCTGGTCGCCGGCGGCGGCCCGTTGCTCGAGGGCTCGACGATGATGGAACGGCGGGCGCACTTCCTCGCCGAATATGACTGGATCCGCACTGGCCTGATGTTCGAACCGCGCGGTCACGACGTGATGTCGGGTTCGATCCTCTATCCGCCGACGCGCGAGGATTGCGACATCGCCATCCTGTTCATCGAAACCTCGGGCTGCCTGCCGATGTGCGGCCACGGCACCATCGGCACGGTGACGATGGCCATCGAGTATGGGCTGATCAAGCCGAAGACGCCGGGCGTACTGAGGCTCGACACGCCGGCCGGCCTGGTCATCGCCGAATACAAACAGGTCGGCGAGTATGTCGAGGAGGTGCGCATCACCAACGTGCCATCTTTCCTCTATGCCGAAGGTCTGACGGTCGAATGTCCCGGGCTCGGCGAGATCAGCGTCGATGTCGCCTATGGCGGCAATTTCTACGCCATCGTCGAGCCGCAGAAGAACTATCGCGACATGGCGGACCATTCCGCCGGCGACCTCATCGCCTGGAGCCCGGTGGTGCGGCAGCTGCTCAACGAGAAATACACTTTCGTGCATCCGGAAAACCCCGGCATCAACAAGCTGTCGCATATGCTGTGGACCGGCAAGCCGACGGTGGAAGGGGCCGACGCCCGCAATGCCGTCTTCTACGGCGACAAGGCCATCGACCGCTCACCGTGCGGCACCGGCACTTCGGCGCGCATGGCGCAGCTTCATGCCAAGGGAAAGCTCAAGGCCGGCGACGCCTTCGTGCATGAATCGATCATCGGTTCGCTGTTCAAGGGCAAGGTCGAAAAGGAGGTCACGGTGGCGGGCAAGCCGGCGATCATTCCCTCGATCGGCGGCTGGGCGCGCATGACCGGACTGAATACGATCTTCATCGACGACCGCGATCCGTTCGCGCATGGTTTCGTGGTCAAGTGATACCAGCGGATCGCTGATCATCAGCATCGACCGAGACTGCCCGGCGGAACCAGTCGGCGAAGGTGAGCGCGGCTGATGAGGCATCCACCGACATCGTCAGAAAATAGCTCTTGTCGCGGTTGGTCGAGACATCAGACAGAACCACCAAGTCGCCGCGCTTCAGTTCGTCGCGAAAGACGTCGACCGGACAAAGCGCCACGCCGTGGCCGGCAATGACC
Source organism: Mesorhizobium loti (assembly GCA_002356515.1). NCBI lineage: Bacteria > Pseudomonadati > Pseudomonadota > Alphaproteobacteria > Hyphomicrobiales > Phyllobacteriaceae > Mesorhizobium > Mesorhizobium loti. The sequence goes on along the minus strand of AP017605.1, from coordinate 3,744,280 downwards.
GCAGTCGCAAGAATGTTGAAGTCGGCGAAGACGGGTCCGTTGCCGACATCGACATTGGGAAGTCCGGCCTCGGAGAACCATTCGCGCCAGCCCTGCCGGTTTTCGTCATGCAAAAGATCGGCGGCAGCGATATCCGAAGCTGTTCGCAGATGCTGCCTGCCAGCCAGGTAATGCGGACTGCACACCGGCCGGTTGAGGCGTGAAAACAGCTTGAGGCTGGTGACGCCAGGCGTCGGATCGGCTCCGAGCGTGATCAGCACATCGTTCTCACCATCTCCAAGCCTGTCCTCGGCCTTGGCATAAGCGACCCGCATGCCGATATCGGGATGGCTGGCGGTGAAGTCCGGCAGGCGGGGAACCAGCCAGCGGCTGGCGATGGACGGTATGCAGCCTACGGATAGTGTCGCCGACCCCGCATTGCGGCGGATGCGCCGGCATGTGGCCCCAAGCTCGGCAAGGGCGCCGCTCGCCGACGCCTGCAGGATCACGCCGGCATCCGTCAGCCGTACCTTGCGTGCGTCCCGGTGGAACAGAGGCGTGCCCAGCCACTCTTCGAGCCGCCTTATCTGGTGGCTGATGGCCGGATGGGTGACGTGAAGCTCTTCGGCCGCCGCCGAAAAGCTCAAGCGACGGGCGGCGGCCTCAAAGGCGCGGATGGCATTCAGTGGGATATAGTTCATCTGTAAAATTTACTAACACATCAGGTGAGAAGCAATCATTTGAATGTCCGTGCACGTTGCGGCACTCCTGCATCCGTTCCAGCGGCCCTATTGGCATTCCTGGCCCGGGCCACGATCTGCAGGGAAAGAAAACATGTTCACCAGACAATTGGCTGATGTAGAAAAATCTGACTTCTTCGTGGATTGGGGCAATGGCACCAGCCACCGCCTGCTGACACAGCGGGACGGCATGGGCTTCACCGTCTGCCACACTGTCGTGCGCGCCGGCAGCGAATCGCGCCTCCAGTATCGCAGGCATTTCGAGGCCTGCTACTGCATCGCCGGCGCTGGTGAGGTCGAAGACATGTCCGGTGCGGTGCATCGCATCGAGCCGGGCACGATCTATGTGCTCGACGAACATGATGACCACTATCTGCGTGCCGACGCCTCCGGCGATATGATCCTGGTGAGTGTCTTCAATCCTCCCCTTCAGGGTACGGAGCGGCATGCGCTGAGCGAAGACGGGGGATCGGCGTACTGATCCGGAGTAGTGGCAATTTCCTCGATCGGCAGCCAGGCAGGCGCAGTCGCTTGAATGCGATGCTCGCGAGCGACCGCGATCCATTCGAGCATGGCTTTGAGGCCAGCCAGGAGGAATCCTGACCTTGGGGAAAGGAGTGTGGCGAAAAAACGAACCGTGTCAGGAACGCAACGATTCTTCTTATCACCTAATTTTGACGGCGATTTCTTCGAAACGGGGCGCATGATACGGCCGAATCGTCAAAGACATTGCGTTATGCCAATGATAGGGTCCGCGGTAGTCCAGGGGTCGGGTGCAAAAAACGGGCGGTCGAAACGACGTGAATCAGAAACACGCGGGACAGTCAAAAAAATCACGTTGCAATCCGGGCTCGAAACTTTACGACTAGGGGAAATACGAAAAGGAATGCGTCTGCATGGGCGACATTCCAGGGGAGCCATGTACACATGCAGTACTTTGTCCAGCAGCTTATCAATGGGCTGACGCTGGGATCGATCTATGGGCTGATCGCGATCGGCTACACGATGGTCTACGGCATCATCGGCATGATCAACTTCGCCCATGGCGACATTTTCATGGTGGGCGCCTTCACGGCGCTGATCGTCTTCCTCATCCTCGGCGCGATGTTCTATTCGGTGCCCGTGGTCATCGCGCTGCTGGTCATGATGATCGTGGCGATGCTGCTCACCAGCCTCTACAACTGGACGATCGAAAAGGTGGCTTACCGGCCGCTGCGCGGTTCGTTCCGGCTGGCGCCACTGATCACCGCCATCGGCATGTCGATCGCGCTGTCGAACTTCGTCCAGGTGACGCAGGGCCCGCGCAACAAGCCGATCCCGCCGATGGTCAGCCAAGTCTACAACATCGACGGCGTCAGCGTGTCGCTGAAGCAGATCATCATCGTCATCGTCACCGCGCTGCTCCTGGTGCTGTTCTGGTATCTGGTCAACAGGACCTCGCTAGGCCGGGCGCAACGCGCCTGCGAACAGGACCGCAAGATGGCCGCACTGCTCGGCGTCGACGTCGACCGCACCATCTCGATCACCTTCATCATGGGTGCCTCGCTTGCCGCCGTCGCCGGCACGCTGTTCCTGATGTACTATGGCGTGGTGGCTTTCTCCGACGGTTTTGTGCCGGGTGTGAAGGCATTCACCGCGGCGGTGCTTGGCGGCATCGGCTCATTGCCGGGCGCCGTGCTCGGCGGGCTGCTGATCGGCTTCATCGAGAGCATGTGGTCGGCCTATTTCTCGATCGACTACAAGGACGTCGCGGCGTTCTCGATCCTGGCCATCGTGCTGATCTTCCTGCCTTCCGGCATTCTGGGCCGGCCTGAAGTCGAAAAGGTCTGAGATCATGGCCGTTACCGTATCTCCGGAGCGCGACGTCGTCGCCACCCCCATCCAACGCGCTGTTAAGGAAGCGTTCTATGCCGGCGCCATCGCGCTTGGCCTGTTCGTGCTGTTCATCGGGCTGAAGACCGGTCAGAACATGTCCAATGAACTGGTCCTGACTCAGCGCTGGGGCTTGCTCGCCGCCGTGGTGATCGCCACGGCCGTCGGCCGTTTCCTCTATGTCGCCTATGGCCAGCCCTTCATGGCCAATCAAAAGATCGCCAACGTCGCCACCGGTCTGTTGCCGGCCAGCGTGGGGTCACGGTTCTTTCAGTTGCCTGCGTTCATCGTCGCTGTCGTCGCGGTGGTGCTGCTGTTCGCGTTGAATAGCTCCCTCGCCGGATGGGTGGGAGCAGAACCGGCCGGCTATCTGCAATTCCTGCGCGCCCTGGCGGTCATCTATGTGCTGGCTTGCGTGATCTACTACTTCCGCGCCTTCATTCACGCCAACTTCACCAAATTGGGCATCACGGCGCTGGTGCTGTACCCGATCCTCGTGGTCGCGGTGCTGTCGCTGAACGCCTGGTCGATTGCTGGAGGGCTGCAGGGCTCGCTGAAATGGGTCGACAATTTCGGCATCCAGATCCTGATCTATGTGATGCTGGCCTGGGGACTGAACATCGTCGTTGGCCTTGCCGGCCTGCTCGACCTCGGCTACGTCGCCTTTTATGCCCTTGGCGCCTATGCCTATGCGCTTCTCGCCACGCAATTCGGCCTGTCGTTCTGGATCCTGCTGCCGGCCGCGGGCTGCATGGCGGCGCTGTGGGGGGTGCTGCTCGGTTTCCCCGTGCTGCGCCTGCGCGGCGACTATCTGGCGATCGTGACGCTCGCCTTCGGCGAGATCATCCGCCTGGTGCTGATCAACTGGCGCGAGGTCACCAACGGGTCGGCCGGTATCTCCGGCATTCCCAAGGTTTCCTTCTTCGGCCTGATGACCTTCAACGTGTCGGACCCCAACTACATTGCCAAGGTTCTGCACATTGCGACCTCGAGCGCCTACTACAAGATCTTCCTCTACTATCTGATCCTGGGCTTGTGCCTGCTTACCGCCTTCGTCACCATCAGGCTGCGCCGTCTGCCGGTCGGCCGCGCCTGGGAAGCCTTGCGTGAGGACGAGATCGCCTGCCGCTCGCTCGGCATCAACACCACCACGACCAAGCTGACGGCGTTCGCCACCGGTGCCATGTTCGGTGGCTTCGCCGGCTCGTTCTTCGCGGCCCGGCAAGGCTTCGTCAGTCCCGAATCGTTCGTCTTCCTGGAATCCGCCATCATCCTTGCCATCGTCGTTCTCGGCGGCATGGGCTCGCTGGTTGGTATTGCGGTTGCCGCGATGGTGATGATCGGCGGCACCGAGGCGCTGCGCGAACTCGACTTCCTCAAGCAGATCTTCGGGCCGGACTTCACCCCTGAACTCTACCGCATGCTTCTGTTCGGCATGGCCATGGTCATCGTCATGCTGTGGAAGCCGCGCGGCTTCGTCGGCAGTCGTGAACCGACCGCCTTCCTCAAGGAGCGAAGGGCTGTCTCAAGCTCCTTCACCAAGGAGGGCCACGGCTGATGAATGCGACCACGCAAATGAACGACGCCATCCTGCAGGTCGAACATCTGTCGATGAAGTTCGGTGGCCTGATCGCCATCGGCGACCTCTCCTTCACCGCCAGACGCGGCGAGATCACGGCGCTGATCGGCCCCAACGGCGCCGGCAAGACCACCGTGTTCAACTGCATCACCGGCTTCTACAAGCCGTCCGAAGGCATGATCACGCTCAACCGGGCCGACGGCTCAAGCTATCTGCTGGAGCGGTTGCCCAATCATGAGATCCCGGCACGCGCCAAGGTGGCGCGCACCTTCCAGAACATCCGCCTGTTCTCGGGCATGACGCTGTTGGAGAACCTTCTTGTTGCCCAGCATAACAAGCTGATGAAGGCATCGGGCTATACGGTGCTTGGCCTGTTCGGCTTCAGCGGCTACCGCAAGGCATCAGCCGAGTCGATGGACCTGGCCAAGCATTGGCTTGAGAAGGCCGATCTCGTCGATCGCGCCGACGATCCGGCCGGCGATCTGCCCTATGGCGCACAGCGGCGCCTCGAGATCGCGCGTGCCATGTGCACGGGTCCGGAGCTTTTGTGTCTCGACGAGCCGGCAGCCGGCCTCAACCCGAAGGAATCGGCGGCGCTCAACGAGCTCTTGATCGACATCAAGAAAAACACCGGCACCTCGATTCTTTTGATCGAGCACGACATGTCGGTGGTCATGCAGATTTCCGACCATGTCGTGGTGCTGGAATATGGCCGCAAGATCTCCGACGGCAATCCGCAATCGGTGCGCACCGATCCACGCGTCATCGCGGCCTATCTCGGCGTCGACGACGAGGAGGTCGAGACCGTGCTGACCGAGGTCGGTGACGAGGACGTCATCGAGCAGCTCGACATAGGTCCGGATGCCGCGCATGGCCCGGGGACATCGTCTTCATACCTGGCCGGACCGGTGAGCGACACCGTAGGCCACAGCGAGGGCGAGCGCGTCACGGTGTCGAAGGGAGCCTCGAAGGCGGCGCAGGTCGATGCAAAGGCCAATCTGCCAAGAAAGCCGTCCGAGCGGGCCACGGCCAAGCCGACCGGAAAAACCTCGACAGCCAAGCCGCGTGGAGGGCGTAAATAATGGCCGGGACAACGCTGCTCGATATCAAGGGCGTGGAGACCTACTATGGCAATATCCGGGCGCTGAACGGCGTCGATGTCTCCGTCAAGGAGGGCGAGATCGTCGCGCTGATCGGCGCCAACGGCGCCGGCAAATCGACGCTGATGATGACCATTTTCGGGGCCCCGCGTGCCCGCACTGGTACAATCACCTTCGCCGGCACCGATATCACCCAGTTGCCGACGCATGAGATCGCACGCATGCGCATCGCCCAATCGCCGGAAGGTCGCCGCATCTTCCCGCGCATGACGGTGATGGAAAACCTGCAGATGGGCGCCAGCCTCGACAACCTCAAGCACTATGACGAGGACGTCGAGAAGGTGTTCACGCTGTTCCCGCGGCTCAAGGAGCGTATCGCCCAGCGCGGCGGCACGCTGTCGGGCGGCGAGCAGCAGATGCTGTCGATCGGACGCGCGCTGATGGCGCGACCGAAACTGCTGCTGCTCGACGAGCCGTCGCTGGGGCTGGCGCCGCTGATCGTCAAGCAGATCTTCGACGCCATCCGCGAGTTGAACCGCACGCAAGGGCTGACCGTGTTCCTGGTCGAGCAGAACGCGTTCGGAGCGCTGAAGCTCGCGACGCGCGGCTACGTCATGGTCAACGGCAATGTGACGATGAGCGGCACCGGCAAGGAACTGCTCGCCAATCCCGAAGTGCGCGCCGCCTATCTCGAAGGCGGACATCACTGAGTTCAGGAGTCCTCACCATGCAAGGCATTCTCTACGAGGAACCGTCAATCTGGCAGTTCTTCTTCGTCACCTGCCTGCTCGGCGGCTGGGCGGCCTGGATGACCGGCAAGGCCAGCGCCCAGACATGGCGTTCCTTCATCCAGCTGTTCGCCTATCTGCTGGGTCTCGGCATCGGCATCCGCTTCATCCATCATGCGCTGTTCGACGGCACGATGTTCTCGCTGCACTACTATATCGTCGACACCATCGTGCTGATGATATTGGGCTTCGTCGGCTATCAATACACACGAACAAACCAGATGGTCACACAGTATAATTGGCTCTACGAAAGAGCTTCAATCTTGAGCTGGAAACCGAAAGGTTGACGTTCATCATTAACGCCGCGTCAGGGATGAATCGGCGTGACAAGTGCCTGAAAATCGGCAAACTATGCTTTCTGCGATAAGGGTGGGCATCGCATGAAAGCTTCATCCACGCCCACTCCGTTAATGGGAGCGTTTAAATGAAAAAGACACTTTTGTCCGCCGTCGCCCTGACCGCGCTGGTCGCGTTCGGCGGCAACGCGTGGGCTGATGTAATGTTCGGCGTTGCCGGTCCGATCACCGGTCCGAACGCGGCCTTCGGCGCACAGCTGCAGAAGGGCGCGGAGGCGGCGGTCGCCGAGATCAACGCCAAGGGCGGCATCAACGGCGAGCAGATCAAGCTCGAAGTCGGCGACGACGTCTCCGATCCGAAGCAAGGTATCTCGGTCGCCAACAAGTTCGTCGGCGACGGCGTCAAGTTCGTGATCGGCCACTTCAACTCGGGCGTCTCGATCCCGGCCTCGGAAGTCTACGCCGAAAACAACATCGTCGAAATCACCCCGGCCGCGACCAACCCGAAGTTCACCGAGCGCGGCCTGTGGAACGTGTTCCGCACCTGCGGACGTGACGATCAGCAGGGGGCCATTGCCGGCGCTTACATCGCGGCGAACTTCAAGGATGCCAAGGTCGCCGTCGTGCACGACAAGACCCCTTATGGCCAGGGCCTCGCCGATGAAACCAAGAAGGCGATGAATGCAGCCGGCGTCAAGGAAGTGATGTATGAAGGCGTCAATGTCGGCGACAAGGACTTCTCGGCGCTCATCGCCAAGATGAAGGAAGCCGGCGTCACCCTGATCTACTGGGGCGGCCTGCATACCGAAGCCGGCCTCATCATCCGCCAGTCGGCGGACCAGGGCCTGAAGGCACCGATGATGTCGGGTGACGGCATCGTGACGGACGAACTCGCCGCGATCGCGGGCGACGCCGTCGCCGGCACGCTCAACACGTTCGGACCCGATCCGCGCCTGATCCCGGCCAACAAGGAACTCGTCGAGAAGTTCCGTGCGCAGGGCTTCGAGCCGGAAGCCTACACGCTCTACGCCTACGCCGCCGTGCAGGTGGTCGCCGAGGCGGCCGCTGCCGCCAAGTCGAACGACCCGCAGGCCGTTGCCAAGGTGATGCATGAAAGCGGCCCGTTCCCGACCGTTCTGGGCGATCTCGCCTATGACGCCAAGGGCGACCCGAAGCTGCCGGGCTACATCATGTACGAGTGGAAGAAGAAGGACGACGGAAAGTATTCCTGGTTCCCGAAATAAGCTGCTCAGGCAGGTCTGATATCAATAATGCCCGGCGCGTTGCGCCGGGCACTTTCTTTGGCACTCTGCGGCGGCCGATGACCATCCTTGCCGCTTTTCCAGGCGGAAGAGATCGCATCCAGGATCGAAATTGTCGTCCTTGTTCCGTCCGTTTGGGCCGAGGCGTGCGAGTGTTGGCCGGATAATTGATTTAAATCGGTTTAAATCAGCGTTGATTTTGTTTGCACTGCAGCATTTTCACGCTAATCATTGCACCGATTTCCCGTCCCTTCCGCTGCTGGAGCCCAGTCCTTGGCCATCACGAAGATCCTCGTCGCCAACCGGTCAGAAATCGCCATCCGCGTCTTTCGCGCGGCCAACGAGCTGGGCCTCAAAACCGTGGCGATCTGGGCCGAGGAAGACAAATATTCGTTGCACCGCTTCAAGGCCGATGAGAGCTACCAGGTCGGGCGCGGGCCGCACCTGAACAAGGACATGGGGCCGATCGAGAGTTACCTGTCGATCGAGGAGGTGATCCGCGTCGCCAGGCTTTCAGGCGCCGATGCCATCCACCCCGGCTACGGCCTTCTGTCGGAAAGCCCCGAATTCGCCGAAGCCTGCGCGCAGGCCGGCATCACCTTCATCGGCCCAAAGCCGGACACGATGCGACGCCTCGGCAACAAGGTCGCGGCGCGCAACCTCGCCATCGAGGTCGGCGTGCCGGTCATCCCCGCCACCGATCCGTTGCCGGATGATATGGAGGTGGTCAAGAAACTGGCCAAGGAGATCGGCTATCCGGTGATGTTGAAGGCTTCGTGGGGCGGCGGCGGGCGCGGCATGCGCGCCATCCGCGCCGAGGCCGATCTCGCCCGGGAAGTCACGGAAGGCAAGCGCGAGGCGAAGGCCGCCTTCGGCAAGGACGAGGTCTATCTCGAAAAGCTGATCGAGCGCGCCCGCCACGTCGAGGTACAGGTGCTCGGCGACACGCATGGCAATGCCGTGCATCTGTTCGAGCGCGACTGCTCGATCCAGCGCCGCAACCAGAAGGTCGTCGAGCGGGCGCCCGCACCCTATCTCGAAATGGCGCAGCGCGAGGAGCTTTGCGGCCATGCGCTGAAGATCGCGCGCGAGACCAGCTATATCGGCGCCGGCACGGTCGAGTTCCTGCAGGACGCCGATACCGGGAAATTCTATTTCATCGAGGTCAATCCGCGCATCCAGGTCGAGCATACCGTCACCGAGCAGGTGACCGGCATCGATATCGTCAAGGCGCAGATCCACATCCTCGACGGCTTCGCCATCGGCACACCGCAATCGGGCGTGCCGGCGCAGAAGGACATCAGGCTGAACGGCCATGCCTTGCAGTGCCGCATCACCACCGAGGACCCCGAGCACAATTTCATTCCGGATTACGGCCGCATCACCGCCTATCGCGGCGCCACCGGCTTCGGCATCCGGCTGGATGGCGGTACCGCCTATTCGGGCGCGGTTATCACCCGCTTCTACGATCCGCTGCTGGAGAAGGTGACGGCTTGGGCGCCGACGCCGGCAGAGACGATTGCCCGCATGAACCGCGCGCTGCGCGAATTCCGCATCCGCGGCGTCGCCACCAACCTGACCTTCCTCGAAGCGATCATCAACCACCCGAGCTTCGCCGACAATTCCTATACGACGAAGTTCATCGACACGACCCCGGAGCTGTTCCAGCAGGTCAAGCGGCAGGACCGCGCGACCAAGCTCATCAACTATCTGGCCGATGTCAGCGTCAACGGCCATCCCGAGACGCGCGGCCGGCCGATGCCGAAGGCCGATGCGGCCGCACCCGTGGTGCCCTACCTCAACGGCAACGTGCCCGGCGGCAGCAAGCAGAAGCTCGACGTGCTCGGCCCGGAAAAATTCGCCGGCTGGATGCGCGAGCAGAAGGAAGTTCTGGTCACCGACACGACGATGCGTGACGGCCACCAGTCGCTGCTCGCTACGCGCATGCGCACGCACGACATCGCCAATATCGCCGGCACCTATGCGCGCGCCCTGCCGCAGCTTCTGTCGCTGGAATGCTGGGGTGGCGCGACGTTCGACGTCGCCATGCGCTTCCTCACCGAGGATCCGTGGGAGCGGCTGAGCAAAGTGCGGGAGGCGGCGCCCAATCTGTTGCTGCAGATGCTGCTGCGCGGCGCCAATGGCGTCGGCTACACCAATTATCCCGACAATGTCGTGCAGCATTTCGTCAAGCAGGCGGCTGCCGGGGGCATCGATCTGTTCCGAGTCTTCGACTGCCTGAACTGGGTCGAGAACATGCGCGTCGCCATGGACGCCGTCGGCGCCGAGGGCAAGCTGTGTGAGGCGGCGATGTGCTACACCGGCGACATTCTCGATCCGGCGCGGGCCAAGTACGATCTCAAATACTATGTCGGGCTCGCTCGCGAATTGCAGGCTGCCGGCGCCCACATCCTCGCCGTCAAGGACATGGCCGGCCTCTTGAAGCCGGCAGCCGCCCGCGTGCTGTTCAAGGCGCTGCGCGAGGCGACCGACCTGCCGATCCATTTCCACACCCACGACACGTCGGGCCTGTCGGCGGCGACCGTGCTGGCGGCGGTGGAGAGCGGCGTCGATGCCATCGACGCGGCGATGGATGCCTTCTCCGGCAACACCTCGCAGCCTTGCCTGGGTTCGATCGTCGAAGCGCTGAAGGGCACCGAGCGCGACCCGGGCCTCGACCCGCAATGGATCCGCAAGATCTCGTTCTACTGGGAAGCGGTGCGCAACCAGTACGCCGCCTTCGAAAGCGACCTCAAGGGGCCGGCCTCGGAGGTCTACCTGCATGAAATGCCGGGCGGACAGTTCACCAACCTCAAGGAACAAGCACGTTCGCTCGGGCTGGAGACGCGCTGGCACGAGGTCGCGCAGACCTATCACGACGTCAATCTGATGTTCGGCGACATCGTCAAGGTGACGCCGTCATCCAAGGTCGTCGGCGACATGGCGCTGATGATGGTGAGCCAGGATCTGACCGTCGCCGATGTCGAGAACCCGGCCAGGGACATCGCCTTCCCGGACTCGGTCGTCTCGATGCTGCGCGGCGATCTCGGCCAGTCGCCCGGTGGCTGGCCGGCGGCGCTGCAGAAGAAGGCGCTGAAGGGCGACAAGCCGATCACGGCGAGGCCGGGCTCGCTCTTGAAGCCGGCCGATCTCAAGGCCAGCCGCAAGGAAATCGAGGAGAAGCTCGAGCGCAAGCTGTCGGAATACGAGTTCGCCTCGTGGCTGATGTATCCGAAGGTGTTCACCGACTTTGCCGGTGCACAGGAGACCTACGGCCCGGTCAGCGTCCTGCCGACGCTGACCTATTTCTACGGCATGAAGTCCGAAGACGAAATCTTCGTCGACATCGAGAAGGGCAAGACGCTGGTCGTGCGCTGCCTTGCCATCGGCGATGTCGACGACAAGGGCATGGTCACCGTGTTCTTCGAGCTCAACGGCCAGCCGCGTCGCGTGAAGGTGCCGGACCGGGCGCATGGCGCCTCCGCCGCCAAGGCGCGCCGCAAGGCAGAGCCTGGCAACGAGGCGCATGTCGGCGCACCGATGCCGGGCGTGGTCTCGGCACTTTCGGTCGCCGCCGGCCAGGCGGTGAAGGCTGGTGACGTGCTGCTTTCGATCGAAGCGATGAAGATGGAGACGGCGCTGCATGCCGAGCGCGACGGCACCGTCGCCGAGGTGCTGGTCAAGGCCGGCGACCAGATCGATGCCAAGGATCTGCTGATCGCGTTCGCTTAAGCGCCCGCAAAGAACGAGCAGGCTGTCGGCTTCTGTCGGCAGCCCGTAGTGAGCTGTTCGATAACAGCTTGACCCGCCGCCGCCGGTCGGGCATCGAACCGGCTCGAATTTGCCGCCGTCTTTCCGCGAGTCGCGGCACAGAACCAATCTTTGGAGAAAAACATGGCCGACGATATCACCGAGACCAGCCAGACTGTTGCCGCCGGCCAGCTGCGTGCCCTCATCGAGCGCATCGAGCGGCTCGAGGAAGAAAAGAAGACGATCGCCGACGACATCAAGGAAGTGTTCGCCGAGGCCAAGGGCACCGGCTTCGACACCAAGGCGATCCGCACCATCATCCGGCTGCGCAAGAAGGACCAGGCCGAGCGCCAGGAAGAGGATGCCATCCTCGATCTGTACATGGCCGCGCTCGGCATGGTCTGAGGCGCGTGGCCGGAAACCGGCGGCTTCTCATCACGAGAGCGATGCTCCGCGCTTGCGCAGGACTTATCGATGAACGAGACCGTTGTTGAAATCCGAAGATACTCCGGGGAGATCGAGAGGCACCAGCACGACTATCCCCAAGTGATCCTGCCCATTTCCGGAGCACTTGAAATCGATCTGGGGCATCGTTCAGGACGGGTTTCGGACAGCACTGGCGCTTTTGTTTCTGCCGGTTGCCGGCACGCATTCTACGCCAAGCAGACCGACTCTTTCGTCGTCCTCGACCTGCCGTCCCGCACCGGTATCCGGGAGCCGGATGAAGACATACCCGCATTCTTTGCGATCGGCCGGGAGGTTCACGGCCTGATCGACTACATGGCGGCGCTGGCGGCATCGCAGGAGCTTTCCGCCTCGCTTCGCCACGCCTGGTCCACATTGCTGCTGGATCGCATCACTCCTCACAGAGATCGTCCAGATCGCGCAGAGCTTGCTGTCAGAAGAGCCACGGCGTTCATGGAACGAAAACTCGCCGACCCAATCCGCATTGCCGATATCGCAGAAGCGGCAGGGATGAGCCCAACCCGTCTCCATGAAGCCTTCATCAGGCGCCGCGCGACCACCCCGCACGCGCATTTGGTTGCAATGCGCCTCGATGCGGCTGAACGGATGTTAGCCGATCCGCGCCTTTCCATCGCGGATGTGGCGATTTTCAGCGGTCACTCTGACCAAAGCGCCCTGACGCGCGCAATGCGGCGGGAGCGAACCTCAACCCCGGCCGAAGTTCGCCGAAATCTGCTCAGAAGAACGGGAGGAAAAGCCTAAAATCCGGAAGGATTTGCCAAGATATCGGCCTCGCGCGGCGCTACGGATGCGAAAATTTCGCGTATGTGAGGATCACCGACATGGATTTGACTCGCTTCAAAGTGCTGACATTCGATGTCTATGGCACGCTGATCGACTGGGAAACCGGCATCTGGAACGCGCTTCAGCCGCTTCTCAGCCTCGCAAATCGCGAAATCAGCCGAGACGAAGCGTTAGAAACCTATGGGGATATAGAGACGCGGCAGGAAGCCGAAACTCCTTCCTTGCATTACAGAACACTGTTGGCGGCAGTACACGCAAGGCTCGCTCGACATTGGCGGATTACCGCGCAGGCTGATCTGCATGAACGTTTCGGCACCTCGGTACCCGATTGGCCTGCCTTTCCGGATTCCAGGGAGGCGCTGGCCTATCTGAAACGGCACTTCCGTTTGGTCGTATTATCCAATGTCGACGGCCAGAGTTTCGCGGCTTCAAACCGGAAGCTCGGTGTGAGCTTCGATGCCGTTTACACGGCGGAAGACATTGGCAGCTACAAGCCGGATCTGGGCAATTTTCGTTTCCTGTTCGACAGGCTGAAGCAGGATCTGGGCATTCAGCAAGACGAAGTCCTTCATGTGGCTCAGAGTCTGTTTCATGATCATGCGCCAGCAGAAAGCATCGGGCTCGCCAGCGTTTGGATTGACCGCAGGTTTGGGATGGAGGGGCCCGGTGCAACGAAGCGTCCTCTTGCCCAGCCGAAGGTCGGAGGGCATTTCCCAACCTTGGCAGAGTTTGCCGCCATGCATCGCGCAGCGGATAAGAAGCACTAATCTCCTTCGTAAGGTCCAGGCCGCGAGATCTGAACGGTCCTCGCCATCCTCAGGCGAGACCAGGAGCGACACCTGCCGCATTGGCCGGTTGATGGCGTTTTCCGCGCCTCCGTTGCGCACGGACCCAAATGTCCGCTACGCTACGGTTTCTCAAAACGCCATCATATGACTCGCCAGAGCGTATTACGAAACAGTCTCGGGCAGTGGGGCCAGCCGGTCATGAGCGAATTTGACTTCGGCGGCCGCCGCGCCTCGGAATTCCGCCATCGCGGCTTCTGGTCGCTGTTTGCCGAGCGGCATCCGGAAGAAAGGGCCCGGCTGGCGCGGCGCGGGCCCTGGTTCTGGCAGCGCGGGCTGCCCGACTTCGCCTTGGTCATTTCGATGTATGTCGCGCCGGCGCAAAATCATGTCGGCGTCTTCTTCGGCCGTAACGAGAAATTCGGCGCCACGCAAAGCTGGTCGCGGCTGAAGCCGTTCCAGCCGGCGATCGAAGAGAGGCTTAAGCTCAGGCCGGAACAAAGCTGCGAGGGGCTCGGCATCAATTCGATGTGGCGGGTCAACTGCTTTGCCGAGGACAATTGGCCTGCCATGACCGACTGGCTGGTGACGGAATGCTCGCGTGTCGAGCGCGCCGTCACCGAAGTGCTTGGACAGGAGTAGGGCGCCGGTGTCCCTGGAAGGCGTCAGGTCCTTCTTCCGCTCGCGTTGGCTTGGCCAGGTGCCGATCGACCGGCTGTTCTGGCGCGACATGATGCTTGTCGGGACGGGGATCAACGTTGCTTCGTCTGCGGCAGCACTGATCCTGCTTGGACTGAAGATGCCGCTCGGCCTCGTGCTGGCGGTGCATTTCGCACCGGTGCTCTACAACATCTTTCTCACTATCGCGGTCTGGCGGACGGCAGAACAATCGGGCGCCAAGGCCTCGCTGATGCTGTTGGGCTCGGCGCTCTGGCTCGTCGCCACGGTGGCGGTCTGAAGGCATTACACGCGCCACGAAAAAGGGCGGCCGAAGCCGCCCTTTGCCGAAAACCATAAGATGCCGATCAGGCGGCCGGCTCGAATTTCAGCGCCACGCCGTTGATGCAGTAGCGCAGGCCGGTCGGCGGCGGGCCGTCTTCGAAGACATGGCCGAGATGGCTGCCGCAGCGCGCGCAATGGCACTCGGTGCGGACCATGCCATAGCTGCGGTCGATGGTGTTCTCGACGGAGCCGGGCACGGGATCGTTGAAGCTCGGCCAGCCGGTGCCGCTCTCGAACTTCAGCTTGGATTCGAACAGCGGCTGGTCGCAGCCGACGCAGGAAAATGTACCGGCGCGCTTCTCGTAAAGCAGGGCGCAGCTTCCTGGCCGCTCGGTGCCGTGGCCGCGCATGACCGCATATTGCTCCGGCGTCAGCCGGGCGCGCCATTCGGCATCGGTGCGGGTGACAGGGTAGGTGTGGGTGTCCATTTGATCTCCTCAGCCTTGCCGGCTCGTTGTTGATTGCAACCTCATATTCGCACCAACATAGGCATTTGTTACGCGATTTGCCCACATTTTCGCTCGGCCTGTCATGCGATCGCCGCGAGATAGCGGGCAACCGAAGTGGCGAACGAATTCTTCCCGCCGCCGATGATGTTCAGGTCCCACCATGCGCCGCGGATGTCGTCGAAGTCGAAGGGTTCCAGTGCTGCCGCGATGCGGCGCACGGCCGTCGCGTTGAGCGGTATCTGGTTCGGATAACTGTACATGAAGCTGACATGGCGGCGCGTCGGCGTCACCTGCACGGTGTCGCCGGTCAGCAGCGCGCTGCCGCCCTCGCGCCGCCAGTGTAGCACCTGGCTGCCGGCAAAATGGCCGCCGCAGCGGATAAGGGTCAGCGACGGGTTTATGGCCAGTGTCTCGCCTTGCCAGCTGACGATCGAGGGATGCGGCCGCATGATCCATTGGCGGTCATCGGCATGGAGATAGATCGGCACGCCGCCAAACGCGTCACTCCATTTACCCATCGCCGAATAGAAATGGCAGTGCGAGATGGCGATGGCCGCCAAGCCGCCGCGGCGGTTGATCTCGGCCACAGCCTCGTCGCTCACCATCGGGATGCAGTCCCACAAAACGTTGCCGTGCGGCGTCTGCACCAGCTGCGCTCGCTGGCCGATGGCGAAGCGCGGCTCGATGCCGAAGCCGAGCACGCCGGCATCGTCCCGCATCACCAGCCTATGCCCTATGGCAAGCTCCTGCGGCGTGGTCCAGGCCTGGCCTTCCCAGCGCACGAACTGCCGCTCGTCCTCGCAGATCGGGCAGTGTTGCGGCGGCGTCTCCGTCGCCGTGAACTGGACGCCGCATTGCAGGCAGAGGAAGCAGGTCATGGTGGCTCCGGAAATTGCTCAGTGCTTTCTGGAAAGCTGCTTCGTCGCGATTTCGAGCCCGGCCAGCGTCAGCGGGAACATGCGGCCGCCGAAAATGTCGCGGATCATGGCGATGGAGTGGGTGTAACCCCAGTTCTTTTCGCTCTCGGGATTGAGCCACACCGCATTCGGCCATTGCTGCAGCAGGCGGCCAAGCCAGACGGCGCCGGCCTCCGGGTTCCAGTGTTCGACCGAGCCGCCGGGATGGGCGATCTCGTAAGGGCTCATCGAGGCATCGCCGACGACGATCACCTTGTAGTCAGGTCCATACTTATGGAGGAGATCGAAGGTCGGGATCACCTCGGCATGGCGGCGGCGATTGTCCTTCCATACGCCCTCGTAGAGGCAGTTGTGGAAATAGAAATATTCGAGCTGGCGGAATTCGGCTCGTGCCGCCGAAAACAGCTCCTCGACACTCTTGATGTGATCGTCCATCGAGCCGCCGACATCGAAGAACATCAAAAGCTTCACCGCGTTGCGCCGCTCGGGCCGTGTCTGGACGTCGAGATAGCCATGCTCGGCGGTGGCATGGATGGTGCCGGGCAGGTCAAATTCCTCCTCGGCGCCCTCGCGCACCCAGCGGCGCAGCCGCTTCAGCGCGATCTTGATGTTGCGGGTGCCAAGCTCGACGGCATCATCGAAATTGCGGAACTCGCGCTTGTCCCAGACCTTTACCGCGCGGCGGTTGCGGCTTTCGTGCTGGCCAATGCGCACGCCTTCGGGATTGTAGCCATAAGCGCCGAAGGGCGAGGTGCCGCCGGTGCCGATCCATTTCGAGCCGCCCTGATGGCGGCCTTTCTGTTCCTCGAGCCGCTGCTTCAAGGTCTCCATCAGCTTCTCGAAACCGCCGAGCGCCTCGACCAGTTTTTTCTCTTCCTCGGTCAGGTGCTTTTCGGCGAGCCGGCGCAGCCATTCTTCGGGAATATTGGCGACGTCGACCGCATCAAGTCCGCCCAGCGCTTCAATGCCCTTGAAGACATGCGCGAACACCTGGTCGAAGCGGTCGATATGCCGCTCGTCCTTCACCAAAGCAGCGCGGGCCAGGTAGTAGAAACCCTCGACGTCATAGTCGACCAGCCCGGCTTCCAGCCCTTCCAGCAGCGACAGATATTCCCGGAGCGAGACGGGAACACGCGCGGCCTTCAGTTCGAGGAAGAAGGGGATGAACATGGTCGATTATCTATGGCCCTCGATCTTCTCTCGGGCGGCGCTTGCAATGAAAGCGGAACGTGTCAAGCCACGCCGACCGGCTTCCTCGTCGATCGCCGCCAGGAGACCGGCGTCGAGCGATAGATTGGCCCGGACGGGGCGGCCGGAGTCGATCAGCACCGGTATCATCACGGCGGATTCACCTGAGGCGCTGTCGATTTCACCCTGGTTGAGCAGCTCGGCAACTGTACTGGATCCAGGCAGAGGCAGATGTTTTGCCAAGCGTGCTTCGGCCCATTCGCGCACAGCGGACGTCGCATCGGCAATGGCCTCTTCGGGGCTTGCGCCGCCACCATGGCAGCCGGGAAGATCGGGCACCCGCACCCCCCAGACATCTCTCGCGCCATCTAGAATTCCGACATAATGCGTCATGCTGTCCGTCCTCAAATCCATCCAGCCAGTCGGGCGATCGACCGGGCCACCCCGGGAGATTGTTCACGATGCCGAGGCACGATGATTATCACCTCGGGTCGATCCGGATGCTCATACTTTTCATGCTTGCCGCCGCCGACACTTAGCCAACCGTCGCGCAAAAGCCTTGAGACGATCTTGCGCGTATTGGTCTCGATCAGTGGCATCCACACTCTTGATCATGCGCAATATATTGCGCAAAAGCTGCAATTTCAATCGTCAGCTTTCTTCACAGCAGGTCATACTCGATGAAGCCGGTGCGGCGCGCGACGTGGTCGTAGAGCTTGCGCGCCCTGGTGTTGGTCTCGTGCGTCATCCAGTAGACGTTCTTGACGCCGATTTTTTCTGCCGCGTCCTGCACCGCTTTGATCAGCGCGGCGCCGATGCCCTTGCCACGCACCTCCGGGTCGGCGAACAGGTCCTGCAGGTAGCAGTTGTTTTTCTCGGACCAGCCTGAGCGGTGGTAGAGGTAGTGCGTCAGGCCAACAGCCTTGCCGTCGAGCGTGGCGATAAAACCCTTGGGCTCGAATTCGCCCGCCGTGAAAAGCCGCTTCCAGGTCACGGCGTAGACCTCTTCCGGCAGCTTGGTCTCGTAGAAGGTGAGATAGTCGGTCCACAGGCGCTTCCAGTCGGCGTGGTCGGACTGCGCGAGCGGGCGGACAATAATTTCAGACATTTCATCTCCTCCGAAGGTTCTGCGCCGAAGCTGCCTTCCTGGTCGGCCGGCAGCAACGGTCCACGGCCGGGGAAAGCGCTATTGCTGCCTGGCTATTGCTGCCTTCGCGCCATGAAGGCCAGCCGCTCGAACAGATGCACATCCTGTTCGTTCTTCAGCAGCGCGCCATGCAGCTTGGGCAGCGCGTTCTTCGGGTCGGCGCGCAAATCCTCCGGTGCGATGTCGTCGGCGACCAGCAGGCGGATCCAGTCGAGCGCCTCGGAGGTCGACGGCTTCTTCTTCAGGCCTGGCACGTCGCGGATTTCGTAGAACTGGGTGAGCGCCGCCCGCACCAGGTTCTGTTTGATGCCGGGATAGTGGACGTCGACGATCCTGTGCAGCGTGTCGACGTCGGGAAAGCGGATGTAGTGGAAGAAGCAGCGGCGCAGGAAGGCGTCCGGCAGCTCCTTCTCGTTGTTGGAGGTGATGATGACGATGGGGCGGACGGCGGCGCGAATGGTCTCGCCGGTCTCGTAGACGAAGAACTCCATCCGATCGAGTTCCTGCAGCAGATCGTTGGGGAATTCGATGTCGGCCTTGTCGATCTCGTCGATCAACAGCACGACCTTCTTGCCGGCCGCGAACGCCTCCCACAGCTTGCCGCGCTTGATGTAGTTCTTGATGTCGTTGAACCTGGCATCGCCGAGCTGGCTGTCGCGCAGCCGCGATACGGCGTCATACTCGTAAAGGCCTTGCTGCGCCCGCGTCGTCGATTTGACATGCCATTCGATGAGGTCGAGGCCAAGTGCTGCCGCCACCTGCCGGGCTAGCTCGGTCTTGCCGGTGCCGGGCTCGCCCTTGACCAGCAGGGGCCGCTCCAGCGCGATCGCCGCGTTGACCGCCACCATCAGATCCTTGTCGGCGACATAGGCCGCCGTGCCTTCGAAACGCATTTTTGCTCCTTGGTTCATTCCGGTGAGCGTAAGGACGCCGCCCGGCCTGTGCAAGGGTTCGACGCGGGTGGCGAATAAAGCCACCGAGACTGGCTGTCTGACTGGCGCTTGACCGATGAGCGGCCTATATTGGGGGGGACGGTCTGTGCTTCCCGGCAGGAGAACATTTTCCCCGGGGCCTTAACGATCCTTAGGGAGCTGTCCCTGGGAAGACCCGTGGGTTTTCTCACACGGCGCCCACCTACTTTGTAGGTTCCCGGGATCGCTCTCTCCACCGGTTGTGTGGATCGTCACTTCTTGCCCTTCTCTGCCGATTTCCGGTGGATGATGCGGTAGCAAACGTCGTTCTTGAAGCCCCATCCATATCCGGCTTTTTTCTATCCTCCGCGCATGACATCTATCAAGGACCTGAAGAAAAAGCTGCGGCTCGAGGCGCTTGGACGTCGCGACGCGCTCGATGAATTCTGGCGGGTGGAGGCAGCGCTCGAAATGGCCGAGACGGCGCGCGATCATCTCGCCATTGAGCCTGGCCAGATCGTCTCCGGTTTCTGGCCGATGCGTTCGGAAGTCGACGTCAGGCCATTGATGTTTGCCTTGCGTGAACAGGGCGCTAGGCTTTGCCTGCCCGCCATTCTCGACAAGACCACGATCGTCTTTCGCGAACTGGTGCGCGGCGCGCCGATGGTGGAAATGGGCTTCGGCACGGTCGGCCCCCATGAAGAAGCCGAGGTGCTCGATCCAGAGGTGATGCTGGTGCCGCTCGCCGCCTTCGACGCACGCGGCCACCGCATCGGCTATGGCGCCGGCTATTACGACCGCGCGATCGCGAAGCTTGTCGACAAGGGGCATGCGCCCCGGCTGATCGGCATCGCCTTCGACTGCCAGGAGGTGGCGCAGGTTCCGGACGAGAACCATGACGTGATCATCCCGGAAATACTGACCGAGAGCGGGTTGCGCCGCTTCACGCCAAAATTGTAGATAATGGAGGCATGATCTTTTTGCGGATGTCATGCAGCTTTTGCTTCGCTGACTTTCGGTGCGGGATCATATGAGACTTCTCTTCCTCGGTGACATGGTCGGAAAAACGGGACGCACGGCGGTGTGGGAACAACTGCCCGGCCTGATCTCGGACTTCAAACTCGATTTCGTCATCGTCAATGGCGAGAATGCCGCCGGTGGCTTCGGCATCACCGAAGAGATCTTTCGCGAGACGATCGCGGCGGGCGCCGATGTTGTTACCACCGGCAACCATGTCTGGGACCAGCGCGACGCGCTGGCCTTCGCGCCGCGCGAGGAGCGCTTCCTGCGTCCGTCGAATTTTCCCAAGGGCACGCCCGGGCGCGGCTCCGGCGTCTACATCGCCAGGAGCGGGGCCAGGGTGCTGGTCGCCAACATCATGGGTCGGGTGTTCATGCATCCCGAGCTCGACGATCCGTTCCAGGCCGGCGAGCGCGAGCTTGCCGCCTGTCCGCTCGGCGAGCAGGCGGATGCGGTGGTGATCGACTTCCACGCCGAGGCGACCTCGGAAAAGATGTGCTTCGCGCATTTCGTCGATGGCCGCGCCAGCCTGGTCGTCGGCACCCACACCCACCAGCCGACCGCCGACCACCAGATCCTCAATGGCGGCACCGGCTATCTGTCGGACGCCGGCATGTGCGGCGACTATGATTCCTCGCTCGGCATGGACAAGGAAGAACCGCTCAACCGGTTCCTGTCGAAAGTGCCGAAAGGGCGCTTCGAGGCGGCGACCGGACCGGCAACCTTGTGCGGCGTCGGCGTTGATATTTCCGACCGCACCGGACTGACCGAGAAGATCGCGCCGTTTCGTCGCGGGCCGCGATTGGAAGAAACGGCTCCATCCTTCTGGTCATGACATTGATATAGGGGTTCGCAATACCTAATTGCCGGCGACACTGCTCTAGATCGTAGGGGACGACCTCCATGCAGCTTATCGAATTTCTGGCGCCGCATTTTCAATTCGTTTCCGATCCAACCGCGTGGGTCGCCTTGCTGACGCTGGTGGTGCTCGAGATCGTGCTCGGCATCGACAATCTCATCTTCATCTCGATCCTGACCAACAAGCTGCCGGAAGCGCAGCGGGCCCGCGCCCGCCGGCTCGGCATTTCGGCGGCGCTGGTCATGCGGCTGGTGCTGCTGGCCACCATCTCGATCATCGTCCAGCTGACGACGCCGGTCTTCACCGCCTTCGGCCACGGCTTCTCCTGGCGCGACCTGATCCTGATCGCCGGCGGCCTGTTCCTGGTGTGGAAGGCGACAAAGGAAATCCATCACACGGTCGATCCCGACGACCATCAGGACACGATGCTGGGCGCAACGCTGCAGATCAGCCTCGCCGGCGCGATCTTCCAGATCCTGCTTCTCGACCTCGTCTTCTCGATCGATTCGATCATCACCGCCGTCGGCATGACCGACGAGATCGCCATCATGTACATCGCCGTGATCGTGGCCGTCACCGTGATGATGCTGGCGGCAGGGCCGCTGGCCAACTTCATTGCCAAGAACCCGAGCATCGTCATGTTGGCGCTGGGCTTCCTGCTGATGATCGGCATGACGCTGATCGCCGACGGCATGGGCTATCACGTGCCCAAGGGCTACATCTACGCGGCGATGGGTTTCTCGGCCCTGGTCGAGGGGCTCAACATGCTGGCGCGGCGGCGCAAGAAAGCGAAGTCCGGCGACGGGCATTGAGACTGGCATGCCGGGGCATCTAGCGCCCCGGCACGCCCTTCGGGTGGCGATCAGCGATCAGACCGAGCGTCAGGCCCTGTTCCAGCCACGCCTTGGCGCCGGCCAGCACCAGCGTGAAGCCGCCGGTTGAGCCGATCGCCTCTTTCACCTGTTCGTCGCCCGTGCCGGAAAAGCCGAAGTTGCGGACATCGAGAAAGGTCGTCTCATCAGGCATTTCGGCGAAGGTCCAGACCACCGTTGTCGGCGGATCGCTCCATTGCATGACGATCTTTTCATTCCTGACGATCTCGCTCACACGGACTGTCGTCGAGGCGCCATACATGCGCCATTCCCAACGGACCTCGTTGCCGCTGTCCAGCCGGCCGCTGCCATGGGTGAACCAGAATTTGGTGGTGATAGCCGGATCGACAATGGCCTCGAACACCTCGGCGATGGGCCGCCGGATCAGCATGCCGGTTTCGGCGGTTGGGGTTTCGCGAATCTCCATGGCAACCTCCTTCGAAAATTTTGCGGCGTCTAGGCCAGGTTGACCTGCCAGGAGACGCCGAACCTGTCGTTGAGCCAGGTGAAACGGCGGCTGAAGCCGTAATTGTCAGGCGGCATCAGAAACCCGCCGTCCTTCGCCAGCGTCTCGACGATACGGTCCAGTTCCTCCGAGGAGGAACAGTCGACATAGAACGAGACCGACGGCGTGAAGGTGAAGGCGTGGTGCACCGGGCTGTTGAAGATCATGACGTCCAGGCCGGCGATGGACGCGCGTGCCAGCTTCAGTGTCCCTTCCGGGCCATCCTCGCTGGCGCCATAGCGGGTGATGTCAAGGACGCTGCTGCCGGGAATGGTCTCGCAATAAAGGGCCATTGCCTCTTCAGCCTTGCCCTCGAACATCAGGAACGGCGTTGCTTTCGTCATCTCGGCCTCCGTTTTCCATGGCTCACACATTGGTCTCGTTGGCGGGTTCGCCCTTCATCTCGCTGCGGTAATAGCCGTCGCGCAGATTGATGCCGTATTCGACATAGGCCTTCATGCAGGCCAGCATCTGCGACCAGCCCTCGCAGTTGAGGTAGGATTTCTTCAGCCCGGCCGCGCCTTCCTGCCACCCGCTCTCGGCGATGGTGACGAAGGTGCCGCCATCGTCGAGCGGTTCGAAATTCATCTCGATGCGCGTCTTGTAGGCCGGCTTGCCGTCGGCGTCGGTGGCGTCCCAGCGCAGCACGATGCGGCTGTCCTTGACCACTTCATCGACCTCGACCGGTACCTTGCCCCACCAGACGACGCCCATGCCGGTTTGCAGCGGCGCGCTGGCGCCGCCGATGGTGGTGAAATAGCCGCTCAGCTTCTTCGGATTGACGACAGCGTCGAAGACTTCGGCGACCGGTTTGCCGATGCGGCCAGAAACGCGGAATCCGAGAGACATATCCACAGCTCCTCTGCTTGATTGGCTCGACGATATGTTATAGAAATATAACATGTCAAGCCGATCCCAGGACGACAATGTTTTCAAGGCGCTGGCGCATCCACGACGGCGCGAAATGCTGGACCGGTTGAAGGACGAGCCAAAGACCACCGGCATGCTGTGCGACGCCTTTCCCGACATCGACCGCTGCACCGTCATGCTGCACCTGAAGGTGCTGGAGGAGGCGGAACTGATCGTTGCGCGCCGCGACGGGCGGGAACGCTGGAACCACCTCAATGCGCTGCCGATCAAGCAGATCCATGACCGCTGGATCAGCCAGTATGCCGGCCATGCGCTCAGCATCATCGACCAGCTGAAGTCGGATCTCGAGGCGTGAGCGCTTGCAGTCGTCCTTGTTGGTTGCCCGCAGCACGGCGCGGCTGGACGAATTGAGCCGATTTATCTATAAGCCGGCCATTCCGACAGAGAACGCCGTGCTTCCACGGGTTGCACCTGCGACGCTCTGAATTTTGAATTCGAGCATTTTTGCAAAGGCGAGGTGATCCACCTGGCTGCGAGATGCTCTAGCCGAGAACACGACAGGGGTGCCATGGCTGGCCATTCACAGTTCAAGAACATCATGCACCGCAAGGGCCGTCAGGACGCGGTGCGCTCGAAAATGTTTTCCAAGCTGGCGCGCGAAATCACCGTTGCCGCCAAGAGCGGCACGCCCGACCCATCGATGAACCCACGCCTGCGGCTGGCGATCCAGAACGCCAAGGCCGTGTCGATGCCGAAGGACAACATCCAGCGTGCCGTCAACAAGGCCTCGATGGGCGATGCCGAGAATTATGAGGCCGTGCGCTATGAAGGCTATGGCCCGGGCGGCGTCGCCGTCATCGTCGAGGCGCTGACCGACAACCGCAACCGTTCGGCGTCGAATGTGCGCGCTGCCTTCACCAAGGCCGGCGGCGCGATGGGCGAAACCGGCTCGGTGTCCTTCATGTGGGACCGTGTCGGCGAAATCTATTATCCGGCATCGGCCGGCAGCGCCGACAAGGTGATGGACGCGGCGATCGAAGCCGGCGCCGACGACGTGGAAACCGACGAGGAAGGCCACACGATCTATTGCGCCTTCGAGAATCTCGGCGAGGTGTCGAAGGCGCTGGAAGCTTCGCTCGGCGAGGCAGAATCGGTGAAACTGATCTGGCGGCCGCAGAACAATGTGCCGGTCGACGAGGAACGGGCACAGTCGCTGATGAAGCTGGTCGCTACGCTCGAGGACGACGATGACGTGCAAAGCGTCTACGCCAACTTCGAGGTCGACGACGAGACCATGGCCAAGCTCAGCGCGGCTTGAGTTGCAAGGCGGTGGCCAACGGCGCTACAGGCGGGTAGCATGGCCTCGCTGCTTGAGACTTAGACCAAAGGTGTAGCGCAGTCAGTTGTCGGCGAGGGGGAAGATGACTGACGACGGCGTTGAACTTGCAGTGACCTGGCCTCGCCCAGGCGGCCTTTGGCGACGGCTTTTCGCTTCGCTTATCGACTACCTTGTCATCTTCGTCGCTCTTTATGCGCTGGTCGCGGCCTTGTTTCTGATGACCGACGGCGGAGTGAAAGGCAGCTTCTGGCTGAACTGGAAAACCTGCCAGTCCGCCAGTCTGAAAGGAACAAGCGATCCTTTACTTTCCCGCTACGATTGGCAGGTCTGTGCAACATCCTTCTTCGGTTTTCCGGTGGCCAGATGGGCAGCCGGCACGAGCACGGACGCTCAATCGAAGGCAGTATCAACCCTTTCAATAGACCTTGATTCAAACGGAAATTTTCGAGCTGCGGCACTGGATCTAGGCTTCCTCCAGGTGCTGGTCCTGGCGACCTATCTTCTTGTGATGGAGGGGGCTTTCAGCCGGTCGCTTGGCAAGGGGGTCCTGGCCCTCTTCATCCATGACGAGTTGGATTGGCATAGGGAAGGCCTCGCTTTGCAAAAAGCCGTTCGTCGGCAGGTGATGAAATTCCTGGGCTATCTACCCGCCACGCTGGTCGGAGCTTTCTTTGCTTTCCAGACCTGGAAAACCGTTCCGGCACCCTTGCTGGACTATTCCCGACTGGAAATCGTAATCGCCTTTACCGCGTCTGCCCTGGCTTTCTTCTGGCCATGCTGGATCGCGCTGACCATCGCACTCGGCAACGAGCCAATACATGACCGGGTTGCCGGCACGACCGTGCGCGTTCTGGAGACGGACCAATGAACGCGTCAGGGAAGCATTGCGTCGTCATCACCTATTGCACGCAGTGCCAGTGGCTGCTGCGCGCCGGCTGGATGGCGCAGGAACTGCTCTCCACCTTCGGCACCGATCTCGGCGAGGTGACGCTCGTGCCCGGCACCGGTGGCATCTTCACCATCTCCTGCAACGATGTGCTGGTCTGGGACCGCAAGCGCGACGGCGGCTTTCCGGACGCGGCAAAACTCAAGCAGCTGGTCCGTGATGTCATCGATCCGGATCGCGACCTCGGTCATTCCGACCGGAAGGGTCACACGCAAAAGGACCCCGCCTGAGCGGAGTCCTTTGCGTTTCGTAAGGCCTCCTGGAGCAATGCTTAGAGCAAGGCGAAGATGAAGCAGGCCATCGCCACGATGGCGGTGATGGTGCGGACGTGGTTCCACATCACCCATTGGCTCAGATGGTTCGCCCACACCGCGGCGCCATTGCTGCTGGCCGGATCGACGGCGGCAAGCGCATCGTTGAGCGGCACGTTGAAGACCATGGTCACAATCGGGTTGCCGATCACGTAGACTACCGCGCCGGCAAGCAGCCAGTACGAGCCGGACTGGCTCCAGCCCCTGATGGCGGCGGCGATAAGCACCAGACAGAGCAGTCCAGTGCCGAAGAGCGCCGTCATGAAAGTCGGCGTGATCACCGTGATGTTGATCGAATTCATCGCCGCGATGCCTTGCGGGACGGGCAGCCGGGCAAGTGCTGCCATGACGAAGTTGGAAAAGGCGAAGAACACGCCGCCGACGACGCCCGAGCCAATGGCGGCGATGATGGTGAGGGCGGGGACAAGCTTGATCATCTCAGTGACTCCAGATTCGGCTAGCGGCGGTTTCGGTTGCGTAGGCGGAAAAGTCTTTCGGTGCACGGCCGAGCACGCGCTGGACGCCGTCGGTGAGCGACTCGTTGCGGCCGTCGAGCACCTGGGTGAACAGCTCATTGAGCAGCCAGACGATTTCGGGTGGCAGTTCGTATGACGCGACAGCGGTCGTGAACTCGTCATGCGAAATTCTGACAAAGCGGATGTCGCGTCCTGCCGCCTTGGCAATCTCGGCGACCGCGTCAGTGAAGCTCAACAGCCGCGGCCCCGTGAGCTCATAGAGCTGGCCGACATGACCGGGCTCAGTCAGCACCGCTTCGGCGGCGTCGGCGATGTCGTCGACATCGACAAAGGGTTCGCCGACCGGTCCGACCGGCAGTGCGACCTCGCCCGCCAGCAGTGGTTCGACGAGAAAGCCTTCGCTGAAATTCTGCGAGAACCAGGCGCAGCGCAGGATCGTCCAGTCGGCCCCGGAAGCCTTCAGCATCTCTTCGGCGCGCTGCGCCTCTTGCTCGCCGCGGCCCGACAAAAGCACCAGCCGGCGAACGCCATGCCGCACGGCAAGGCGGGCGAAGGCGCCGATCACTTCGGCGGCGCCCGGCACGGCGATGTCGGGATAGTAGCTGATGTAGACCGCGCTGACGCCCTCGAGTGCGGGAGCCCAGCTTGCGGGAGCTTCCCAGTCGAAACGAGTCTCGGCGGAACGGGAACCGATGCGTACCGGAATGCCGCGCGCCGTCAGCCGCTCGGCGAGACGGCGGCCGGTCTTGCCGGTGCCGCCGAGGATCAGGATTGGTTTGGTGTCGGTCATGGTGGTTTTCCTCTGTTGCAAAACATGAGTAATCCTCACATTTGCAAAACGTGATAAACCCTCGTATTTTGCGAGTCAAGCCATTTCCTCGGCGATTGTGCCGAATGCGTTGTTGGGAGACAGTCCATGGAAGGCACGCCGGCCAATGAGCAGATCGCTTCGCCACGGCGGGCGCCGAGCCAGCAGCGCAGCCGCGAGCGGGTGGAGCGCATGCTGGCCGCAGCCTCGGCACTGATCGCCGAGCAAGGCAGCGACGCCATGCGCATGGGAGAAGTCGCGGATCGGGCAGGGGTGTCGATCGGCTCGCTTTACCAGTTCTTCCCCGACAAGCGGGCGATCATCTGGGCGCTGGCCGAGCGCTACACGGCCGAAAGCCAGGCCTGTATCTCGGCGGCACTTGCCGATGTCAGTGATGTGGAAGGGCTGAACCAGGCGTTTTCAGAGCTGGTCGAGATTTACTACGGGCTGTTCCTGGCCGAGCCGGTGATGCGCGACATCTGGTCGGGCACGCAGGCCGACAAGGCGCTGCGCCAACTCGAACTCGCCGACAGCCGGGCCAATGCTGAATTCCTCGTGGCGGTGCTGAAGCGCTTGCGTCCCGGCGCCGATCCCGTCGCCCTGGAGACTGCGGCGTTTCTCGTCTGGCAAATGGGCGAGGCTGTCATGCGGCTGGCGATCTCGGTCGAGCGGGAGGAGGGCGACAGGCTGGTCGCCGCCTACAAGCGCATGGCGCTCAGGGAACTGGCCGGAGACTGAATGGCGCCGCGCCTGTTCATTTTCCTTCCTCCGGCAAAGATGTGGCCAACAAGGATGTGGCTGGCAAGGATTTAACCGGCATCGCACCGCCTGGCGGCTGGTGCTCAAGCCGCCAGGCCTTCGGGCTCAGGCCGGTGATGCGCAGGAACTCGCGGTTGAAGTTCGATTTGCTGAGGAAACCGGCGTCGAACATGATGCGGGTGATCGGTTCGTCCGTCGTCGCCAGCAGGCGGCGCGCCTCGTCGATCCTCTGGTTGTTGACATATTGCGACACGCTCGATCCGTGGATGCGATTGATGGCCGACGACACTTGCCGTGCCGGCAGGCCGAGCCGCCTGGCGATGCGCCCAAGGTTGAGATCGACGTCCTTGTAGAGCTCCTTCGATCGCATCAGCGCGTCGACCGCCGCCGCGATCGCGGAGTCTTCGCTGGTTGCCTGTGGTGCGATCTGCTCCTGCGGCCCATCCTCTTCTTCCTCGTCTTCGTCCGGAGCGGCGGCTTCGCTGGCGACCGCGGCGGCACCGCCGAGAAGCAGCAGCGCCAGCACGTTGCCGCCGGCAATGACCGCGCCGGAATGAACGCCGCCGGTCCATTGCATGTCGAAACTGATGATGATGTCGGTGATGGGCGACGCGAGGATCGCCAGCGCCGTCACCCACAGCGATCGGTAGGACAGCAAGACGCCGTCGAGGCGCGATTCGACGAGGATATCCGGGCCGGCCAGCGCAAGCCAAAGCAGTGCCAGCCCATACGACAGGAACACCAGGATGATCACCGGCCCGACCGGCTCGCGCCAGAAGATCAGCAGCAGGGCGACCAGGCAGGCCGGCAGCAGATGCGGCCACAGCCGTGCCAGGCGATGCTCCGCCCGTTCCTTCGTCAGGCCACTGAAGGCGATCCAGGCAAGCGGCGCGATCAGCGCCGCCAGCACCGACAGGACCGGCATGACGATCCTGGTGTCATAACCCCAACGGATGCCGATCAGCACCGACTGCAAGGCATAGGCCGCCATCAGCAGCATGAAAGCGATGTTATCGCGCGGGTCGGCGTCGCTTCGGCGGACCATCTGCATGAGCAGGATGACGAGCAGCAGGGAGACGACGAACGGCAGGGGAATGAAGATCATGATCGCAGGCGTGGTTCCAAGGCTGGCAGCGACCGACAATGACCCGGATTGCGTTCACGGTCGTCCCGGATCGCGATCGAGGTCGCGGAAAACGACGTCCCGGGTCATTCCGACAGCGCCACGGTCCAGCGGGGACCGCCACACATGATCGGAGATATCAATGAAATCCGCAATTCTTGGCCTGCTGTCATTCGGCAGCGTCGTGCTCGCGTCACCGGAAAGGGGGGATGCCGGCAAGACACTCGATCTCGCCGGCGTGAGCGCCGTCGTCATATCCGGCGAAGCCAGTTCCGTCAGGCTCACCACTTCGGCCTCGGCTCCCTACCAGGCAACGATCGGCAGCCGCCGCGAAGGCTGGTTCGCGCGCTGGTATTCGAGCTGGTTCGCCAATGACTGCAGCCTTGCCAACGACATGAAGCTGGAGGCCTCGACATTGCGTATCGACGTTGCGCCTTCCTCCTGGCTGGATCCCTCGGACTGCAGGGTCGAGATCAGCGCCAACATCCAGCCGGAAAGTTCGGTGTCGATCGACCAGGCGGCGCTGCAGGCCAACATGGCGGGGAATTTCTCCACCATCGCCATAAACAGCAAGGCGGCCGATGTTTCACTGGACGGGCATGCCTCGACCGTCGAGCTCAAGGGCGACGCGCTGAGAGCCAATCTCGCCTTTGGCAGCGTCCGGCAGGACGAAAACATCGCCATCACCGGCAAGGCGCTGGATGCCACGCTGTCTTTCGGCCAGGGGGTTGCGGTCAGCTACTCGGTCGCCGCGACGGCGTCCTTCGTCGACAGTACGATCACCAACACCGCCGGTGCCAAGCCCTCGGTCGTCATCAAGGGCGACTTTGTCAGGGCCATTATTCGCTGAACAAAAAACCCGCCTCGAAGGCGGGTTTTTGATCTGCGGCAATGCCGAAATGGGCTTAGAGGCCGAAACCTTCGAAACGCTTCTTGAACTTCGACAGTCTGCCGCCGCGGTCGAGCAGGGTCTGCTGGCCGCCGGTCCAGGCCGGGTGCGTCGTCGGGTCGATATCGAGGTTCATCGTATCGCCTTCCTTGCCCCAGGTCGAACGGGTCATGTATTCGGTGCCGTCGGTCATGACGACCTTGATGGTGTGATAATCGGGATGGATAGCGCTCTTCATGGCTCGGTTCCTGGCTTGCCGGCGCGGCTGACGGGCATAAGCCTGCGTCGATGCGCCTCTTTTTAAAACTCGAAGCCGCAGCTATTGAGGAGCCACGGCTTCTAAAACGGTCGGCGAGCCTATACATCAGGCGGAATTGAATCACAAGGCCGCGGCAAGCGCATATTGAAGCGCATAAAACTTAAGCGGCTAGAGGAAACATCGAGATGGCGCAATCTAGCAGCGCAGACGAGCGCCGACGCTCGCTCAAGCCGCTCAGGCGCCTGTTCCCCTATCTCACTGGATATCGCACGCTGGTCGTCGGCGCCCTCATCTCGCTGGCCATCGCGGCGGCAACGACATTGGCGCTGCCGCTGGCCGTGCGACGCATGATCGACCATGGTTTCTCGTCGTCCAGCACCACCTTCATCGCCGAATATTTCGCCGCCCTTGTGGCGATGGCCGCCGTGCTGGCGGCGGCATCGGCCAGCCGCTACTATTTCGTCATCACGCTCGGCGAGCGCGTCGTCGCCGATATCAGGCGCGATGTCTTTGCCCATGTGACGACGCTGTCGCCTGCCTTCTTCGACACCGCCCAGTCGGGCGAGATCGTCTCGCGGCTCGCCGCCGACACCACACAGGTCAAGTCGGCCGTCGGCGCCACGGCTTCTGTCGCGCTGCGCAACGTCATCCTTGGCCTCGGCGCGGTGGGAATGATGGTCATCACCAGCCCGAAACTGTCCAGCCTGGTCATAGCTGCCATACCCGTGATCGTGCTGCCGCTGGTCGCCTTCGGCCGTTCGGTGCGGCGCAAGTCAAGGCAGGCGCAGGATACGCTTGCCGATGCCACAGCCTATGCCAGCGAGCAGATCGGTGCGGTGCGCACGCTGCAGGCCTTCACCAACGAGAAGCTGGTCACCAGTCATTTTTCGGGTGCCGTGGAGGCTGCCTTCGAGGCGGCACGCGCCTCGATCTTCGCGCGCTCTTTTCTCACCTTCTTTGCCATTTTCACCATTTTCTCGTCGGTCGTGGCGGTGCTCTGGTTCGGCTCGCGCGACGTCCTCGATGGCGCGATATCGCCGGGCACGCTTGGCCAGTTCCTGCTCTATTCGGTGTTCGCCGCCGGCGCGCTCGGCGCGCTGTCGGAAGTCTGGGGCGAGCTTGCGCAGGCGGCGGGCGCGGCCGAGCGGCTGACCGAGATCCTGGCCGAGAAGCCGGCGATCCAGGCGCCGGCTGATCCGAAGCCGCTGCCGGCGGTCGCCAAGGGCGCGATCGTCTTCGACGACGTCTCCTTCTCCTATCCGGCAAGGCCCGACCGTGCCGCCGTCCACGGCCTGAGTTTCCAGGTCATGCCCGGCGAGACGGTGGCCATCGTCGGCCCCTCGGGGGCCGGCAAGAGCACGGTCTTTTCGCTGATCCTGCGCTTCTACGATCCCGAGACCGGCAAGATCCTGATCGACGGCGTCGACGTGCGCGAAGCCGATCCGGTTTCGGTCCGCGAGCGCATCGCCATCGTACCGCAGGACGTCACCATCTTCGCGGCGAGCGCGCGCGACAATATCGGCTTCGGCCGGCCGGGCGCAGGCAATACCGAGATCGAGGCGGCGGCCAAGGACGCGCTGGCCGACGAATTCATCCTCAAGCTCGAGAACGGCTATGACAGCCAGGTCGGCGAGCGCGGCGTGACGCTGTCCGGCGGCCAGCGCCAGCGCGTGGCTATCGCCCGCGCCATCCTGCGCGACGCGCCGATCCTGCTGCTCGACGAAGCCACTTCGGCACTCGACGCCGAAAGCGAGACGCTGGTGCAGATGGCTCTGGAACGGCTGATGCAAGGCCGCACCACCATCGTCATCGCCCATCGGCTGGCGACGGTGCTGAAGGCCGACAGGATCCTGGTGATGGATGGCGGCCGCATCGTCGAGGAAGGCACGCATCAGAGCCTGGTGGCCAAGGGCGGCATCTATGCCAGGCTGGCCAAGCTGCAGTTCGAGACCGGCGCCAGCGCTTTCAGAGGCGCGGCGGAATAATCACGGACCAGCGCGATTTCCGGACGAAAACCGTTTCACCCTGGAATTGCTTGGAGGGCTCAGTTCGCCTCAGGTTCGGCATAGCCGAAATTGTAACTCCAGGAGGAATTGTCGCTCATCTTCCTGCGTGACCTCAGATACAAGCCGATATCCTTGGCCGGAACCCGGTCGCCGATCGTCTTGAGAAACCAGTCGACCTGAAATTCGGTCGGCGTGCTCGACCAGCGCGCCTTGAAGGCGACATAAGGCGTGATCACGTCGTCGGACTTTTCGGGACCGACAAACGCCGCCTTCAGGTTCCTGACGATGCACTGGTGGCGCTTGAACATCGGGCTGCCGAGCCAGATCGGCCCGCTCCTGCCGACCATGTCCGGCTCCGGCAAATTGCTGATGCCGACATCCGCCTTCAGTGGGAAGTTCTTGACGAGATCATCGGCATCGAGATCCTCGGCCGGCAGTTCGTAGGATTCGACCGTGGTGACGACATTGCCGTCACGGTCGTCCTTTGTCGACAACGGCACCAGGCTGATCATCCCCGGATATTGCCGGTTGTAGTATTGGAGATAGTCGTCGGCGAGCTTGGTGGCCGATTGCGAAACCAGCCTGTAGCGCATTGAGTCGGCGTCCGCGTCCCGGTAGGTCGTGCTGACCGTCAGCTTGAGCGCCTCGCCTTTGAGTTTGGGAAAATCGAAGGCTTCGCTGACGAAGGTGGTCGGCTGGAAAAGCTCCTTGCGCTCCATCCTCTCCATTTGCGCTTTGCCGGCGACGACAGGCAAGGCAAAGCCATAGTCGGGCGGAACAAGGTTTTCGGCCCGGCCACCCTGCAGGTAATTGGTCGCATCGATCCAGTAGGTCTGGCTTTTGATCGATGCCTTGACGATGACGTGGTCGAAGGCGCGTATCGTCGGCAGCATGTCGCCAAGCGCCAGTCCGTCGTCGAGATCGGTCAGGGCTGGCTCGGCCTCAACGCCAAGCCGGCGCAGGCTGGAGGCAAGAAGCAGGGCCTTGTCCTTGCAGTCGCCGAAGCCCGAGGCGATCACGGTGCTGGGGCTGCGGGGAATATAGGAGCCGCGGCCCATCGACAGGCTGACATAGCGGATGGTGTCCTGGACCAGCCGCATCGCCTCGATCATGCGGTCTTCCGGCTTGGCGTATCTGGCGGCGATGTCATCGAGCTTCGAAGCGAAAGCGGCCGGCAATTCCTGGTCGAGCCGGTAGTAGGGCAACATCGCATCGACGACATCCTGCCATTTGGCCGTCGAGGAGATCTGGACCGTCGGATAGGCAGGCAGGTTCTCCTCGGGCTTGACCGGGGCAGGGTTGATGCTTTGCCAGGTATAGGTTTTCAACGCCCCGTCGGTTTTGACATCCGGCTGGATGTCGGTGCGCACCTGGCGGATGTTCAAGGGTTGGTTTGCCGGCCAGATGACCTTCTCGCGGATGAGCGCTATCGGTTCGCCCCAGGCCATGGCGACCGAGTGGAAGAACAGATCCGCGCCGACGATCGGTGTCCTGACGGTGGTTTTGCCATAGTCGATGATGTCGCCGACACGGACATCGTCGACATTCACATAAGCCGTGAGCCAGCCGTCGAACAGGCCCTTCTCGGCATCCTTCTCGCGCCGGAACACATCGAAGGTGGCTCCGGGCAGCCGGTCGATGACGACGCCGTCGCGGATGATGTTCAGCCAGTTCATCGTTACCTGCGACGTCGCCGGGTCGAACTCGAAATTTATGGCGGCGCCGCGCTCGAGTCCGGTGCGGTCGACGATCCTGTAGGCATAGCGGTCGAATACCTCGATGCCACCAGGATGCTGCCGGATCTGATATTCCGAGACAAGATTGGAGATGCCGTTCTTGATCCGGCTGTCGAAGCGCGGGTCCGCCTTCGGAAGTTCGATCCGGTCGATCCAGCTGCCAGGGCTGCCCTTGTGGATTTCGGCGTCGGCCATGGCCGGGACGCAAAAAAACGCAAAGGCAATCAAGACGAAAAGCCGCGTGATCGCAGAAGATGTCACCGGAAAGCACCCGCCCTCATGATCCGCACGTCTTGCAATGTGCCGTCGAATGCCACCAGTGATAGAAAAGTAGAGGCGATCCTGCAAGATCGCCATCAGGCGATGGCGCCTCATCGCCTTGTTGTTCGCCGGCTGTTGCCGCTTGTCACCGAAATCGGGATGGCACGATGGCCGATCTCATCCGCCGTAGCGCTGCTTCAGGTGATTGACGAAATACACGGCGTTGAGCTTTTCGCCGGTGGCGCGTTCGAGCAGTTCCGGCGTCGACCAGCGCGATCCCTGCGACCATATCTTCTTGCGGCGCCAGTCGTTGATGGCAGTGAAATTCCCTTTCGCCAGATCGTCGTCGGCGGAGGGATGCTCCCGCGTCAGAGCGGCCCATTGCTGCGCCGCCATCATCGCGCCCAGCGTATAGGACGGGAAGTAGCCGAAGGCGGCGCCCGGCCAATGCACGTCCTGCATCGGCCCGTCGGCCGGGTTGTCCAATGTGGAGAGGCCGAGATAGTCGCGCATCTTGGCGTCCCAGGCTTCGGGAAGATCAGCCACCTCCAGCCTGCCCGCGACCAGCTCCTGCTCCAACTCGTAGCGCAGGATGACATGCAGGGGATAGGTCACCTCGTCGGCGTCGACGCGGATCAGGCCGCGCTCGACGCGATGCACATGCGGCAGGAGGTCGTCGAGCGACCAGGTCTCGCCAAGATGCCTTTCCAGCACCGGCAGCGCCCAGCGCCAGAAGGCGGGATTGCGGCCGACCTGCTTTTCGACGAACAGGCTCTGGCTTTCATGCACGGCCATGCCGCGCGCCTTGCCGAGCGGCCAGTGCGACCAGGCCTTCGGCAGGTTCTGCTCGTAGAGCGCGTGGCCGGTCTCGTGCAGCACGCCCATCAGCGCCGACAGGAAATCCGATGTCTTGTAGCGGGTGGTGATGCGCACGTCGCTGGGCACGCCGCCGCAGAAGGGATGGTGCGACACCGACAGTGAGCCGTGCGTCAGGTCGAAACCGACCGCCGCCATCATGGCAAGGCCAAGTTCGCGCTGCTTGTCGATCGCATAGGTGCCCGAAAGCGGCTTCAGCGGATGCTTGCGCAGCCGCGCTTCCTGGATCGCCAGCGCCTCCGGCACGAATCCCTTGAGGAAGGCTTTCAGCTCCGCGAAGACGGGGGTGATGTCCGCCGTACGGTTGCCGGGGTCGAATTGCTCCATCAGCGCATCGTAGGGGGCGAGGCCGAGCACGGCGGAGCGCAGAGCTGCCTCTTCGCGCACCAGCGCCACCACGCCCTCGAGCGCCGGCTGGAAGCCCGCCCAATCGTTCTTGGCGCGCAGGTCGCGCCACAGCTGCTCGCACCGCATGCGCGCCGTCGTCTGGCGTTCGACGAACTCGACCGGCAGGCAGGTCAGGTTGGTGTATTGCCGCCGCAGTTCGCCGAGAGCCGCGCGTTGCTCGTCGTCGAGCGCCTCGCCTTCGGCGGCGGTGATCCAGTCGGCGATTTCCGGTGCGGTTGCCCTGGTGTGGTACATGCCGGCCAGTGCCGCCATCGCCTCGGCACGCTTCTCGCCGCCGCCGACGGCCATATGCGTCGCCTCATCGGCGCCGAGAATGGCCAGCGCATGCTCAAGCGCTTCGAGCTTGTGGCCGAGGTCGTCGAGTTTCTGAAAGGACATGGCGGCTTCCGTGATTGAGGACGGCGCGAAAAGACACCAACGCAAAAGCGTTGGCAACCCTCAGAGCAGTTCACCGTTTCACGGAAACGGCAACCTGCTCTGACTCTTTGTTTTGACGCAAATTCCCAAGGGAAAACCGCTTCACACTTTTCCTGGAATTGCTCTGGATACCGTCCGCCAGATGCGCCTTGCGCAGGCGATGCGACACATGAAATGCTGCCGGTAACGCGTGAAGGGGGAGCAAATGATCGGCAACATCCTGGTCGGGCTGGTGGCCTTGATCCATGTCTACATCGTCTATCTCGAGATGGTGCTGTGGGACACGCCGCGCGGGCACAAGACATTCCGCCTGACGCCGGAATTCGCCAATGCCTCGAAGGTGCTGGCCGCCAATCAGGGCCTCTATAACGGATTTCTCGCCGCCGGCCTGATCTGGGGGCTTTATCTCGGCGCCGCCGGTTTTCAGGTCAAAGTTTTCTTC
The DNA here is from genome assembly GCA_002356515.1 of Mesorhizobium loti. NCBI lineage: Bacteria > Pseudomonadati > Pseudomonadota > Alphaproteobacteria > Hyphomicrobiales > Phyllobacteriaceae > Mesorhizobium > Mesorhizobium loti. Next base: position 3,708,064 of record AP017605.1, on the reverse strand, counting down.
CTGTTGTGCGTCGCGATTGCCGGCCTCTACGGCGCGGCAACGGTCGGCCGCAAAATCCTGTTCATCCAGACCGTGCCGGCGGTGGTCGCCCTGATCGCGGTCTGGCTTGGTTGGTAGGCAAGCGGGACAGGCGAGGAAAAAGGACGCCCGCGGGATTGGGGTCCCGAAGGCGCCAGATGGTCCCTTCCTCTTGGGCCCTTAGAGGCTCAGCCGTTCGGATAGTTTCCTCCGTCGGAGCCGTCGCCCATCTGGAAACCGCTGCCAGTATAGATCATCAAGCGCTGGTCGACACGGTCGAGATGGCTCAGCAGGTCATGATACTGCGCGGCCGGTATCCTGCCGTGATCCGACGCGGCAATCTTCTCGGCCGCCCGGCGGATCTGGTCGGCGCGCATTTCCAGGTGTGCCGCCACGGTCGGGGTGATGCTGTTGGCCTGCCGTGCGTCGACGATGCCCTGGCGGACGCCTTGAGCCTGTTCAATGAGGGCTTCGACACGCGGACCCGTCAAATCGGTCGGGTTGGTGGCATCGAGAACGCCCTTGTGATGGCCCGCGGCATAGGCGCCGGCGAGCGGAATGGCGATGAAGAATGCGGTCAGTGCTGCAGTTCTGAGCGTGGGGTTAAAAGAGCGCATCGTCGCGTCTCCTCCTGAAGAGAAAGGCAGCGGTTCTTACGTCTGCCTCCCTGCCGTGGGTCGTCCAGTTCCGTCGCGTCGCGATGGGAGGCATCGCCGGCGGTTCTCGGCCCTGCGCGGCAAGCTAGGAGCGCTTCGGCGTGAAGTGTAATTAAAAAAAGATAATCTTTTCAGGCCTTGCCCGCTCCGGCCTGCGCCCTAGAGTTGAGCCGACGAACAAGTTCGCGTGACTTTTCCGTGATGATGAATCACCGTTCGGTGAGCTTCAGTTCAATGCGGCGGTTCTTGTTGCGCGCCTCGTCGGTGTCGGCGGGATCGAGCGGCTGGAACTCGCCGAAGCCGGCGGCGACCAGCCGGTTGGCCGGCACGCCGTTCTCGATCAGGAACTTGACCACCGAGGTCGAACGCGCCGTCGACAGCTCCCAATTGTCGCGATAGCGGCCTGTGCCGGAGAGCGGCTTGTTGTCGGTGTGGCCATCGACGCGCAGCACCCAGTTGATCTCGGGCGGAATTTCCTTCTGCAGTTCGATGATGGCGTCGGCGAGCTTCTTCATTTCGACCTTGCCGGCATCGTTGATCACCTCGGAGCCGGTCGGGAACAGCACTTCCGACTGGAAGACGAAGCGGTCGCCGACGATGCGGATGTTCTCGCGGTCGGCGAGGATCTCGCGCAGGCGCCCGAAGAAGTCGGAGCGATAGCGGTTCAATTCCTGCACGCGCTGCGCCAGGGCGACGTTCAGGCGGCGGCCGAGATCGGCGATTTTGGTGTTGGAATCGCGGTCGCGGGTCTCGGACACGTTGAGCGCATCCTCGAGCGCGCCGATCTGCTTGCGCAGTGCCGCGATTTGCTGGTTGAGAATCTCGACCTGGCTCAGCGCCTGCTGGCTGATCTGGCGCTGGTTGTCGAGTTCGCCGCCCAACACCGCGGCCCGCTGGTTGGCGGCATCGCCGGCGCCGGCACCTTGCGCGAGCAACTGTTCGAGCCGGCTCTTCTCGGCCTCGGCCGCCGATAGCGACGCCTGCAGATTGGCGAGCGAATCGTCCTTGTCCTGCGCCGTCGAGCGCTCCAGTGCCAGCAGCTGGGTCAGCTCGTTGATTTGCGAGTTGAGCCGGTTGAGAACGGTGTCCTTGCCGGAGATTTCACGGCCGAGCAGAAACTGCGCCAGAACGAAGACGGTGAGCAGGAACATGATGGCGAGCAGCAGCGTCGACAGCGCGTCGACAAAGCCCGGCCAGTAGTCGATGCGGCGATCGGTGCGCCGGCCCCTGGCAAGCGCCATGTCAGTGCACCCCGGGCTTCTTCAGGGCGTCGGCGATCTTTTCCAGCGTGTTGCGCATCGCCTTCTGCTCATCGGACTGGGCCTCGACCCAGTCGCGCATGATCTGCTGCTCGGAGCGCATGTTCTTGACCAGGCCGGAAATGCCGTCGGCGAGATTGGCCATGGCGGTGGCGACGCGCGGATTGGAGCCGCCGCCATTCTCCTGCATGCTGCGCAGCCGCTCCGACAGCACACGAATCTCGTCGGAGGATTCGGTCTTGGCCGGATCGGAGACGACGATGTCGGAGGAGAGATCCGTGACCGAGGACAGCCAGTTCTCAAGCTCGGTGTAGAAGCGCGTCTGGGCGCGGCCCGCCTGCAGGTCGAGGAAGCCGAGGACGAGCGAGCCCGACAGGCCGAACAGCGAGGAGGAGAAGGCCGTGCCCATGCCGGCCAGCGGTGCCGACAGCCCCTGCTTCAGCGAATCGAGCACCGCCGCGGCATCACCCGTGCCGGGGTCGAGCGATTCGATGGTCTCGCGGATCGAGCCGATCGTGTTGAGCAGGCCCCAGAAGGTGCCGAGCAGGCCGAGGAACACCAGGAGGCCGACCAGGTAGCGCGAGGTGTCGCGGCTCTCGTCGAGGCGCGTGGCGATGGAATCGAGCATGGTGCGCATCGAGGAGGTCGAGAAGGCCATGGTCGAGGAGCGGCCGATCATGGCCTTCATCGGCGCCAGCAGCACCGGTTCTGTCGTCTCCGAGCCGGCGCGGAAGGAGTTGACCCAGCGCACCTCGCGAAACAGCCGCCCGACCTGGGCGAAGGCGAGCAGGATGCCGACCACGAGCACGCCGATGATCAGGCCGTTGAGCCCGGGATTGGTGACGAAAGCCGTCGAGATCTGGCGGGTCAGGATGGCGGCAATAAAGGCGACGATGGCCAGGAAGATGACCATGGTCAGCAGGAAGACCTGCGGACTCGACAATTTATGCGGATCGTAGATCAGAACGTCGGAGCGTCTGCCCATGCCGAAGGATCTGAGAAAAGCCATCCGTGCCCCGTTTCCGATGCTCTATTTGCCTTTACGCAATTCCGAACGGGAAACCGCTCACACTTTCCCTGGAATTGCTCCAGCGCCGCCGATCACGTAGTTGGCGACTCTAAACGGAATTGTGACCAAATTGAATGGCGCTTGGCAATATTGCCGTGGGGCCCCTGTGCCGCTCGTGCGATCGGCGATCGAAACCCAAGTCAGAGCCGGTTGATGACCAGGCAGTCGACCATGGCCGCCAGGTGCAGGCCGGCGCCGGTGACGACAAAGCCGTGCCACAGCGCGTTGTGGAAGCGCAGTCCCTTCCAGGCGAAGAAAATGACGCCGCAGGAATAGACGATGCCACCGGCGACGATGAGCACGATCGAGGTCGTCGGCAGCGTCTCGACGAGCGGCTTGACCAGGACGATGCCACTCCAGCCGATGGCGAGGTAGAAGACCACAGCCACCCGGTCGAAGCGGCCGGGGAAGAACACTTTGATGGCGATGCCTGCCGCCGCCGCGATCCAGACCAGCACGATCATCCAGCGGGCCAGCGGCGAAGCGTCGAGCTGGGCGAGAAAGGGCGTGTAGGTGGCGGCGATCAAGAGATAGATCGCGGCGTGATCGAAACGCCGCAGAACCCATTTAGCCGGGGAGGACACCGGCCACAGATTGTAGGCCAGCGACACCGACAGAACCGTAAGCAGCGAAACGACATAGAACGTGGCGGCGATGTATTCGCCCGGCCCGACCCGAAACGCCGCCAGCGCCAGCAGTGCCGAACCGGCCGCGATCGCCAACACGATGCCGACAGCATGGACGATACCGTCGGCGATCAACTCGGCGCGCGAATAGTGCCAGCGCCCGATGAACGGAATGTCGAGTTGCGGCGGTGTGTTGGTCATCGATCGTCCTGCGTCACCCCATATCTGGGCAACCGCCGGACAGTATTTCAAGCTTAGGTGGCGGTTTTGCGACTGCGGCTGTTCAGCGCGGCGAGAGAGGCTTCTTCACGGCCTTCAGCAAAGCGCGCTGGATGACCTCATTGCCGGCGACGACCGAGCCGTTGTCCAGCATGTCCTGTCCGCCATCCATATCGGAAACGAAACCGCCGGCTTCGCGGATCAAGAGCAGGCCGGCGGCGATGTCCCAGGCCGACAGGCCGGTTTCCCAGAAGCCGTCCATACGGCCGGCGGCGACATAGGCGAGATCGAGCGAGGCCGAGCCAAGCCGCCTGATGCCGGAAACCTCGGCCATGACGTTGCGCAATTCGACGAGGAAATTGCCGTGGTGGCCGCGTCCCAGATGCGGCATGCCGCAGCCGATTACCGTGTCGACCAGCTTGATGCGGCCGGCGACGCGCAACCGGCGGTCGTTCATGAAGGCGCCGCCGCCGCGCTCGGTCGTATAGAGCTCGTCCATCGCCGGATTGTAGATGACACCGGCGACGATCTGGCCCTGGCGCTCCAGCGCGATCGAGACGGCGAAAAGCGGGATGCCGTGCAGGAAATTGGTGGTGCCGTCGAGCGGATCGACGATCCAGCGGTGCTGGCTGTCGTCGCCTTCCACCACGCCGCGCTCTTCCATCAGGAAGCCATAGCCCGGACGTGCCTTCGACAATTCGGCAAACAAGATGTCCTCGGCCTTGCGGTCGGCCTGGCTGACATAGTCGCCCGGGCCTTTCAGCGAGACCTGCAGGTTCTGGACCTCGCCGAAGTCGCGCGACAGCGAGCGGCCGGCCTTCATTGCGGCCTGGACCATGACGTTGAGAAGGGCTGAGCGTGCCATAGTGTGTCTTCCTGTGCCCGCGTTTTAAACTCTGTTTTGATGCATTTCGGTGACCCAAAACCGGGGCCACTTTTGGGCGACATGCATCAGTCCGCGCGGCGCACGTAAGTGATTTCGTTGGTGTCGACGATGATGCGTTCGCCGGCGCCGATGAAGGGCGGCACCAGTACGCGGATGCCGTTCTCCAGCACCGCCGGCTTGTAGGAGGATGCCGCCGTCTGGCCCTTCACCACCGGATCGGCCTCGGTGATGGTCAGGGTCACATAATCGGGCAGCGAAATGCCGATCGGCCTTTCCTCATAGAGCTGAACCGTCACCATCATGCCGTCCTGCAGGAATGCGGCGCGGTCGCCGACGAAATCCTTGTTCAGTTCGAGCTGCTCGTAGCTTTGGGTGTCCATGAACACCAGCGCGTCGTCCTGCTCGTAGAGGAAGGAAAAATCCTTCAGGTCGAGGCGGATCTGCTCGACCGTCTCGGCCGAGCGGAAGCGCTCGTTGAGCTTGGTGCCGTTGATAAGGTTCTTCAGTTCGACCTGGTTATACGCGCCGCCCTTGCCGGGCTTGACGGTGTTGGTCCTGACCGCCACCCACAGGCCGCCATCGTGCTCGATGACGTAGCCGGGACGGATTTCGTTGCCATTGATCTTGGCCATGATGATGGGATCCGGAATGAGATTTTCGCCGAGACAAGCGATTTAGGGGCTCCCAAGACCACAAATCGCCAGGAGAGGCAAGGGACGCCGGACGGAGCCCAGCCGGCTCGCCGGCATCAGGCCTCGATCTTGATGGCTTCGCCGACGGCCTTCGCTATGGCCTGTGCGGCCATCGCCAGCCGGTTGAGGTGCGGGGAGCGCAGTGCCACGACCTGCAATGAAAGGTCGACATCGACAAGCGCGAGGCCGTCGGGAAGTCCGCGCGCCGCGAGCCGCAACGGCATGAGACCAAGGCCGTGTCCCCGACGTATCCATTCCATCTGCATCGCCGGGTCCTGGATTTCCGCCGCCACAACAAGCCGATGCCGTTCGCCGCCCAAATTGGCGAGGAGGCTCTGACGCGCGTCGCAAGGTTCGGGGCTAAGAACCCAAGGCATGCGAGCGTTCGTGACATGGGGTTCGGTGCCGCCAGCCTGGGCTATGACGCAGAGACGTTCGGTGCCGAGCACTTCCGAGCCTTGATGATCGGCAGGCCGCAGAACGATCGCCATATCGAGTTGGCCGCGTTCGAACTGCTCGATCAGCTCAGCGCTCCAGCCGGTCTTGAGGCGCAACGATATTTTTGGAAACGCAGCAGCCGCGCCGGCGATGGCGCCGGCAACGCCTGCATCGGACAAGCCATGCGCCAGGCCGACACGCAGCACGCCTTGCGGCTCGGCGTCGGCGGCGAACGCTTTCAGAGCCTCGACCGAAGCTAGTATGTCCTTTGCCCGTGCCAGCACCTCCAATCCCGCCGCGGTCAGGCGCGGCGGCTTCTGCCGGCGATCGAGAAGCGTTGTCGCGAGCATATCCTCCAGCCGCTGCATCTGCCGGGTGACGGCAGGCTGCGTCAGCGGCAGACGCTGCGCGACTTTTTGGATCGAGCCTTCCTCGGCGAAGAGAACAAGCGTGCGCAATTCTTCCAGCATTCCGAAAATGCTCCAGGTGCATAATCATTCTGATTATTATGAATTTGAAATCACGATGCTGGCAAGCGATTTTCCTTTCGACGGATCTCCAAAAGGAAAGGGAAGACAATGCAGGCAATCGAATTGCAGGCCCCCGGCGGCATCGACAATCTCAGATTGGTCGAGCGGCCAATGCCGGAACCAGGCCGCCAGGAGATGATCATCAAGGTCAAGGCAACCGCGCTCAACTACCGTGACGTGGAGATCGCCCGTGGCAGTTACCACACCGCCTTTGCGCTGCCGCTGATACCGCTTTCGGACGGTGTCGGCGAAGTGGTCGCGGTTGGCGCCGAAGTGACCCGCTTCAAGGTGGGCGACCGCGTCTGTGGCACGTTCTGGCAGCGCTGGGTCGGCGGCAGCTTTGCCATGGCCGAACCGTCCTATCAACGCGGCGGTCCCATCGATGGTCTGCTCAGCGAATTCGCGCGGCTGGACGAACAGGCGGCCGTGCTCGCGCCGCCACATCTGAGCGATGTCGAAGCGGCGACATTGCCTTGTGCCGCGGTCACGGCCTGGCATGCGCTGTTCACGGAAGGCCAGTTGAAGCCGGGCGAGACGGTGCTCAGCCTGGGCACTGGCGGCGTCTCGCTGTTTGCGGTGCAGTTCGCCGCGGCAGCCGGCGCACGTGTCATCGTCACGTCAAGCAGCGACAACAAGCTCACGCGGGCAAAGGCGCTTGGCGCGCATGACGGCATCAACTACCGCAGCGATCCGGACTGGGCGACGGCGGTGCTGACGCTGACCGGCGGGCGCGGGGCCGACCACATTATCGAAGTCGGCGGACCACAAAGCTTCGAGCAATCGTTGAAGGCCGCGGCGCGCGGCGCCCAGATCAACGTCATCGGCTATCTCGGCGGCAGCGACGGGTCGATCAATCCGCTCGACATCTTTCGCCGCCAGGTCACGGCGCGCGGCATACCGGTCGGTTCGCGCGAATCCTTCGAGGCGATGAACCGGGCGCTCCTCGTGAACGGACTGCGGCCGGTGGTCGATCGGGTCTTTCCCTGGGTGGAGGCAGAAGAGGCTTTTCACCATCTCGAGCATGGCTCGCCATTTGGCAAGGTCGTCCTCGATCACATGCAATGACTGCACGGGCCGCCATCAAGGCAGGCGGTTCGCCTTCTGCAGAGCCTGCTTGGTCTGGTCGTCGCCCAGCCCTTGCAGGAAATCGTCCATGTCGGGATCGATGAGACCGGCGCGGCGGGCGACGATATACCAGGCGCCGGCGAGCACCAGGTCCGGGTCGGTGCCGATGCCTTGCATATAGAGCTTTGCCAGGCGGTTCTGGGCGGCGACATTGCCGCCCTCGGCAGCCTGCTTCGTCCAGCCGAACGCCGATTTCAGGTCGCGGGCGCCGCCGCGGCCCTCGATCATCCAGGCGGCGAGATCGATCTGCGCGGTATCGTAGTTCTGCCGTGCCGCCTGCGCCAAAAAGCGCCTTGCCTGCACATCGTCGCGCGGCTTGCCGCCGACGCCGTTGGCGTAGATCTGGGACATGGCGTATTGCGCGTCGGCGAGGCCGGTCGCGGCAGCGCGCTCATAATAGGCGGCTGCTTTGGCCAGACCCGCCTCGCCGGGATCCTGCTGGACCAGCATCTGCGCGAAATTGAACTGCGCCAGCTGGTTGCCGGCTTCGGCGGCCGCCTGCATCAGCGCGTAGGCCTCCTTCGTGTCCTTCTTGACGTAACGGCCGTCGAGCAGCATCAGCGCATACTGGAACTGCGATTCCGGCACGCCCTGCTCGGCGGCGGCGGCGTACCATTTGGCCGCCTCCGCTGCGTTGAGCGGTACGCCCAGCCCGCGCGACAGGATTTCGGCCACCAATGTCTGCGCCGCCGGATCGCCGTTTTGCGCGCGGGTCAGCGCCAGATTGTAGGCCGTCTTGTAGAGCCCGCGCTGGAAGGCGCCATAAGCCGCGTCCGCGGGCTTGGCCCCGAAACGGTCTGGATTGATGCTGTCGGCCGAGGGCAGCGGTGCGGGCTCCGCCGTGGTGGCGGGCTGCGGCAGCTGGTTTTCGATCGGCTTGTCGGTGTGCACGCCGGTTTCAGGCTTGGGCTGCGGCAAGGGTATGGTTTCGGCGGCGGCGGCCTGAATCATGGCTGCTGCAAGCAAGGCCTGAAGGGGAAGCCTTACCGGAACCACATCAGTCCTCGAAGCGTGGCGCGGTTTCGTCGAGCAGCGCGTTGGCTCGGGCAATCGCCGCTTGCGGATCGACGCCATCGGCGAAGACTGCGCTCGACAGCGCGACGAATTCGGCGCCGGTGGCCGCCACTTCCTCGATGGAAGCCAGATCGGACCCGGCCATGACGATGCAGGGGATCTGGATCATGTCGGCCCACCATCGTCCCAGCGACAGGTTGCGCGGATGCGGCTCGGGCTTGTTGTCGTAGCCGAAGCGGCCGAAGAAGATGTAGTCGGGCCGCGTCTCGCCAAGCTCGAGCGCATCGTCCCGCGTCTTGGCACCGCCGGCGCCAACCATCATTTTCGCCTGGAAATGTTCGATCGTCTCGGCAAGCTCGGCCTTGGAGACCTCGACATGGATGCCGTCGGCCTGGACACGCCCCGCGATGCGGGTGTCGCCGGCAATGACGACCGCCACCCCCGCGGCCTGCGCCGCCGGCACGATCTGTTCGGCAAAGGCCTGGAAGGAGGCCTCGTCCATGCCGTTCTCGGGCAGGATCAGCGAAGCGACGTCGCCACCGTCGAATGCGGTGGCGATGCGGGCGGCTGGCACGCCGGGCGGAGTGATCAGCACGATGCGGCAGCGATTTGGGGGTGTGGCGTCGTTCATGGTTCTTCAATCCCGGGTTTCGCCTATGCCGGGCGAAGATGGTTGGATTGCGGCATAGAGCAAACTGCCGGAATTGAACAGGCGTCAGCTGTCAGGCGACATCAGGTGGAGCGAAGACCATTGCGGGCTTTCGTGACGATGTCGAAGACTTTCGACGGGTCCTCGATGCCAAGGAACTGCGGCACGGGGTCGAGAGCCGGCGACCAGCTGCCAAAACTTCGATCGCGCGATTGAGACCAGCCGCCCGGACTTCCGAAGACCGATGCCGCTGCGCCGAAGCGCAAACTGCCACGCTTTTCGCCCTCGCCGGTGAGCTGGATGTCGGGAAGACGCTCCAGATCGATCGATGTGAAGGTGGCGAAAGGCGCGGTGCGCATGATGAGAATGCGTTTGTCGGTGACCGCATAGGAGATGCGCTGTCTCAGCCAAGCGTCGACAGCAAATCTGCCAAACACGAAGAAGAGCCCGATGCAGATGAACATTGCGCCCCATGCGTCGAAGAAAAGCGGCGCACCTTGCCTTGCCGCGGTATAAGTCCAGAAACTTGCAAAACCGCACCAGAGCAGGCTGAACGGAATGAGAAACATATCCCGGCTGGTGAAGAACAAGCCTTGCGCGGGAATGCCGCTCCAAAGGATGTGTTCGCGGGGCAATAGCTGTCCCTGAAAAGATCCGAGCGCCACGCCTTTACCCCGTTGCTTTGTGCCCGCATCCACATCGCATGGACGACGATCGGCGTGCAAATCAGCAACGTGTTATCCGCCGGCGAGATCATGCGTTCGAAAGTATCGTCGCCGCCATCGAGGAGGCTACGCCGGTACTTTCGACTTCCACAGCGACCAGCCGAGATTCATGCCGGCCGCCGCCGTCAGGATCAAAGCGGCGCCGATGATCTGGCTGAGATGCAGCCGATGGCCGAAAGCCATGACATCGACCAGGATGGCGACGACCGGATAGATGAAGGACAGCGACCCCTGCAGATGTGTCGGCAGCTTCTGGATGGCGCCGTACATCAATATGTACATCAGGCCGGTGTGGACGATGCCGAGCGTTGCCAGCATGGCCCAGCTCCATGCATCGGCCGGAAGATGCGCGAGGTTGGCAAAGGGCGCCAGCATGACGACGCCGACGCAGACCTGGATCAGCGCGATCAGATGCGGCGGTGTGCCCTTGAGCTTCTTGGTGACGATGGCCGCGACGGCCCAGAAGAAGGCGGCCGCCAGCGCCATGAGGATGCCGGCAAAATAGTTGGTGCCGACATCGCCGGCGTCAGGGGCCGCCTCGACGATCAGCACCATGCCGGCGAAGGCGATTGTCAGCCAGGTCAGCTTGGTCAGCGTCAGCCGCTCGGCGAAGAAGAGCGCGCCGAAGCCGACCAGCATGAAGGGCTGGGTGTTGTAGACGGCGGTGGCGATCGAGATCGAAGCGCGTGAGAAGGCGCTGAACAGGAGCAGCCAGTTGATGACGATGGCCGCACCACCAAGCGCGGCGAGACCGATGACGCGCAAGGACAGCCTGTTGCGCAGCAATCCGAGGCAAGCGCAGATGATCAGCAGGGTCACCGCGCCGAACGCGCAGCGCCAGAACACCACATCCATGATCGGCTGGCCGGACATGATGACGAACCATCCGATCGTTCCCAGGATCGCCATTGCGGCCGACATTTCGACCGTGCCGCGTACCGTATCGTTCATGATAGACCTCTGAACCTGTTGAGGGCACATGATCTCATGCGATGTGGACACTTTCCATCTCCTGGAAAAGGTGGTATGGAGATATTGCCTAATTATATTAGGTAACTTCTGCGAATTTATGAGAAATCTGAAATGCTTGACGATCTCGACCGAAGTCTCCTCGAAATCCTGGTGCGGGATGCACGGACCTCGCTGAAGGAACTGGCTGCCCAGGTCGGGCTGTCGTCGCCGAGCGTTTCGGAGCGGCTGCGGCGGTTGGAGGAGCGCGGCGTCATCCGGGCGTTTACGGTCGAAATCGATCCGCTGGCGCTCGGCTATACACTGCAGGCGATCGTGCGCATCAAGCCTTTGCCGGGCAAGCTGCACATCGTCCAGAAATTGATCGAAGAGATTGCCGAGTTCGCCGAATGCGACAAGGTGACGGGTGATGATTGTTTCGTCGCGCGGTTGTTCGTGCGCTCGATCGGCGATCTCGACGGCATTCTCGACCGCATTGCCGATAAGGCCGAGACAAGCACCGCCATCATCAAGGCGCAGCCGATCCGGCGGCGGCCGCCACCGCTCGGGGCTTCATCATCGTCTTGACTCCACATGGCCATGGTGGAAATGCGCGGCCAGTCCACCAAATGTCAGTTCGTCAGATGATGGGCTGAGAGACGAGGACGGACATGGCACAGAATATCTATGACCAGCCGGATTTCTTCGCGGGCTACAGCCAGCTTGGCCGGTCGATCGAAGGCCTGGAAGGTGCCGCCGAATGGCCGGCGCTGCGGGCGATGCTGCCTGAAGTCGGCGGTTTGCGCATCGTCGACCTCGGCTGCGGCTTCGGCTGGTTCTGCCGCTGGGCGCATGAGCACGGGGCGAGCCACGTCCTTGGGCTGGACCTGTCGGAGAACATGCTGGGCCGGGCAAGGGCGGCCGGCCCGGACGCAGGCATTATCTATGAGCGAGCCGACCTTGACCAGCTCAGCCTGCCGCGAGCCAGCTTCGATCTCGCCTACAGCTCGCTTGCGCTGCACTATGTCGAGGACGTCGCGCGCCTGTTCAGGACGGTGCATCAGGCCTTGTCGCCTGGCGGGCATTTCGTCTTCTCGATGGAACATCCGATCTACATGGCCCCGACCAGCCCCAGCTGGGCGGTCGATCCTGAAGGCCGCAGGACATGGCCCGTCGACCGGTATCTGGTGGAAGGTCCGCGCAGGACCGACTGGCTGGCCAAGGGCGTGGTGAAACACCACCGCACCATCGGCACCACGCTGAACGCGCTGATCCGGTCCGGTTTCACCATCGGGCATGTCGAGGAATTCTGTCCGACGGACGCCCAGATCACGGCCAGGCCGGAACTGGCGGAAGAACTCGAGCGGCCGATGTTCCTGCTGGTCTCGGCGCGGCGATAGGCACGAGCCGGACATTGGCGGGTGTTCGGCAGCCGGTCCGGATTTGCAGTCGCCCGAAGCGCAATTCTGGGTTATTCAGGCACTGACGCCTTCCCTCCAGACCAGTCCCTTCCCATGTCAGGCCTGCTTCTCGATCCGTGGTTCTACGCGGCCGCCATACCGGCGGTCATTCTGGTCGGCCTGTCCAAGGGCGGGTTTGGCGGTGCCGTCGGTTTCGTCGGCGTGCCGCTGATGGCGCTGACCATACCGCCGGTGCAGGCGGCCGCCATCCTCTTACCGATCCTGTGCCTGATGGACATCGTCTCGGTGTGGACGTGGTGGGGCGTTTACGACCGCAAGATGCTGGTCGACATGATGCCGGGCGCCGTCATCGGCATCGGCCTCGGCTGGCTGACGGCCGCACTGGTCACCGAAGAGGCGGTGCGGCTGATCGTCGGCGCCGTCGCCATCATCTTCGTGTTGCGCTGGCTCTATCTGCAGTTCCGCCATGGCGCCGACCATGCCGCCGAGCCCAACCGCCTGGCCGCGGCGATCTGGGGGACGGTTGCCGGCTTCACCAGCTTCGTCGCCCATGTCGGCGGCCCGCCCTTCCAGGTCTATGCCTTGCCGATCCGGCTCGACCCCAAGGTCCTGTCGGGCACGGCCGCGATCTTCTTTGCCGCGACCAATGCGTTGAAGCTCATCCCCTATTTCGCGCTTGGCCAGTTCGACACCGCCAATCTGACGGCATCGGCCGTGCTGATGCCGCTGGCGCCGCTGTCGACCATCGCCGGCGCCTGGCTGGTGCGGCGGATGCGGCCCGAGATCTTTTATCCCTTCACCTACGCGACCGTGGCGGTCGTGGCGCTGAAGCTTTTGTGGGATGGTCTTGCCGGCCTGATGTAACGGGCCGGCGGATTTGCTGCCGCGCGCGGTTCACCGCCAGCGTCAGGCGGCGCTTTCCGCGAGCCGGCGGCTTCCACCGAAGGCCAGCGTGGCGCCCACCACCAGGACCAGTATCATGCCAGCGAGGACGCCGACATCATGCATGGTCGGCTTCAGCACCATGTCGGCGACGATCACCAGCATCACCGCATAGTCGAAGCGCGCCGCGCTCATCATGCGCTGGCCAATGGCAAGCGCAGCCGGCGTGACGCCCTCCTTGGCGATCATCGCGCCCATGCGCTCGCCGGTCGGCTTGAAGATGAACATGCCGATCGAGAAGGTCGTGGCGTAGCCGACCAGGCCGATGATGATCCACAGGTCGGAGAAGCCGACCCAGAAGCTGCACATGATCAGGCCGAAGATCAGGGTGAGCATCGACATCGGCGCGAAGAAACACCCGCCCAGCTGTCCGCTGGCGCGCATCGCCTGAAGCTTGTCCGCGATGTTGCCGGCGCGCTCGGCAAGCACGCCGAGCAGGAACAGCACGAAGCCGCCGCCGACCCACAAAATGGCCGAGACGATGTGGAGAAATTTGACGATCGAATACCAGTCCATCGTTGCTCCTGGGATATTTCGGGTTTTGCGGCGGAGCGGATATGCCCCGGCCGCCAGAGGAGCGGGCGTTTAGCGTGGCGCCTGTTTCGGAACGATGTCGCGAAAAAGCAGTTTCTGTTTCGGCGGCTTTCAACCAGCGCGGTTGCCAACAACAAGCCGATGCGCGGTTTCATTTCTGCTATTGTCGGATGCGTCAGGGGAGCGCGACATCGTCTTGAAACACTGCCGATGCTAGTGCGCCGACACCGGGAGCCCGGTGGCGACAGCAATCGCCTGACGATCAACCCATTCCCGAAAACGGGAAAAGGCAATTCGAGGGGACAAGCATGCAAGGGGTAGCACGGAATTTCTTCACACTGGCGATCATCTATGCACTGTGCGGGATGGCGCTCGGCATCCACATGGCGATCAGCCAGGATCATGGCCAGATGCCGACCCACGCTCACACCATGGTCGCGGGATGGCTGATGTCGGCGGTCTTCGCCTTCTTCTACCATCTGTTTCCGGCCACCGGGCAAAAGGCAATCGCCATCGTCCATTTCTGGCTGACCGCGATCAGCGGAATCGGGCTCATGATCGGCCTCTTCTTCCTGCTTGCGGGCAATCCGGCCATAGAGCCGGTACTGGGGATCGCCTCGATCGGCTTCTATGCGGGGATGCTGCTGTTTGCCTTCATCGCTTTGCCGGTGGTTTGGAAGAAGGCGTGATTCCTCGGGGCTGTGCTGTTACGGCACAGGAATGGGGCATTCGGTTAAAAAACATCGGTGCCGTTAAAGGTTCATTAAGCTTTACAGGCGTTTACTATGCGCATCCAGTGATCTGGATTCTTACCGAGTGGTTGGAGCCACTTTGTTTGACGCCTCCCTGTTAAACTCCTGAGAGCCGCCTTATCCGCGGCTCTTTTTTTGTCCGCATTCCGGTTGCACGCCGGGTGTCGGTCCGCTGTTAACCTTCTGTTAAACATGTGCTTGCCTTCACCCCCGGCGAAGCGCATTTTCAAGCTTCAGTTGGATAGGGTGCCGGGTGTATCGGCAGAGAACCGAATCGGCCGGTTGCAAGTGCAGGGGCGTAGCAATGAACGAGCCTTCGAAGGGCAGTGCGAAAACCGTTAAACTGGCGGAGCGTCGGGTTTTTTCGCATTCCTTCAAACCGCTCTACCAGGAAGGCATGGGGCTGGTCGAACAGGCGGCTGAATATCTCGACGGCAAGGGCCGCGCCGAGGCCAAGAAGCTGTCGCGGCTGGCGGCCACGCTCTACGCGGCGGAATCGATGCGGCTGACGACCAGGCTGATGCAGGTTGCTTCCTGGCTGCTTTTGCAGCGCGCAGCCAATTCCGGCGAAATGACCCGCGACCAGGTCGCTTCGGAAAAATCCAAGGTGCGCCTCGATACCGCTTCCGCGCATGACGAAGCCGCAGGCTGGGCGGAACTGCCCGAGGATTTCCTCGACCTCGTCAACCGCTCGCTTCGCCTGCAGGCGCTGGTGCGCCGCATGGACGACGAGATCTACGGCGCCGGCGCGGTGGTCGACATGCAGCCGATGGGCCGCCGCCCCAATCCGGTTTCCGATCAGATCAGCCTGCTCAACACCGCTTTCGCCCGCAACTAATCGGCTTCGGAATATTTCCGGCTCGATAGATGCCGTTTCCGGTTTGTTCACATTTCGCTGGCATCGCTGTCCCCCGGAGGTAAAGTAACCGGATGGGGGACGCGATTCGCATCATTGGTATCGATCCGGGGCTCAGGCGCACCGGCTGGGGCATCGTCGAGAGCCTCGGCAATTCCTTGCGCTTCGTCGCGTCCGGCACCGTGCGCTCCGAGGACAAGGCGGCACTGGCGACGCGGCTCTGCCAATTGCATGACGGGCTTGCCGAAGTCCTGCATGCGGCAATGCCGCATGAGGCGGCCGTCGAACAGACCTTCGTCAACAAGGATGCGGTGGCGACGCTGAAGCTCGGCCAGGCGCGCGGCATCGCCATGCTGGTGCCGGCGCGGGCCGGCCTGGTCGTCGCCGAGTATGCGCCCAATGCGGTGAAGAAGGCTGTCATCGGCGTCGGCCATGGCGACAAGAAGCAGATCCACATGATGGTGAAGGTGCTGCTGCCCAAGGCGACCTTCGACACCGAACATGCCGCCGACGCGCTGGCCATTGCGATTTGCCACGCTCATCACCGCCAGAGCGCGGCCTATCGGATGGCGCTTGCGTCATGAGAGGCTGTTGGAAATGATCGGCAAGCTCAAGGGCACGTTGGACGAGATCGACGAGGATCATTGTCTCGTCGACATTCATGGCGTCGGCTATGTCGCCTATTGCTCGGCGCGCACGCTGGCGGCGCTGCCTTCACCTGGCGAAGCGGTGGTGCTGTTCATCGAGACCTATGTGCGCGAGGACATGATCCGGCTATACGGTTTCCAGTCGCAGCTTGAGCGCGAGTGGTTTCGGTTGCTGATGAACAATGTGCCGGGTGTCGGCGCCAAGGTGGCGCTGGCCATCCTGTCGACGCTGGCGCCGGCCGACCTCGCCAATGCGATTGCACTGCGCGACATCGCCATGGTCAGCCGAGCCCCTGGCGTCGGCAAAAAGGTGGCCGAGCGCATCGTTACCGAATTGAAGAACAAGGCGCCGGCCTATGCGGGTACTGCCTCCGGCACCATCGGCCTGAAGCAGGAGCTTGGTGAAGGCGTGGCAGCCGCACCGATCACCGACGCGGTCTCGGCACTGGTCAATCTCGGCTATTCGCGCGACACCGCCGCCAATGCGGTTGCTGCGGCGCTGAAGACAGCGGGCGAGGATGCGGATGCCTCGAAGCTGATCCGCTTCGGCCTGAAGGAACTGGCGCGGTGAGGGCTCGCTTGTCCGGTCCTCTGCCTTGTGCGAGGAAGGCAGCATGAGCCTGTCGCCCCGTCTCATTGCGCCGGAAAAACGCGGCGAGGATGCCGATCAGACCTTGCGGCCGCAGACGCTCGCCGACTTTGTCGGCCAGGCGGCGGTGCGGGCCAATCTCAAAGTGTTCATCGAGGCTGCCAAGGGCCGCAACGAGGCGCTCGACCATGTGCTGTTCGTCGGTCCGCCGGGGCTCGGCAAGACGACGCTGGCGCAGATCATGGCACGCGAACTCGGCGTCAATTTCCGCTCGACCTCAGGGCCGGTCATCGCCAAGGCGGGTGATCTCGCGGCGCTTCTCACCAATCTCGAAGAAGGCGACGTGCTGTTCATCGACGAAATCCATCGACTGAACCCGGCGGTGGAGGAAATCCTCTATCCGGCGATGGAGGATTTCCAGCTCGACCTGATCATCGGCGAGGGACCGGCGGCGCGTTCGGTGAAGATCGACCTTGCCCGTTTCACGCTGGTCGCCGCCACCACGCGGCTTGGCCTGCTCACCAATCCGCTGCGCGACCGTTTCGGCATTCCGGTGCGGCTCAACTTCTACACGGTCGAGGAGCTGGAGCAGATCGTGCGGCGCGGCGCCCGCATCCTGCAAATGCCGCTCGGCGACGACGGCGCGCTGGAGATCGCGCGGCGCGCGCGCGGCACGCCACGCATCGCCGGCCGGCTGTTGCGCCGTGTGCGCGATTTCGCCTCGGTCGCCGGCGATGGCCATGTCGACCGTCACATCGCCGACGAGGCATTGACCCGGCTGGAAGTCGACGCGCTCGGCCTCGACGCGCTTGACCGGCGCTATCTCTCCATGATCGCCCGCAATTTCGGCGGTGGGCCGGTCGGCATCGAGACCATCGCCGCCGGCCTATCCGAGCCGCGCGACGCCATCGAGGACATCATCGAACCCTATCTCATCCAGCAGGGTTTCATCCAACGCACGCCACGCGGACGCATGCTGACGGCCAATGCATGGCGCCATCTCGGCCTCGACGCGCCGAAGGACCTGGCACAGCAGCAGATCAACCTGTTCCAGGAAGAATAGCCGCCAAGCGATCCGGCGCGAGTTCCCAGACCAGTGATCAAGGATATGTGACCCGTCCTGCGCAAAATCTGCGCGTCTTTGCCGATTTGCCGGCGTAATCCTGGATTTTATCGAACGCGTGCGGGGAACCGCTGCGATCGAAGGGCTGGGAGCCAATCCATGATAACCAGACGCGGGTTCCTGCGCTTTGTCGGCGGGTCGTTCCTGACCGCTGCCGCGCTCGGCGCCTATGCGGTCGGCATCGAGCCGATGCTTTTGACGCATGTGAAGCGCTACGCGCTGAAGCCGCCGCACTGGCCTGATGGCCTGAAGCTGAGGGTTGTCGCGCTCGCCGACATCCACGCCTGCCGGCCCTGGATGACGCAGGAGCATATTGCCTCGCTCTGCGAAGACGCGAACGCGTTGCAGCCGGACGTCATTGTGCTGCTGGGCGACTACATTGCCGGCATGCCTCTGGTGACGGGGCCGGTGACGCCATCGCAATGGGCATCCGCGTTGTCGGGCCTCAAGGCGCCGCTCGGCGTCCTGTCGATCCTTGGTAATCACGATTGGTGGAGCGACGGCTTCGCGCAGCGCGCCGGAGCCGGCCCGATCATCGCGCGCAAGGCCCTGGAGAAGGTCGGCATCCCGGTGCTGGAGAATGATGTCGTGCGCCTGGAGAAGGATGGCCATGGCGTCTGGATCGCCGGCCTGGCCGACCAACTGGCGCTGCTGCCGGCCAGGAGGGGTGATGACTGCAAGGGGCTCGACGATCTCGACGGCACGCTGGCCAAGGTCGGTGACACTGCGCCGATCATCCTGCTCGCCCATGAGCCTGACATTTTCCCGACCGTGCCGTGGCGGGTTTCGCTGACCTTGTCGGGCCACACTCATGGCGGGCAGGTGCGGCTGTTCGGCTATTCGCCCGTCGTTCCGTCGCGTTTCGGCAATCGCTACGCCTACGGCCATGTCGTCGAGAACGATCGTAATTTGATCGTCTCCGGCGGGCTCGGCTTCAGCATCATGCCGGTGCGTTTCGGCGTGCGGCCGGAGATCCTGCAGATCGACCTCGGTTGAAATCTTACGTTTTGGGCATGATCTCAGGACAAACGGAAACCGTTTGTCCGAAAACCGGGATCCACTTTTCGGGATCATGCCCGGCCTCAGTGAAGCGAGCGGATCACGTCCATCACGTCAGGCTCGGCCTTGTCGCCATTGAAGGCGTCGACGATGCCGAAGGCACCGCCATAGCTCCAGACCGACCATGAGAAGCCGTGCGCTTCGGCGCGTGCGATCATGTCCTTGACATAGGCGGCCCGATACTCGGCCGGCATCACATAAGCATTGCCGTATTCCTGGCGGATCATGCCGAACTCACCCAGCGTGATGTTTTCCGGGTTGATGCCGTTGGCCTCGGCCCATGCCTCGACCTTGTTGAACGGCGCATCCATCAGGCCGAGCAGCTTGTCGGGGCTGTCCATGCTGGCGACCTGTTCGTCGAGATAGGCCAGCAGGCCACTTTGCCGTGTCCACGGCGCCTCGGCCTTGATCCGGGCGCGGATGGTGTCAAGCGTCACGTCGAGCTGCGCCTTCGGCACTGATGTCAGCGGATAGGGCAGGCCGGTCACGTAGGGAATAAAATCGCCGGCCCAGGTCGCGCCCTGATGGGTGAGCAGGAACGGATCGTAGGAATGGAAGGTCCAGATGACATTGTCATCGGGGGTCGCCTTGGGATCGATCTTTTCCAGGGACGAGGCGGCGGAATAGCAGGCGCCGGTGAGCACCAGGGTCAGCTTGGTTGCCGAGGATCGCGCCGCGGCGAACAATTTGCGCTGGCGGTCCGGCCACAGGCTGGTGCCGTCGCTGTCGCAATCGACGATCGGTTCGTTCATCAGCTCGAAGGCGACTTGTCTGGGATCTTCGCTGGCCAAAGTGCGACCCATTTTGCGCACCATGTCGACATAGCGGTCGAAGGTCTGCGGGTCGTCCATCACTTGCGCCATGCCGATCTTGCGGCTGCTGCCCGCCGGGATCATGTGCATATCGACGATCACCTTCAGGCCGGCGCGGTTGATCATGCGCACCGAGTCCAGCACGCTGGCATAGAGGTCATCACGCAACGCCGTGGTCTGGTCGGACAGGAAGGGTGAGGGATCGACCGGCATGCGCAGGAAGTCGAAGCCAGCCTCCTTCAGCGCCTTAAGGTCGTCGTCTTTGAGGAATTTCCGCCATTCCGGATAGGGCAGGATCGCCTTGGCGTCGCCCCATTGGTCCTCGCCGGGCCAGGTGACCCACTGGTCGAGATTGAGGCCGCGCTTCATCGTAAAAGTCGCCGCCTGGCCGGGCCAAGCCAAAACCATCAGCACAAGCAGCGCCGCCATCAAACGCTTGATCATCGCCGTCAACAGTGCCATCCGATGCCATGTCACGTTAGAGTAGTTCACCGTTTCACAGAAACGGCGAGCCACTCTAACTCTTTGTTTCGACGCAATTCCGGACGGAAAACCGCTCACACTTTTCCTGGAATTGCTCTAGGGAACAGGTGCCTCGTCGAGACTGAAAAAGGAAGCGCAATGGGCGATCATGGTGAATCGGCGACGCTGCTGGCGGGGCTTTCCGGCGCGCTGACGGCGTTCGGCCACCGGCTGATGGCGCGGGTCTATTATGCCGACACCGACTTCTCCGGCGTCGTCTACCACGCGCGCTATCTGGAATTCCTCGAGCGCGGCCGCTCCGACTATCTCAGGCTCACCGGCGTGCATCATACGGAGCTCGCCGACGGCAAGCATGGCGAGAAGATCGTTTGGGTGGTGCGCCGCATGGAGATCGACTTCCGCAGCCCCGCCCGCATCGACGACATCCTGACCGTCGACACAAGCACCGACAGCATTTCCGGCGCGCGCATCTTCATGGCCCAGCAGCTCAAGCGTGGCGACGAGATCCTGGTCGAAGCCAAGGTCGAGGCGGCGATCATCGGCGAGAACGGCCGGCCGAGGCGTTTTCCCAAGGAATGGGTCGCGGCGTTCATGCCTCGGGTGGGTTGATATTCAGGTGAGGCCGGCCTGCAAACGGCGGTCTCCTGCGCTTCCCCGTTCTACTGCGTCGCAGTAGAACTGAGCTCACGTACCCAAAAGTACGCCCCGCTCCGGTTCTCGGCGTCCGCCGTTTTCGACTCGGCCTGACCTGAATCTCAGCCCACCCGGCGTCGCGCTTGGACGAGGGCATTGCAGCAGGCGGGCGCGGCAATGCGCCGCGCCTTATTCACTAACCCATCCTTAACCATAACGGTTCATGAAGAGATTGGTGAAGATTGGCGCAATCCGGCGCCTTCCTTTCACCAATATTTGCCCTGAAAAGGCCGACAACGGCACGGTTTGGGGTGTCCGGTAGCTGCGTGCGAACCGACCACAAGGGATGCCATGGGCCAGCCGCCAGCTTCGCCCGGAAAATCTTAAGGACGTAACGATGGAAAATATCGCACTCGCCGATCCGGGCGCGCAATTGTCGATTTGGGCGCTGTTCATGCAGGCCAGCTGGGTGGTCAAGCTGGTCATGATCGGGCTGCTCTGCGCCTCGGTTTGGACCTGGGCGATCATCATCGACAAGCTGGTTGCCTATGGCCGCATGCGGCTGGCGCTGAACCGCTTCGAGCAGGTCTTCTGGTCCGGACAGTCGCTGGAGGAGCTCTACCGCACGCTCGCCGACCGCAAAACCTCAGGCATGGGCGCCATTTTCGTCGCTGCCATGCGCGAGTGGAAGAAGAGTTTCGAGAAGGGCGCCAAGACGCCACTCGGGCTGCAGACCCGCATCGACAAGGCGATGGACCTGGCGCTGACCCGCGAGATGGAGAAGCTGGAGGGGCGGCTCGGCTTCCTCGCCACCACCGGTTCGGCAGCCCCCTTCATCGGCCTGTTCGGCACGGTCATCGGCATCATGACCTCGTTCCAGGCCATTGCCGGCTCCAAGAACACCAGCCTTGCAGTGGTTGCGCCCGGCATCGCCGAGGCGCTGCTGGCGACGGCCATCGGCCTGCTCGCCGCCATCCCGGCGGTCATCGCCTACAACAAGCTGTCATCGGATGCGAGCAAACTCGCGGTGCGCATGGAAGGGTTCTCCGACGAGTTCTCCGCCATACTCTCGCGCCAAATCGATGAAAAAGTCGCGCCGAAGGCCTGAGGAGTAGCTGATGGGTATGTCCGTAGGCATGGCGGGACGCGGCGGGCGCGGCCACAGGCGGCGCGGCCGTCACCATGCGCTGATGTCCGAAATCAACGTCACGCCGATGGTCGACGTGATGCTGGTGCTGCTGATCATCTTCATGGTCGCGGCACCGATGTTGACAGTCGGCGTGCCGATCGACCTGCCTGACACGCAGGCCAAGGCGATGAATGCCGATACGCAGCCGATCACCGTCTCGATCGATGCCACGGGCAAGATATTCCTGCAGGAAACCGAGATCCCGATCGAGGAGCTGGTGGCCAAGCTACAGGCGATCTCGAAGACCGGCTACGAGGAGCGCATCTTCATACGTGGTGACAAGTCCACCGACTATGGCACGGCAATGAAGGTGATGGCCCGCATTTCGGCCGCCGGCTACAAGAATATCGGCCTGGTTTCGCTGCAGGAACAGGATCAATAGACGCGAGATGAAGACCGGCCTCACCACATCGGTGATCTTACATACGGCGGTGCTGGCCTTCGGCCTGTTCACGCTGTCGGCGCCGGCAGCGCTTCCGTCCGCCGATGTCGAGTCCGTCGCGGTCGATATCGTGCCGATGGAAGCCATTGCGCAGACGCTGCAGGGCGACAAGAAGGCCGTGATGCATGAAAAGCCGGCGCCGCTGCCGACGCAGCGTCCGGACATCGTGCCGGCTTCGCAGAAGATCGGCGAAAACAGCGTCGACACCGACAAGCCGATAACGCCGGAGGCCAAACCGAAGCCGGTCGACACGACCTCGGCTCCGCCGCCGGCGCCGACTCCGAAAGAAAAGCCGAAGACCGAGGACGTGCCGAAGCCGCAGGAAAAGCCGAAGCCCATTCCGGCGACGGAAGTGGCGCCGGCGCCGACGCCCAAGGAAGAGGTCAAGCCCGAGCCGGTCAAGCAGACCGAGCCCAAGCCGACGCCGGCCAAGCCGGCGCCGACCCCGCCGCCGCAGGACAAGACCGCTGCTATCGATCCGACGCCCGAGGTCAAGCCGGATGCCGTCGCCGAGGCCATAGCCAAGGACCCGCCGACCGAAGAGACGCAATTGCCGAGTTCGGCGCCGGCACCTGAGGCACGGCCGAAGCCGCAGCCGGCCCAGGCTGAAAGCGCCAAGGCGCCGGAACGCAAGGATGCCGACAAGCCGGTCAAGGAAGCCTCGTCGAAACCGAAATCCGACGACAAGCAGTTCAACGCCGCCGAGATCTCCGCTCTCCTCGACAAGCAGAAGCCATCCGGCGGCGGCGCCAAGCGCTCGACGCAGCAGGCCTCGCTCGGTGGCGACAAGGATCAGGGCCAGAAGTTGTCGAAGTCGGAGCAGGGCGCCCTGGAAAGCCAGTTGGGCGGTTGCTGGACCTTGCCGGTCGGGCTGGAAGGCTCGGAAAATTTCGTCGTCGTCGTGCGCTTCAACCTGGACAACTCCGGCAAGCTCGACGGACGCCCGTCCGTCGAAAAGTCGAGCGGCAACCGGCAGTTCGATGAAAGCGCGGTTCGCGCGGTTCAGAAATGCGACGTGGCCGGCCTGCAGGTTCCTGCCGGCAAACAGGATATCTGGAACGACATCCGGGTCACTTTCGATCCAAGGGAGATGCTCGGCCTTTAGGCCTGGCGTCAACCCAATCAAAGAAGAGAAGCGAGAAGATATGAGATCTTTCCTCAAGCCGCTCCTGACGATTGCAGCCATGGCGCTGGGCATGACGGCCGTAATCCCCATGCCGGCATGGGCGCTCGTCGAGCTCAACGTCAACAAGGGCAATGTCGAGCCGCTGCCGATCGCCATCACGGATTTCCAGGGTGGCGACGCGCTTGGCGCCCAGATATCCCAGATCGTCACTGCTGATTTGAAGCGTTCCGGCCTGTTCGCGCCGATCGACAAGAGCGCCTTCATCGAGAAGATAACGAACCCGGACGCCGCCCCTCGCTTCGACGACTGGAAGGTGATCAACGCCCAAGCGCTGGTCACCGGCAGCGTCAGCAAGGAAGCAGACGGGCGCATCCGTGCGCAGTACCGGCTTTGGGACACTTTTGCTGGACAGCAGATGGCCGGCGAACAGTTCTTCGCCAACGACGCCAACCAGCGCCGCGTCGCCCACATCATCGCTGACGCCATCTATGAGCGGCTGACCGGCGAGAAGGGTTATTTCGATACGCGCGTGGTGTTCATCGACGAGTCCGGCGCCAAGAATGCGCGCAAGAAGCGCCTGGCTATCATGGACCAGGACGGCGCCAATGTCCGCTATCTCTCGGATGGTCGCTCGATCGTGCTGACGCCGCGTTTCTCGCCGAACCGGCAGGAAATCACCTACATGTCGTATGAAAGCGGCCAGCCCAGGGTCTATCTCCTGCAGATTGAGACCGGGCAGCGCGAACTGGTCGGCAATTTCCCGGGCATGACGTTTGCGCCGCGCTTCTCGCCCGACGGCCAGAAGGTGATCATGAGCCTGCTGCGCGACGACGGCAATTCCAACATCTTCGCCATGGATCTGCGCAGCCGCTCGACGACGCGGCTGACCAATTCGACCGCCATCGACACCTCGCCCTCCTATTCGCCCGACGGCAGCAAGGTGGTGTTCACCTCCGACCGTGGCGGCCGCGCGCAGATTTATGTGATGGGCGCCGACGGCTCGGGCCAGACCCGCATCTCCTTCGGCGATGGCGTCTATTCGACGCCGGTGTGGTCGCCGCGCGGCGACCTCATCGCCTTCACCAAGCAGACCGGCGGCGAGTTTCAGATCGGCGTCATGAAGACCGACGGTTCGGGCGAGCGCATCCTGTCCTCGGGCTTCCAGCAGGAAGGACCGACCTGGGCGCCGAACGGCCGCGTGCTGATGTTCTTCCGCGACTCCAATGGCGGCCCGAAACTGGTTTCGGTCGATCTTACCGGCCGGAACGAGCAGCCGATTCCGACGTCGAACTTCGCGTCCGATCCCGCCTGGTCGCCGCTGCTGGAATAAGAGGGAATTGGAGAATTGAGGAATTGAAGAACTGAGGAATGGAGAAGCAGGGACACTACGTTGGGCGCGCCAGAGACCTTGAGGTCTACAAGCGCGCCTACGCGGCTTCTCTTGAGATTCACAAAGCCACGCTTGCCTTTCCGAAGATCGAGCAATATGCGCTCGCCGACCAGTTGCGTCGCTCCAGCAAGGCAATCTGCGCCAATCTGGCCGAGGGTTTTGCCAAACAACCTCACTCCAAAGCCGAATTCGCGCGCTTTATTTCGATGGCGATGGGATCGTGCAGCGAAGTGGAGACATGGATCTCCTACGCGTTCGACCTTGAGTACATACAGAAGACACAGCTCGACAGGTGGCAGCATTCCTATAGCCAGATCTACGGAATGCTGGTGAATCTCAGAGGAGCGCTCAAGTGACCTCTTTCTCCAATTCTTCAATTCCCCAGTTCTTCAGTTCCCCATTTTCCACGCCTTTGTCGCGTTTTGGCCGCATTTCCGCCTAGGGTCCGCGCCAACTGTGGCTTCAAGCCAAACGGCTGCGGACGGGCAGCTAAACCAATTTTTAACCGTGTTTCTTGAATGCCGGTTAACCCAAACGTGGTTACTGGGTGATCAACGAAATCACTCGAATACGATCACTCGAAATACGAAGGAGAGGCGGCATGGGCCGTATCGCAGCACTTACCAGAAACCCGGCCATGATCGCGCTGGTGGCGATGCTCGCCATCACCGGTTGCGCCTCGAAGAAGACGCCGAACAACGCCGCTGACCTTGGCCTCAACGGCGCGGGCGCTGCAACGCCGGGTTCGGCGCAGGACTTTACCGTCAATATCGGCGACCGCATCTTCTTCGACACGGACTCGACCTCGATCCGAGCTGACGCACAGCAGACGCTTTCGCGCCAGGCGCAGTGGCTGAACCAGTACAAGCAGTATGCCATCGTCGTCGAAGGTCATGCCGACGAGCGCGGCACGCGCGAATACAATCTGGCGCTTGGCGCCCGCCGCGCCGCCGCCACCCGCGACTTCCTCGTGTCCAAGGGTGTCGCTTCCAGCCGCCTGAAGACCATTTCCTACGGCAAGGAACGTCCGGTCGCGGTCTGCGACGACATCTCCTGCTGGTCGCAGAACCGCCGTGCGGTCACCACGCTCAGCGGCGCCGGTTCCTGATCGGCAAAAATACAACACAGCTTCGCGAAAGGCGGCCTCCGGGCCGCCTTTTTCATATCTGGGTGTCCGAAACAAAATTTGGCCGAAGTCTCGCGCCCTGCTATGAGCCGAGGGCGCTTGGCTGGTCCCACTCTGGTTGGAAGGCGCGAAACAGACCAACGACACACGGCGAGAGGCACATGCATTTGAGATCGGTTCTGAGCGGCACGCTTGCGCTGCTGCTCCTTTCAGGCGTCACAGCCCTGGGGGCTAGCGGCACGGGGCAATCAACCGACAGCGGGTTTTCCTTCCATCTGCCCAGCATCGAATTGCCGAAGCTTTTCGGTGAAAAGAAGAACCTGGATCAGGTTCAGATGGTGCAGTCCGATCCTACTGCCGTCACAAGCCTGGAAGACCAGCTGCGCCAGATGAACGGCAAGATCGAGGAACTTAATTTCCAGGTCCTGCAGATGCAGGAGCAAATCCGCAAGCAGCAGGAAGACAACGAGTTCCGCTTCCAGCAACTGGAAGGCGGCTCGCAGGGCGGACAGACACCGGCGGCGCCGAAGAAGAAGTCCGACGCAACCACTGACACCAACACCGACGTGGCCGCGGTCCCGGCAACGCAGGCGCCGGCTGATGCCGGCGCCGCTACTGGCAGCGATCAGTCGACCGGCGGCAAGACGGTCGAGGACGTCATCGTCGAATCACCCGATGGCGATCCAGGCAAGGTGATCCCGGGCACCGGCGCGCCGGAAAAGACCTTTGGTTCCATCACCGTCGACAAGAACGGCAATGTGATCGATGCCGGCGGCAACACCCAGTCGACCGCGCCGACGCAAGATATTGCCCCGGCCACCAAGGCACCGGCCAAGACCGGCAAGTCCAATGGCACGATCGTCGCGGCGCTGCCTTCCACCAAGGACCCGGAAGAGCTCTACCGCAATTCCTATCAGTTCATCCTGTCGGGCGATTACAGCACCGCCGAACAGGGTTTCCGCGATCATATCTCGCGCTTCCCCAAGGACGCCAAGACGGCGGACGCGCATTACTGGCTTGGTGAATCGCTGCTTGGCCAGCAGAAATACCGCGACGCGGCCGAAGTCTTCCTCGCCGCCAGCAAGGACTACCCGAAGGCCAAGAAGGCGCCCGACATGCTGTTGAAGCTCGGCGTGTCGCTGGTCGGTCTCAAGCAGCACGACGTTGCCTGCGCCACCTTCAGCGAAGTCGGCAAGCGCTACCCCGATATTTCCAATGCACTCAAGGAACGCGTCAAGCAGGAGAAGGCCCTGGCTGCGTGCTGATTTTTCCTAGGCATGTCTTATTCCCAAAGCTGGGACCACTTTTGGTCGACATGCGTTGATGCTCGACACCGAGCCTGATCTTTCGACCGGACTTTTTTCGCATATCGATTTTACCCACGGCGCCGTCGCGGCCGTGTCCGGCGGCAGCGACTCGACCGCCCTGCTTCTTCTTCTCAAACAGCATCTCGACCGAACCGCGCCGTCCGCGAAGCTGCTGGCTGCGACGGTCGACCATGGCTTGCGGCAGGGCTCGGCAGCCGAGGCGCAAGCTGTAGCGAAGCTTTGCCTGGAGCGTGGCATTGCCCACCGCACCCTGGTCTGGGCCGGAAGCAAACCATCGACTGGTCTGCCGGCGGCGGCGCGGGAAGCGCGCTACCATTTGCTGGCACAGGCGGCGCGCGCGGAAGGCATCGGCCTGATCGTGACTGGCCATACCGCCGACGACCAAGCCGAGACGGTGCTGATGCGGCAGGCGCGGGATAAGGGCCGAGAGTTTGCCTTCATGGCGGGCCGCGGGATTGCCGGCATGGCGCCGGCCACCCTTTATGACTGGCGCGAGTGGATCGTTCGCCCGCTTCTGGGCACGCGGCGCTCGGCGCTTCGCGATTTCTTGGGGCGTGAGCATGTCGGCTGGGCCGATGATCCGACCAATATCGACGAGGCCTTCGAGCGGCCGCGTGTGCGCGCCGCTGTTGCCGGCGAAACTGTCGGGCGTATCGAGGATGTGCTGCTGCTCGCCGGGCAGGCCGCCGTCGAACGCAGGCAGCTTGGCGCCGGCGCCGCCGATCTGATCCATCGCTTCGCCAGCCAGCCAGCCATCGGCCTCATCCGCCTCGATCCCGCTCTGCTGACCGTGGACGACAATCGGGCGGCCATCTACGCGTTGCGTATCCTGCTGGCCACCGCCGGCGGCGTTGCCTTTCTGCCGGACCAGGCGCGTAGCGAGGCATTGTTCGGCCGGCTGAAGGCCGGATTTCTTTGCGCCACATTGTCGCGGACCGTGGTCGATTTCCGGCGTGCCGGCCTCTTCCTGCGCCGCGAGGCGCGGGGTTTGCCGCAGGCTGCCATGGTCGCCGACAACGCCGTCTGGGACGGCCGCCGCCACATCACATTGAACGACAGGTCAGGCGCATTGTTGATCGCTCCGTTGGGTGCGGCAGCAGCGAAGCGGCTGGCGGTCGATGATGGAGAAACCCCGGCGAGCCTGATGCGCGCCGCTTTGGCTGCGGAACCGGCATCGCGGCAAGCCCTTGAAAATCCTCGTCTGCCGCAGGGCGAACCGGGGTCGCCAGGGTTCGCGGTACGGCCGGTCGTGTCGCCTTTTGCCCGCTTCCTGCCGTCCTTCGATCTGGCGCCAGCGCGGGCCGCAGCCGGGCTGATCGGAGCGTCACCGCTTCCCGCTCCGCCATTGCGCGGCCACAGTGCCGATTGATGGTGGCCGAAAGCTTAACCCAGACGTGCTGTTCTGCTTGGCAAGGGGAGACGCTCTCCCTATGTTAGGCCCAAGTTTCCTCTCATGATGCTGTCCGTGTGCGGACGCCAACGGGACAATTGATGAATCCGAACTATCGCAATCTCGCGCTCTGGGCGATCATAGCGGTCCTGCTCATCGCGCTTTTCAATCTGTTCCAGACGCCGCAGACGCGCGGGGCTTCGAGCGATGTGCCTTATTCGCAGTTCCTGCAGGATGTCGCGGCCGGCCGGGTCAAGACGGTGACCATTGCGGGCGCACGCATCACCGGCACCTACACCGACAATTCCACCAGCTTCCAGACCTATTCGCCCGGCGATCCCCAGCTGGTCTCGCGGCTGCAGGACAAGAACGTCACCATCAATGCGCGGCCTGAGACCGACGGTTCCAATTCGCTGTTCGGCTACCTGATTTCGTGGCTGCCGATGATCCTGATCCTCGGCGTCTGGATATTCTTCATGCGCCAGATGCAGTCCGGATCCGGGCGTGCGATGGGTTTTGGCAAGTCGAAAGCCAAGCTTCTGACGGAGGCGCATGGCCGCGTCACCTTCCAGGATGTCGCCGGCGTCGACGAGGCCAAGGAAGATTTGGAAGAGATCGTCGAATTCCTGCGCGATCCGCAGAAGTTCCAGCGCCTCGGCGGCAAGATTCCGCGCGGCGTGCTTTTGGTCGGCCCTCCCGGCACCGGCAAGACGCTGCTCGCCCGCTCGGTCGCCGGCGAAGCCAACGTGCCGTTCTTCACCATTTCCGGTTCGGACTTCGTCGAGATGTTCGTCGGCGTCGGCGCGAGCCGCGTGCGTGACATGTTCGACCAGGCCAAGAAGAATGCCCCCTGCATCATCTTCATCGACGAAATCGACGCCGTCGGCCGCCATCGCGGCGCCGGCCTCGGCGGCGGCAATGACGAGCGCGAGCAGACGCTGAACCAGCTGCTGGTCGAGATGGATGGTTTCGAATCCAACGAAAGCATCATCCTGATCGCAGCCACCAACCGCCCCGACGTGCTCGATCCTGCGCTGCTCAGGCCGGGCCGTTTCGACCGCCAGGTGGTGGTGCCGAACCCCGACATCGTCGGCCGCGAGAAGATCCTCAAGGTGCATGTGCGCAACGTGCCGCTGGCGCCCAATGTCGACCTCAAGGTCGTGGCACGTGGCACGCCGGGCTTCTCCGGCGCCGACCTGATGAACCTAGTCAACGAATCCGCGCTGATGGCGGCGCGGCGCAACAAGCGCCTCGTCACCATGGCCGAGTTCGAGGACGCCAAGGACAAGATCATGATGGGCGCCGAGCGCCGTTCGTCGGCCATGACCCAGGCCGAGAAGGAGCTGACCGCCTATCACGAGGCCGGCCACGCCATACTGGCGCTCAACGTGCCGTCGGCCGATCCGCTGCACAAGGCCACCATCATCCCGCGTGGCCGGGCGCTCGGCATGGTCATGCAGTTGCCGGAGGGCGACCGCTATTCGATGAGCTATAAGTACATGATCTCGCGCCTCGCCATCATGATGGGCGGCCGCGTCGCCGAGGAGTTCAAGTTCGGCAAGGAGAACATCACCTCGGGCGCTTCCTCCGATATCGAGCAGGCAACCAAGCTGGCGCGCGCCATGGTCACGCGCTGGGGCTTCTCCGACAAGCTTGGCCATGTCGCCTATGGCGACAACCAGGAGGAAGTGTTCCTCGGCCATTCGGTGGCGCGCACACAGAACATCTCGGAAGAGACCGCGCAGATCATCGACGCCGAAGTGCGCCGCCTGATCGACGAGGCCTATTCGACGGCAAAGTCCATCCTGACAAAGAAGAAGAAGGAATGGATCGCGCTGGCCCAGGGCCTGCTCGAATACGAGACGCTGTCGGGCGACGAGATCAAGCAGCTGATCGCCGGCGAGAAGCCGGCGCGCGACCTTGGCGACGACACGCCGCCCAGCCGTGGCTCGGCCGTGCCGAAGTCCGGCGGCCGCCGCAAGAAGGGTCCCGAGCCCGAAGGCGGCATGGAGCCCCAACCATCGAGTTGAGGTGGCGCGAGAAAGACTGATCGAGAAACGCCGCGGCTTGGTCCGCGGCGTTTTTGTTTGGAATTGGAGAGCTGCTGGGGGCGCGGTCCCAAGCTGGAATGAAAGCGGCGATCCTTCGCGCCCCTCTGCCTTGCAGGCTTTCGTTGCTCTGAAAGCCAGGCAATTGGCTCTCAGTCCGCTGCGCGGATCGCTCCTCAATCCCCAGGAGGGGGGAGATTGGCCGCGTGGCCACTGGCGGCAGTTGGACTATCTTCCGCAGTCCACAAAAAGCCCGCGAACCTTGCGGCTCGCGGGCTTTTGCTTTTCGAATGCTGCTGGCGATCAGCCCTTAAGCCGCGCATTGCACAGGCTGTAATAGCCGCCGCCCTTCTGGATCCAGCGAAGGCCGTTTAACGTACCCGCCTCCTTGTTGCCGTGGTAACCCTGCAGGCAGGTCTTCATCCGCGCCTTCGCGGGCTTTTCGGTCTCGAACTCGGCGGCAAGGGTGGTCGGGAATGTTACGCCCGCCGGCGCTACAGTGGGGGCGACCGCCGCGCTGGTTTCCTTTTTCGGCTGCGGCGCGGTTTTGACGGTATCCGCGCTGACACTCTCCGCTGCGGACGTCGCGCATTTCTCCTTGCGGAAAGCGGCCCAGTCCATGCCGTTCAGAGTGCCGCCTTCCTTGGCTGCCCGATAGGTCTCGCCGCATTCCTTCATCGTCAGTGCGCTTGCAGGGGCGACGCCCCAGGCAACCAATGCCGTCACAGCCAATACCGCCAATTTCAAATTGAACATAAGACCCTCCTGGTTGATAACGTTCGATGTCCTTTTGTATACTGTTTGTTCCGTATATGTTCAACCGGAATCTTTGCGAGCTACTTATAAAACCTGCCGGTCGGAAGTGTGGGCGGGTTGATGATGCCGGTCGTTCCCGACAGATGCAGATGCGGGTAGAGCCGCAAGCGTCTTCGCGCGCAACAAACGCGCAACGAAAAGGCCCGCGCATCTCACGATGCGTGGGCCTTCTTTCTTCGAATAACTAGGCGATCAGCCCTTCAGTTTGGCATTGCACAGGCTGTAGAAGCCGCCGCCTTTCTGGATCCACTTCAGGCCGCCAAGCGCGTTGGCGTCCTTGAGGACATAATACTGGTCGAGACAGGTATGCATGCGGCCCTTTCCGGGGGTCTCGCTGGCATATTTCGGCGAGATCGCGGATGGGAAGGTGACGCCCTTGGGCGCAACCGTCGTCGGCTTTGCCGGCTCCTTGGTGTAATTTGCTTCACTTGGAGCAGGCACGGTGTCGTCATCGGCGGCAGCGGCGCCGCATTCGGCCTTGCGGAAGTCGTTCCACTTCTGGCCCTTCAGCGTGTTGGCCGTCTTGGCAGCCTGGTACTTGGCGCTGCACTCGGCCATCGTCAGGCCCTTGCCGTCGGCGGCAGCCGCGGCGGCCTTGGTGGTTGCCGGCTTGGTGGTGTCGGCGGCGGCGGATGCGCCGGCGGCGCATTCAGCCTTGCGGAAGTCGTTCCACTTCATGCCGTTCAACGTGCCGGCGGCCTTAGCCGCCTGGTACTTGGCGCTGCATTCCTTAGCCGTCAGGCCTTTGGCCGTGCTGTCGGCCGCCGCGGCCGCAGGCTTGGCGGCCTTGGCCGGCTTGGTTTCGGCAGCCTTGGTCGTTGCCGGCTTGGTGTCGGTGGTGGCCGCGGCGTCGGTGCCGCACTGTGCCTTGCGGAACTGGTTCCAGGTCTGTCCGGCAAGTGTCCCCGCATCCTTGGCGGCGTTATACTTCGTGCTGCATTCGGCCATGGTCAACGCGTTGGCTGGCGCAGCCAGGAACAACGTCGCTACGGCAAGGCCGGTCAAAGTGGCAAGTCGGTGGATGAGCATAGCGTTTCTCCGTTGCAGCAGCCCATTATACGTCCCGGCGAATCAATAACGCTCAACGATCGGTTGCGCCAGATGCTAAGTGAGGTATATATCGCCGGAAGCTCGGTTCTCCCGATAAGGTGATGAAATCATTGTCCCTTACCGGGTTGAAAACAAGATTTTCCGCGTGCAGCTGCGCCGAATAGCTCGCAGAACTGGTATATTGCCGTGCCACAGTGCCAGCATGTTGGGTTGCGGCCTTGTTGTGTGCAGCGCACAACAATGATTTTCTAAGGATTGGTAACATATAATCACACAATGTGATCATGGCGCATCGGCCAATTGTGGCATGAGATGCCGGCAAAAGAACCGTCAGGGACTCTAACTAGCATGGCAGGAAATTACTTCGGCACCGACGGCATTCGCGGGCGCGCCAACAAGTTTCCGATGACCGCTGAAATCGCCATGCGCGTCGGCATGGCCGCCGGCCTTTCGTTCCAGCGCGGCAGCCACCGCCATCGTGTCGTTCTCGGCAAGGACACCAGGCTTTCCGGCTACATGATCGAGAATGCGATGGTGGCCGGCCTTTGCGCCGCAGGCATGGACGTGTTCCTGCTCGGCCCGATCCCGACCCCGGCCGTTGCCATGCTGGTGCGTTCACTGCGCGCCGATATCGGTGTCATGATCTCGGCTTCGCACAACCCCTATTACGACAACGGCATCAAGCTGTTCGGGCCGGACGGCTACAAGCTCTCCGACGAGATCGAAGAGCGCATCGAGAGCATGCTCGACAAGGATATAGATCTGGCACTCGCCGATTCCGACGGGCTTGGCCGCGCCAAGCGCGTCGACGGTGTGCATGACCGCTATATCGAATTCGCCAAGCGCACCTTGCCGCGCTCGATGTCGCTCTCGGGCCTCAGGATCGTTGTCGATTGCGCCAATGGCGCCGCCTACAAGGTGGCGCCCGAGGCGCTGTGGGAGCTTGGGGCCGAGGTCGTGGCCATCAATGTCGAACCGAACGGCTTCAACATCAACAAGGAATGCGGCTCGACCCATCCGGCCGGCCTGCAGAAGAAAGTGCACGAAGTGCGCGCCGATATCGGCATCGCGCTCGATGGCGATGCCGACCGTGTCGTCATCGTCGACGAGAATGGCACGATCGTCGATGGCGACCAGATCATGGCGCTGATCGCCGAGTCCTGGCACCAGAGTGGACGGCTTGCCGGCGGCGGCGTGGTTTCGACGGTCATGTCCAATCTCGGCCTCGAACGCTTCCTCGGCGACATGAAGCTGCAATTGCACCGTACCAAGGTCGGTGACCGCTACGTCGTGGAGCACATGCGCGCGCACGGGCTCAATGTCGGCGGCGAGCAGTCGGGCCACATTGTGCTGTCGGATTTCTCGACCACCGGCGATGGCCTCGTATCGGCGCTGCAGGTGCTGGCCTGCATCAAGCGCCAGGGCCGTCCGGTCAGCGAACTGTCGAAGAAGTTTGAACCGGTGCCGCAACTCCTGAAGAATGTCCGTATCGCCGGCGGCAAGCCGCTCGAGGAAGCTCCGGTCAAAGCCGCCATCGAGGATGCACGCCACCGTCTCGGCAAGGCCGGGCGGCTGGTCATCCGTCCGTCCGGCACCGAGCCGCTGATCCGTGTCATGGCCGAGGGCGACGATCCGCAGTTGGTCGAGGCCGTCGTCAACGACATCGTCGAGGTCATTTCGGAGACCCGCAGCGCCGCCTGATCTCCGGCGCGCCCGCGGCACGCCACGCCGCTGATTGCATCGAGGCCCGCCCTTCCGGCGGGCTTTTTTGTTGGCCGGGAACTGACCTCAGACTGTCGAAATCATCCCCGAATCCTTCGAATTTTAGAGATTCGTGGTTAATCGACAGGGTTAAACGCCTTTTAACTTTTCCAATTCATTATCCACGCTTGAAAGCCAATCTCATTCGGACGCGATCGCGTTCCGAGGGTTCCTAGGGGTGACAAGCATGTTCAATA
The DNA here is from genome assembly GCA_002356515.1 of Mesorhizobium loti. NCBI lineage: Bacteria > Pseudomonadati > Pseudomonadota > Alphaproteobacteria > Hyphomicrobiales > Phyllobacteriaceae > Mesorhizobium > Mesorhizobium loti. The sequence goes on along the minus strand of AP017605.1, from coordinate 3,673,496 downwards.
CAGCAAGAAAGGCCCTGTTCGCGCTGCTGTTCGCGGGCCTGGCCTGGCCAGTGTTTGCAGCCGACCTGCCCGAGCCGCAGGTCGAAGAGGCACCGCCGCCGGTCTATGAGCAGCCGGTCGATGTCGGTGGCTGGTACATCCGTGGCGACCTCGATTACCACAAGTCGTACGTGAGCGGCATCGACTACATGACCTACACAGTCGATCCCTGTAACTGTTCGGTCACGCCCGGCGGCAAGAGCTTCGACTACGGCAAGCTCAAGGGCGGCTTCTCGCTCGGCGGCGGCGTCGGCTACAAGATCAACGATCACTTCCGCACTGACGTGACCGCCGACTACTGGTTCAAGTCGAACTTCAACGGCGGTACCTCGGATCTCGTTTCGACTTCGGTCGAAGCGTCGAAGATGAGCGCCTTCCTGCTGCTCGCCAATGCCTATGTCGATATCGGCACCTGGCACGGCATCACGCCTTATGTCGGCGCCGGCATCGGCGGCGCGCATGTCAAATGGGATACCGTCTATGACCCGACCCCGGGCGCTACCGAGCGCAATCCGGGAGCATCCAACTGGCGCTTCGCTTACGCGCTCATGGCCGGCGCTTCCTACTGCCTGACCGACAAGATCATCCTCGATGCGGGCTATCGCTTCTCCCATATCCAGGGCGGCCGCATGTTCGAATGGGATGTGACCAGCTCCGGCCCGGGCTTCGACCGTGGCATCAACACCCACGAGGTGCGCGGCGGCCTGCGCTATCAGTTCGGCGGCAACAATGGGTGCGCGGCACCGGTGGTGGCCTACCAGCCCGAACCTGAGCCGATCTACACCAAGTAAGAACTTTACTGCCTCGAATAGACGCGAACCGCCCGGCTTGACCGGGCGGTTTTCGTTTGTGCTGTCGCCAATGAAGTGTCTGGGAGCAGGTCAATTTGGAGCGACATGCATTAGCTGAAATGAATTCGCTAACGCTCTGTTAGCCTTAACCGTGACTTAACCACTATGGTTAACAATGCTTCCTGAAACGATGGCTGCCGTGTTGATTGCAGATGTCGCCAAATCCGGGAGTCGGGACCATGACACTCACATCGCGTATTGTGCTGGCGCTTGCCGGACTCGGCCTCTTGCCGCTGACACCGGCATTCGCCGCCGATTACGATCCGCCGATCTACGCCGATCAGGCGCCCGACTATGTGCCGGTCGAGGTCGGCTCCGGCTGGTATCTGCGCGGCGACGTCTCCTATCTGGTGCAGAAGAGCTTCAAAAATGGGGATTTCACCTTCCCGTCAACGATCAACGATGAAAGCTTTAGCGAGAGCGAGAACGCGGTCTTCGCGAGCGTCGGCTTCGGATATCATTTCAACGATTATCTCCGCGCCGATCTCAACTTCGGCTATTTGCCGGGTAACAACGCCAACTTCAGCTATGACGATTCAGCCGTCGTCGCACTGCCGACATTTCCGACCCAGGGATCGGGATCCCTGAAGAACTATGCCTTCTCAGGGATACTCAATGGCTATGTCGATCTCGGCACATATGTCGGAATCACGCCTTATGTTGGCGCCGGCATCGGTTTTGTCCGTAGCACGCACAAGCTTTCGGCGAGTTACACGGACAACAATGTCCCCGCCAACAGTTTCAGCGTGCAGGACAATGCGACAAAATATTCCCTCGCCTATACGCTGAATGCGGGCCTTGCCTACCAGGTGACGAAGAATGTTTCCGTCGATCTCGGCTATCAGTATTTTTCCGCCCCGAGCGCGGAGTATGTGACGGCCGAGAGCCTGACCTCCTTTCCGGTCAAGAAGGGAATCAGCAATCACCAGGTCAAGGTCGGGCTGCGCTACGATCTCTGGTAGGCCCGGGATAGATCAGCATTTTGGCGGCGGATCCCTGAGGTCCGCCGTTTGCGTTTGAAATCACGCGATCCTGATCACGGATTCGCCGGTATCCCGGCAGCGACAAAAACTTTCCTCTTGACGCCCGAAGCCTGAACGCATATCGCCGTCCGTGGGCCACCCCTCCCCAACGAGGGGCCACTATCTGGAAGGATAGACCACGATGACGACGCATACGAAGCCCGGACTCCGTCCGGCAAACCCCAATTTCTCCTCAGGTCCCTGCGCAAAACGTCCCGGCTGGTCGGTCGAGGCGCTCAAAAATGCCGCGCTCGGCCGTTCCCATCGCGCCAAGATCGGCAAGACCAAGCTCGAACAGGCGATCGAGCTGACGCGCGAAATCCTTCAGGTTCCCGCCGACTACCGCATCGGCATCGTGCCGGCGTCGGACACAGGTGCTGTCGAGATGGCGCTGTGGTCGCTGCTCGGCGAGCGCGGCGTCGACATGGTCGCCTGGGAAAGCTTCGGCTCCGGCTGGGTCACCGATGTGGTCAAGCAGTTGAAGCTGCCAGACGTGCGTAAGCTCGAGGCCGGCTATGGCGACCTGCCGGATCTGGCCAAGATCGATTTCGACCGTGACGTGGTCTTCACCTGGAACGGCACCACATCGGGCGTGCGCGTGCCGAACGGCGATTTCATTCCTGCCGCGCGCGGCGGCCTGACCATCTGCGATGCCACTTCGGCGGCGTTTGCGCAGAGGCTCGATTTCGAAAAGCTCGATGTCGTCACCTTCTCCTGGCAGAAGGTGCTTGGCGGCGAGGGCGCACACGGCATGCTGATCCTGTCGCCCCGCGCTGTCGCGCGGCTGGAGAGCTACAAACCTGCATGGCCGCTGCCGAAAATCTTCCGCCTGACCTCGGGCGGCAAGCTGATCGAAGGCATCTTCAAGGGCGAGACCATCAACACGCCGTCGATGCTGTGCGTCGAGGACTATCTCGACGCGCTCCAATGGGCGAAGTCGGCCGGCGGCCTCGATGCGTTGATTGCCAGAGCGGATGCCAATGCCGCCGTGCTCGACGGTTTTGTCGACAAGTCGTCATGGCTCGGCCATCTCGCAGTCGATCCGGCGACGCGGTCGAACACGTCCGTCTGCTTGTCCTTCACCGATCCCGATGTGGCGGCGCTCGATGCCGACGGGCAGGCGGCTTTCGCCAAGGGGCTGGTCTCGGCGCTCGACAAGGAAGGCGTCGCCTATGACATCGGTTCCTATCGCGACGCGCCCCCCGGCCTGCGCATCTGGTGCGGCGCGACGGTCGAGACATCAGATCTCGAAGCGCTGCTGCCCTGGCTCGACTGGGCCTTCGCCGCGCAGAAGGCGTCGCTGAAGGCGGCGGCCTGAGACTTTCCGTGGCGGCCTGCGGGCCGCCCATTCCCGGATCAATCCCCATTTCAAGGAGGCCGCCATGGCGCCCCGCGTTCTCGTCTCTGACAAACTTTCTCCCACCGCCGTGCAGATCTTCAAGGATCGCGGCGTCGAGGTCGACTATCTGCCCGACCTCGGCAAGGACAAGGAAAAGCTGCTCGAAGTGATCGGCCAGTATGACGGCCTCGCCATCCGCTCGGCGACCAAGGTCACCGAGAAGCTGATCAACGCCGCCCCGAACCTCAAGGTCATCGGCCGCGCCGGCATCGGCGTCGACAATGTCGATATACCGGCGGCGAGTCGCAAGGGTATCATCGTGATGAACACGCCCTTCGGCAATTCGATCACGACGGCCGAACATGCGGTCGCGATGATCTTCGCGCTGGCGCGACAGATCCCGGAGGCCAACGCCTCGACCCATGCCGGCAAGTGGGAGAAGAACCGCTTCATGGGGGTCGAGATCACCGGCAAGACGCTGGGCGTCATCGGCTGCGGCAATATCGGTTCGATCGTGGCGACGCGCGGCGTCGGCCTGAAGATGCATGTCGTCGCCTTCGACCCGTTCCTGTCGGACAAGCGTGCCGAGGAGCTCGGCGTCGACAAGGTCGAGCTCGACGAGCTGTTCTCGCGCGCGGACTTCATCACGCTGCACACGCCGCTGACCGACAAGACGCGCAACATCATCGATGCCGCGGCAATCGCCAAGATGAAGAACGGCGTGCGCATCATCAATTGCGCGCGCGGCGGGCTGGTCGTCGAGGCCGATCTGATCGCGGCGCTGAAGAGCGGCAAGGTGGCGGGTGCCGGCGTCGACGTGTTCGAGGTCGAACCGGCCGAACAGAACGCGCTGTTCGGCATGGAAAACGTGGTGGCGACACCGCATCTCGGCGCCTCGACGGCGGAAGCGCAGGAGAATGTCGCGCTGCAGGTCGCCGAGCAGATGGCCGACTATCTGATCAAGGGTGCGGTCTCCAACGCCATCAACATGCCGTCGATCACGGCGGAAGAAGCGCCGCGGCTGAAGCCCTTCGTCAAGCTCGCCGAAGTGCTCGGCGCCTTTGTCGGCCAGGTCACCGAGGATCCGATCAAGGAGGTCGAGATCCTGTTCGACGGCTCGACGGCGACGATGAACACGCGCGCGCTGATCAGTGCCACCCTTGCCGGGCTGATCAGGCCGCAGGTCGCCGACGTCAATATGGTGTCAGCGCCGATCATGGTGAAAGAGCGGGGCATCATCGTCGCCGAGGTCAAGCGCGACAAGTCGGGCGTGTTCGACGGCTACATCAAGCTGACGGTCAAGACCGAGCACATGACGCGGTCGATCGCCGGCACCTGCTTCTCGGACGGCAAGCCGCGCTTCATCCAGATCAAGGGCATCAACCTCGACGCCGAGGTCGGACAGCACATGCTCTACACCACCAATGCCGATGCTCCCGGCATCATCGGCCTGCTCGGCACGGTGTGCGGCGAGAACGGCGTCAACATCGCCAACTTCCAGCTTGGCCGCAACCGGCCGGGCGGCGACGCCATCGCGCTGCTCTATCTCGACGCGCCGTTCCCGGAAAAAGTGCTGGAGCAGGTGCGGGCGCACAAGTCGATCGACTCGGCCAAACGGCTGCAGTTCGACGTGGGCGGGATCTGATCCGGCTTTTTGCCAAGATCGGAAGGCGCGGCCTATGTCGCGCCTTCTTGCTGCTCAGTGCGCCTTGACGGCGGGGTCATCGCCATCTTGCGCCCGCTGTATTCGGCGAGACCGATGCCGCCCAGCACGAGCACAAGCGCCAGTGCCTGATAGAGCTGGAACGTCTCGCCGACGATCAGCACCGAAAGCAGCGTGCCGAAGATCGGCACCAGATTGATGAACAGGCCGGCGCGGTTGGCGCCGATCAGTTCGTTGCCCCTGATGTAAGTTATCTGCGAGATGACCGAGGCGCCGATCGCAGTGTAGACGATGACCGTCCAGCCGCGCGCGTCGGGCACGATGACCTTGCCGGCAGCGACCTCCCACAGCAAGAAGGGCAGCGAGGTGATGAGCGCGGCGATCGACATGGCCAGCATCAGGCTCTGCCAGCGCATCGCAGGCTTCAGCCGCAGCCCGACCGAATAGCCGCTGTAGAGGACGACCGCCACCAGCATGATGGCGTCGCCGAAATTGAGCTCCAGCGTCAGCAGCCGGCGCGGGTCGCCGTGGCAAGCGGTCAGGATGACGCCGGCAATGGTCAGCACGACGCCTGCGATCTGCGCCCAGTTCACGCGCAGCCGGAAGAAGATGAAATTGGCAACGATGATTAGGATCGGCATCGCCGCCTGTTCGATCGAGACGTTGATGGCGGTCGTGTAGTTGAGCGCCGTGTAGAAGATGGTGTTGAACAGCGTGAAGCCACTGGCGCCGAGTGCCGCCAGGATGAGCCGGTGCCTGCGCACCACCGGCCAGTCCTCCTGGATCGTGCGCCAGCCGATCGGCAGCAGGATCGCCACCGCCAGCATCCAGCGCAGGAAGACCAGCATCATCGGCGAGACATGATCGACCGCGAGCTTGCCGGCCACCGAATTGCCGCCCCACAGCAAGGTGGTGAGCAGCAGGAATAAGTAGGCGTGTCGATGCATCGCGGGATTCCGGCCGCGGCGGATGCGCTACGGTGTTTGCCGGCCTATTGCCACCGCCTGTCCAAGTAAATGATGTCAAAGCCGAAAATTGTTGTGCCTCAGGGCATTTTCGGCGGCAAAGAAAGGTCGCACTCGCGAGGTCTTGACGCTATAGAGGCCTGTCGTTTCGAACCATATCCAAGCCGCTCGGCGGCGTCTCAAGGGAAAAGAAACATGGCCAATGTGGTGGTCGTCGGCTCGCAATGGGGCGACGAAGGCAAGGGCAAGATCGTCGACTGGCTGTCGGAGCGTGCCGATGTCGTGGTGCGTTTCCAGGGTGGCCATAATGCCGGCCACACGCTGGTCGTCGACGGCAAGGTCTACAAGCTGTCGCTGTTGCCGTCCGGCGTCGTGCGGCAGGGCAAGCTGTCCATCATCGGCAATGGCGTCGTCTTCGATCCGCATGCTTTCGTGGCGGAAGTGGCGAAGCTCAAGGCGCAGGGTGTCGACGTGACGCCGGATCGCCTGAAAATAGCCGAAAACACAGCGCTTATCCTGTCGTTGCACCGGGAGCTGGACGGATTCCGTGAGGACGCCGCCTCAAATTCCGGGACGAAGATCGGCACGACCCGCCGGGGCATTGGTCCCGCCTATGAGGACAAGGTGGGTCGGCGCGCGGTGCGGGTGATGGATCTGGCGGATTTGGAAACGCTTCCCCTGAAGGTCGACAGGCTGCTGACGCACCACAATGCGCTGCGCCGCGGGCTTGGCCATGGCGAAGTCACGCATGACGCGATCATGGCGGAATTGACCTCGGTCGCGGATGAGATCCTGCCCTATATGGACCGTGTCTGGAAGATCCTCGACGACAAGCGCCGCGCCGGCGAGCGCATCCTGTTCGAGGGGGCGCAAGGCACGCTGCTCGATATCGATCACGGCACCTATCCGTTCGTCACCTCGTCCAACACGGTGGCCGGCCAGGCCGCCGCCGGCTCGGGCGTCGGTCCGGGCGCCATCGGTTATGTCCTTGGGATCACCAAGGCCTACACGACGCGCGTCGGCGAAGGTCCGTTCCCGACCGAACAGAAGAACGAGATCGGCGAATTCCTCGGCACGCGCGGCCATGAATTCGGCGTCGTCACCGGGCGCAAGCGCCGCTGTGGCTGGTTCGACGCGGTGCTGGTGCGCCAGGCCGTCGCCGTCAACGGCATCAAGGGCATCGCGCTGACCAAGCTCGACGTGCTCGACGGGCTGGACGAGATCAAGGTCTGCACCGGCTATCGCCTCGACGGCGAGATGATCGACTATTTGCCGGCGAGCCAGGGCGCGCAGGCCCGTGTCGAACCGGTCTACGAGACGCTGGAAGGGTGGAAAGGCACCACTGCCGGCGCGCGCAGCTGGAACGATCTTCCGGCCCAGGCCGTCAAATATGTCCGGTACATAGAGGAGTTGATCGGCGCGCCGGTAGCCCTCCTCTCCACCAGCCCGGAACGGGACGACACGATACTTGTGACCGATCCGTTTCAAGACTAGTTTCTGAAGCCTTTCCGGGCATAGCGGCTGATTTGCGGGGGCCGGCGCGGAAGCAAAATACAGGTCGACTGAAGCATGGCAGATTTCGTTGCTGTTCTGAAAAAGGCGCTCGACAAATACGGCGAGCCGACGCCCGAAACGCGCACACGGACCTACGATGGTGCCCGTTCCGCGCTGGCAAAGAAGCTCGCGGAATATTCGCCGCCGCTGGCCGCCGAGGTCATAGCCAAGCAGAAGCGCTCGCTGGAAGACGCCATTGCCAGCGTCGAGCGCGACTATGCCAAGAGCGTGCCGGAAACGGATCCGCTTGCCGAGCTGGAACACATCTTTTCCTCGATCGACCGCAACAAGAACCAGCCGAGCCACACGCGCCAGCCGGTGAAGGCGGAGCCGGCGTGGCCGGCACCGCCAGCCGCGAAGCCCGAGCCTAGCCGTCCCGCGCCGCCGCCTGCCGCCAAGACCGAGCCGAGCTGGCAGAAGCCCGCGCCGGTGCAACCAGTAGCCCCCGACCTCGCCGACCATGCCTTGCCGGGCATGGATGCGGAGCAGGACGATGACCGCGCCGATGTCTTCCCGAACGACGACGAGCCGGCGGCGGCCGATACGTTCCAGCGCCTGCGTCCGGCCGAGCGCAAGCGCAGTTATGGCGGGCTGATCGCCGCCGTTGTCGCCTTGCTGGTCGTTGCCGGCGGCGGTTATGGCATCTGGCTGAACAAGGATGCTTTCGGCAAGATGCTGGGCCTGGGCGGCAGCAAGGTTGTTGCCAAGACCGAACCGGTGAAACCGGCACCGGCCAAGCCGGCGACCGACGCGGCGGCGACGCCGCCGGCACCTGCAGCGGGCGCCGAAGCGACGAAATTCACGCAGCGGCTGACGCCTGAAGGCGGCGAAACCGACCCCGGCCCGGCCAGTGGACAAACCGGCATAGGCGAGGGGGAATCCGTCGCCGCGCTGACCACGCCGCCATCGGCGACGAATGCGCCGGCCGCGCCGCCACCGGCTGCAGCCGCGCCCGCCGCGGCGGCACCAGCCGCAGCCGCACCTGCGCCTGCGGCAGGCACCGCCCCCGCCGCAACCCCGCCTGCCAACGGAACCGCACCGGCGGCGCCGGCCGATGCTGCCGCCACGCCGCCGGCAGCACCTACAGGCGCTGCGCCCGCAGCACCGGCGGCCGCCGCTCCAGCGACGGCAAGCTCGGTGCCGGTCGGCCAGAAGGCGATCTTCTATGAGGAGCGCACCAGCACGGCGCAGGGTTCGGCCGAGCCCGGCAGCATCGTGTGGTCGCTGGTGCAGGAATCGCCCGGCGGCGACCTGCCGCCCGAGCCGGCGATCCGCGCCGAGGCGACCATTCCCGGCAAGGACATCCAGCTGCGCATGACCATCCGCCGCAACACCGACCAGACGCTGCCGGCCAGCCATATCATCGAGATGATCTTCCTGACGCCCGACGGTTTCGAGGGCGGTGGTGTCGACAACATATTGCGCGTCGCCATGAAGAGTTCGGAGCAGGATGCCGGCAGCCCGCTGATCGGAATTCCGGCCAAGATCGCCGACGGCTTCTTCCTCGTTGCGCTCAACGACACCAAGGCCGACGAGGACGCCAACATGACCTTGCTGCGCGGCCAGGACTGGATCGATGTGCCGGTGGTCTACAAGACCGGACGGCGGGCGCTGCTGACCATGGAAAAAGGCATTCCGGGCGAGAAGGTCTTCGACGAGGCGATCAAGGCCTGGCAGGCGAAGACAGCGGGCTGACGACGGGCGTTTCGCTCGGCTGTCGCCTTCGTTCAGAAGCCCTGGAACAGCATGTCGAGCGCGGCGACGATGTCGTCGTGGTGCTTTGTCAGGTTCAGGCGACTTTCCCCCAATTCACTCACTGGGACGGTGGCAATCAGGTGTGTCGCCATGACCAGCTTTCGGCCGTTGATCTCGAAGATCGGATGAAGCTTTCGCATCGGTGGCGGCACCGTCGCGACCGGCAGCAGAGGGACGACTACTCGGGTCTTGAAATTGTCGAGCAGGTCGGATTGAACGTCGAGCAGATAGTTGCCTTCGATCCGACCGGCGAAGACATCATAGCGGGGCATCAGAACTGCCGGTGCTCTTCCAAGGGGATGCCGTTCTTTTCGACGTAGTCGTTCCAGGCGTCCATCGTGGCGCGGTTCTCAAGCTTCCACAGCCGCGTTTTTTCAGCCGCCACCGCCTCCGCGATGCCAGCTTCCGCGGCGCGTGAGACATTCACGTCCAGCCCCTTGGCTTCCCTCATGAGGTTCGAATCGATCGACAGATTGGCTGGCTGACGGATCGCATTCAAGGCAATCTTACGCATAATAGCCTCCGCAATATGCGCATAATGTATGCGCATTCTCGTATGGAGGCAATAATCGAGCGACCTGGGTTGCGGGTGGGAGCGCCCGGCCCTCCGCTATGGCTGCGGGCGGTTCGTCGCTTCAATCGACAAATCGTTGTCGATTGATCGGCCTACGGCCGAATGCTCGTCACCCTTCCATCTCCTCGCGCAGCATCTCCAGTTCCAGCCACTCTTCCTCGAGCGCGGCCAGCGTGGCGCGCTCCTTGTCGAGGGCGGCGATGGTCTTCTGGAACGAGGCCGGATCGCGCTCGTAATAGGCCGGGTCGGCGATGTTGTTCTCCAGCCGCGAGATCGACGCGGTCACCGCCTCGATCTTCTTGGGGAGCGATTCCAGGGCGAATTTCTGCTTGAACGACAGTTTCTTCGCAGGCCCTTTCGGGGCTGCCGGTTCGCTCTTGCCTGGCGACTGTGCGTCGCCGGCTTCAGCTTTGGCGCGCGCCTTGCGGTCGTCGAGCCTGGTGCCGCCGCGCTGCGCCAGCATGTCGGAATAGCCGCCGGCATATTCGATCCAGCGCCCGTCGCCGTCCGGTGCGATGATGCTGGTGACCGTGCGGTCGAGGAAATCACGGTCGTGGCTGACCAGGATGACGGTGCCGGCAAAGCCGGCGACCAGTTCCTGCAGCAGCTCCAGCGTCTCCATGTCGAGATCGTTGGTCGGCTCATCGAGCACCAGGAGGTTCGCCGGCCGCGCCAGCACGCGCGCCAGGATCAGCCGCGCCCGCTCGCCGCCGGACAGTTCGCGCACCGGCGTGCGTGCCTGCTCCGGCTTGAACAGGAAATCCTTCATGTAGGAGACGACATGGCGCTGCTCGCCATTGATGACGAGGTTTTCGCCGCGCCCGTCGGTGAGGTATTGCGCCAGCGTCTCCTGCGGATCGACCGCCTCGCGCTTCTGGTCGAGTGTGGCGATTTCCAGATTGGTGCCGAGCCTGATCGAACCGGCGTCCGGCGCCAATTCGCCGGTCAGCATCTTCAAAAGCGTCGTCTTGCCGGCGCCGTTCGGGCCGACGAGACCGACGCGGTCGCCACGCTGGATGCGGGTCGAGAAGCCTTTGACCACGGTGAGGTCGCCAAAGCTCTTCTCGATGTTCTTCGCCTCGATCACCAACTTGCCGGATTCGGCGGCGTCGCTCGCCACCATGGTCGCCGTCCCTTCGGCGCCGCGATGGCCGCGGAAGCGCTGGCGCATGGTCTGCAACTCGCCCAACCGGCGCATGTTGCGCTTGCGCCGCGCCGTCACGCCGTAGCGCAGCCAGTGTTCCTCGCGCACGATCTGGCGGCCGAGCTTGTGCTGTTCGCGCTCTTCCTCTTCCAGAACCAGGTCGCGCCATTCCTCGAAATGGCCGAAACCCTTGTCCAGCCTGCGGGTCTGGCCCCGGTCGAGCCAGACAGTGGCGCGCGACACGCGCTCGAGAAAGCGGCGGTCGTGCGAGATGACGATGAGCGCCGATGAGGTGCGGACGAGCTCCTCTTCGAGCCATTCGATGACGGACAGATCAAGATGGTTGGTCGGCTCATCAAGCAGCAGAATGTCGGGCTCCGGCGCCATGACGCGCGCCAGGGCGGCGCGCCTCGCCTCGCCGCCGGAGAGATCGCCCGGCCGCTCCTCGCCCGTGAGACCGAGATGCTCCATCAGATAGCTGGCGCGGTACGGATCGTCGGCAGGCCCCAGCCCCGCCTCGACATAGGCGCGCACGGTGGCGAAACCTTCCATGTCTGGCATTTGCGGCAGATAGCGGACGGTCGCCGAAGGCTGACGGAACACCTCGCCGTCCTGCGGTTCGATCAGGCCGGCGGCGATCTTGAGCAGCGTCGACTTGCCGGATCCATTGCGACCGACCAGGGCAATCTTGTCGCCGGCCGAAGCCGTCAAGGCGGCGCCATCGAGCAGCGGCGTGCCGCCGAAGGTCAGTTTTATCCCGTCGAGATTGAGAAGGGGCGGGGCCATGTCAGCTTTCGGGTAGCGGATAGGGATGCGCGAGCAGCAGTGCGCGGCCGTGGCCGAGCGCGATCTCGAGGCGGCCCCGAACCTCGTTGGAGATGGTCAGTGAAGAACCGAAGGCCACCTCGACCTGGTTCAGCGGCCATTTCGCGCCGGTGACGGTCAGGCCGGCAAGCTCGGAAAAACCGAGGATCGAAAACAGCGTGCCGTCGGCATAGTCGAAGCCGGCCGTTCCCAACAGCAGGGGGATACCTTCCTGGGCGCCGCTGGTCAGCAGCACATCCGTTCCGGCCTCGGCCAGCCGCAAGCCGAGCGCCAGATGCAGGAAAGCGTGGTCGGCACGCTTGCCGCCGAAGGCACCCGCCAGCACAAGACGAGTCGCGCCGCGCTCGAGGGCTGCGGCGACCGCCAGTTCGCCGTCGGTCTTGTCCTTCTCCGCCGGGAAGGTCTGGCGCGGCACCGCGGCGAGGTCGGCGGGGAGATCGGCGGGAACCGAATCGAAATCGCCCACCCACAGTTCGGGCACAAGGCCGAGCAGCCGGGCATGGCCGATGCCGGCATCCGCGGCGATGACGCGTGAGCCTTCGACCTGGCGGTCGAGCCGGGGCGTGCGGATGAGATCGCCGCCAAGCAGGATGGTGAATGTGCTCATATCTGGTGGCCTGTACCAGCCCGGCAGCGGAAACGGAAGGCCGGCAAACTGCCACTTGCGCGGTTCCTCGGCCGGGCCTATGTGTCGAAACGCTCTAACGGGGTGCCGGACGCGATCTTCGCGGACCGGCTGAGAGGCAATCTCGCCAACCCGCTGAACCTGATCCGGTTTGTACCGGCGGAGGGATTAGACGTTTCGGCCAGTCCGACGCCTCAATTCCTTTCAATTCGAACGAAGGAGGCGCCGATGCGCACGCTTTTATACGCTCTTGTCTCAGCCATGGTCGTGACGCTGTCCGGGCCGGCCTTGGCCAAGGACAAGCTCACCGTCTACACCTATGAGAGCTTCACCGCCGACTGGGGTCCCGGCCCCGTGGTTAAGAAGGAATTCGAGGCCGAATGCGGCTGCGATGTCGAGTTCGTCTCGGTCGCCGATGGCGTGGCGCTGCTCAACCGCGTCAAGCTCGAAGGGGCGTCGACCAAGGCCGATATCGTGCTCGGCCTCGACACCAATCTCACCGCTGATGCCAAGGCTAGCGGGTTGTTCGCCCCGCATGGCACGGTCTCCGATGTCAACGTGCCGGGTGGCTGGAGCGACGATACGTTTGTGCCCTTCGATTACGGCTATTTCGCTGTTGTCTATGACACGCAGAAGCTGAAGACGCCGCCCAAGAGCCTGAAGGAACTGGTCGAAGGCAGCACCGACGACAAGATCGTCATCCAGGATCCGCGCACCTCGACACCCGGCCTCGGCCTGCTGTTGTGGGTGAAGTCGGTGTATGGCGACAAGGCGCCGGAAGCCTGGGCCAAGCTCAAGACAAAGGTGCTCACCGTGACGCCGGGCTGGAGCGAGGCCTATGGCCTGTTCACCAAGGGCGAGGCGCCGATGGTGCTGTCCTACACGACGTCGCCGGCCTACCACATGGTCGCGGAGAACACGCAGCGCTACCAGGCGGCTTCCTTCGAGGAAGGCGAGTATCTGCAGATCGAGGTCGCTGGCATCACCACGACCGGCGCCAAGAACCCGCTGGCGGCAAAATTCATCGCCTTCATGACCGGCCCGAAATTCCAGGACGCCATCCCCGAGACCAACTGGATGTTCCCGGCTGGAAAGACCGACAAGCCGCTCAACCCGGCCTTCGACAAACTGGTCAAGCCGACCAAGACCTTGCTGTTCAGCCCCGAAGAGGTCGCGGCCAACCGCAAGGCCTGGGTCGATGAATGGCTGGCGGTGATGAGCAAATGAGTGCGCTTCTCACCCTCCCCCTTGTGGGGAGGGTCGATCCGCGAAGCGGAGCGGGGTGGGGGCTGCGACGCTGAGCACTGCCTCACCCCCACCCCGGCTCGCGGACACCGCTTCGCGGCATCCGCGTTCCGACCCTCCCCACAAAGGGGAGGGTGGAAGGCGCGCGTCTGACTCCCGCATCAGTGCCGGCATCATCGCGCTCGCCGCCATCACACTGCTGATCGGCGGCGCGTTTGCCGGGCTGCTTGTCGAAGGCGCTCATGACCTTTCGGGCGCCTGGGCAGCTTTCGATCCCTATCTCCTACGTGTCGTGCGCTTCACGCTCTGGCAGGCAGCCCTTTCGACCCTGCTCTCGGTTATCCCAGCTCTGTTCGTCGCACGCGCGCTGTCGCGGCATCCGCGTTTTTTCGGCCGCGCCTTCATCCTGCAGCTCTTCGCCGTGCCGCTGGCGCTGCCGGCGATCGTCGCGGCGCTCGGCATTCTCGCGCTTTACGGCCGCGCCGGCTATTTCGCCGGGCTGTTCAGCGCCGTCGGCGGTCAGGGCTGGCCAGGCATCTATGGCCTGCCCGGCATTCTCGTCGCCCACGTCTTCTTCAACCTGCCGTTGGCGACGCGGCTGTTCCTTGAGGCGCTGCAGACCATTCCCGCCGACCAATGGCGGCTGGCGAGCCAGCTCGGCATGGGGGCGCGGCCGGCGTTCCGGCTGATCGAATGGCCGACGCTGCGCGGTGCCTTACCCGGCGTCGCCGGTCTGGTCTTCATGCTCTGCATCACATCCTTCACCATCGTTTTGACGCTGGGCGGTGGGCCGGCCGCGACGACGCTGGAGGTCGGCATTTACCAGGCGCTGCGCTTCGATTTCGATCCCGCGCGGGCTGTCGCCCTGACGACGCTGCAGATCGCGCTCACCTTCGTCGTGGTGCTGGCGCTGACGCGGCTTGGCGCCAATGTCGTCGGCGACACCAACCTGCCGGTCGCGCCGCGCCGCTATCTCTCCGTCAACGGGACCGAGACCACACTGAACGCCGCGCTTATCGTGCTGGCGCTGCTGTTCGTTGTCGGACCCATGGCGGCCACGGTGCTCGCCGGGTTAGGGGCCGATCTCGGCCGGCTCGCCGGCGAAGCCACTGTTCGGCAGGTTACACTGACCAGTGCGGTGCTGGCCTTCCTGTCGGCGCTGCTTTCGGTGATGCTGTCGCTGGCCCTGACCATGGCGCGACGGGCACTGGCGTTGAACCGCCGCGCCGGTCCAAGGACAGTGCTCGAACATGCAACCGACACCGGCGCCGGTTTTGTCCTGGTCGTGCCGCCGATCGTCATCGGCGCCGGCTGGTTCCTGTTGCTGCGCCATGCCGGCGATGTCTTTGCCATCGCCCCGGTCATGGTCGCCACCGTCAATGCTGTTATGGCGATGCCGTTCGCGCTGCGCGCCGTCCGCCCCGCCTATGACGCGGCGAGCGAGCGTCACGAACGGCTCTGCGCGCAGCTCGGCATTTCCGGCTGGGCGAGGCTGCGGCTGGTGGACTGGCCGTCATTGCGGCGGCCGCTCGCCACCGCTTTTGCTTTCGCCATGGCGCTGTCGCTTGGCGATCTCGGCGTCATTGCGCTGTTCGGCAGTGATTCCGTGCAGACCTTGCCTTACCTTCTGCTTTCGCGCATGGGCAGCTACCGCACCGAGGACGCCGCCGGCCTGGCGCTGTTGCTTGGCCTGGTCTGCCTCGCTTTGGTACTGGCCGCGGATTGGCTGGGAAGGGAAAAGGTCCGTAATGTCTGACGGGGCGGTGGGCAGGAAGGGCGTTCCGGTACGGCTGGACAAGGTCTCGTTCAGCTATGGCGAGGCGCTGATTGCTTTCGATGTCGGGTTCGCCGCGGCGGAAATCACCGCCATTATGGGGCCGAGCGGTTCGGGAAAGTCGACGTTGCTCAACCTGATCGCTGGCTTCGAGACACCGCAGTCCGGCCGCGTGCTGATCGGCGGGGCCGATGTCGGCGCCGCGCCGCCAGCCGCGCGGCCGGTGTCGATGGTGTTCCAGGAAAACAATCTTTTTGCCCATCTTTCCGTCGAGCAGAATGTCGGGCTCGGCCGCTCGCCAGCGCTGCGGCTGACCGAGGCCGATCGAATCGCCATCGCCGAGGCGTTGGAACGCACAGGGCTTGGCGGCAAGGAAAGACGCTTGCCGCATGAACTCTCCGGCGGCGAGCGCCAGCGTGTTGCGTTGGCGCGCGTCCTGGTGCGCGATCGCCCGGTGCTTCTGCTCGACGAACCCTTTGCTTCGCTGGGGCCGGCCTTGCGCGACGACATGCTCGATCTGGTTGCCGGCTTGCATGCCGAACGCGGCATGACAGTGCTGTTCGTCACGCATCAGCCTCAGGATGCCCACCGGATCGGCCAGAATGTGGTGTTTCTGGACAATGGTGCAGTCGCTGCCACCGGCAGCGCGGAAGATTTCTTTGCCGGGGCTGGTCCGGAGGTGTTCCAGCGCTATGTCGGTGCGAGTGCCGGGAATGCGGTATCACGAGATATTGCCCGGAAGCCGACATAATTTACGGTCAAACCGGCTACAGGCGATGGGGCGCTTGCTTGCCATGGCAGAAGTAGTGTGGCTAGGTCCGCCTACTGGTCGGCACAAGCCGTGATTTGCCTACAGCATCCGCCGCACGCCCCGAGGGACGCGCGACGGATGCTGTAGAAGTTTGTTTTTAGCGCATGATGGGTTCCGAGGATCGCCCCCGATTTTCGTGGTCATGCGCCGGGACCTGAAAGGAAGCCGTTCTGGCGATCGGCGTCGACAAGCTACGAATGAATCCGCTGGCGCGCTTTCTGGCGCTGGCCGGCTTTGCCGTGGCCTTGGCAAGCTGCCAGATGTTCACGCCTCCGGAAGTCCAGGAGTCCGGCTTCCAGCCGTCCGACAGGCCGATCACGGTCGACAATGTCGGCGCCAACAACAAGCTTGCCGAACTCGCCAAGGCGCAGCATCCGCGCATCCTGGCCACCTATGGTGGCGAGTATTCCGATCCCAAGCTCGAGCGCATGGTTGCCAAGGTGGTCGGCAATCTGACCGTGGTGTCGGCGAACCCGACCCAGACCTATCGCATCACCATTCTCAATTCGCCGAACGTCAACGCTTTCGCGCTGCCGGGCGGCTATCTCTACATCACGCGCGGCCTTTTGGCGCTCGCCAATGATTCGTCGGAACTCGCCGCCGTCATCGCGCATGAGATGGGCCACGTCACCGCCAATCACGGCCTGCAGCGTCAGCAGCTGGAGGCCGAGGAAGGCCTGGCGACCAAGGTGGTCTCGGATGTGCTCGGCGACAGCCCGACCGCCAAGGCGGCATTGATCCGCGGCAAGCTCCGACTGGCGCAGTTCTCGCGCAACCAGGAGCTGGAGGCGGATGCCATCGGCATCAAGTCGATCGGCGAAGCCGGCTACGATCCCTATGCCGCTGGCCGCTTCCTGCAGTCGATGTCGGCCTATACCGACTTCCGCTCGATCAGCGGTGCCACCGATGCCAGCCTCGACTTCCTGGCGACGCACCCCAACACGCCACAGCGTATCGACCTGGCGCAGCGTCACGCCCGCCAGTTCGGCATGCCCGGGGTCGGCACGCGCGACCGCGATTCTTTCCTCGCCGGCATAGACGGCCTGCTCTATGGCGATACGCCGGAAGAAGGCTATGTGCGCGGCGAGACCTTCCTTCATCCGGGCCTCGGCGTCTCCTTCACGGTGCCGGACGGTTTCATCATCGACAATTCGGCGGCGGCGGTGACGGCGACGGGGCCGGGCGACATTGCGATCCGCTTCGACGGCGTCTCGATCGACAAGAACCGCGCCTTGACCGACTACATCAGAAGCGGCTGGGTGGCCGGTCTCGACGACAGCACCGTCAAGCAGGAAACCATCAACGGCAACGAGGCCGCGACCGCGCATGCCGGCGCGGAAGGCTGGCAGTTCGATATCGCGGTGATCCGCGCCGGCGGCCAAGTCTACCGGCTGCTGACCGCGGCACCGTCGGCCAGCACCTCGCTGGAGACGGTGGCGCGCTCGGTCAGCGGGTCGTTTCGTATCCTCAGTCCTGCGGAAAAGGCGGCCTTGAAGCCGCTGCATATCCGTGTGCTCACCGTGCAGCCGGGCCAGACCATGGGCTCGCTCGCCGCGCAGATGGTCGGCGTCGACCGCAAGCTCGACCTGTTCCGGGTGCTCAATGCGCTGTCGCCGGGGGCCGCGGTTTCGGCCGGCGACAAGGTCAAGATCGTCACCGACAAGTAAGTCGGCGTCGGCGTTCAGGCCGCTGCGGAATAGTCAGTTTCGACACTGCTTGTGCGGCGATGGCGTGGCTCATCCGGCAGTATTGCCACCGCCAGTGTTGCCACCGCCGGTGTTGTGGTCAGAGTCGCCGCCATTGCCGCCACGCCAGGGCGCTGGTCCGGTTTCCCCCGGCACTATCGGGACCCTTGGCTTGACGATCTTCGGCGGCGGCGCTTTTGGGACAGGTGTACGGATCACCTTTATCTTCGTGATGACTTTCGTCACCACCTTGGGCTTGCACGCCGCGACCGTCAGCGTGCTTGGCCTGGGCGAAAGACCGAGAACGCCCATCGAATAGGCCTCTTGCCGCTCGATGCCGGCCCTGAGGAAAGCCAAGGCACGGGCCGGATCGGCGGGCACGCCATTGCGGCCTTCCTTGAAGATCATCGCAAGATCATTCATGGCGCCGATATGCCCCATCGCTGCTGCCGTGAGCATGAGGTCAAGTCCTTTGCCGGTATCGCGCTGGACGCCGACGCCATTGAACAGGGCGCGGCCCCACGCGCTCATGGCGTAGGGGTCGCCCCTGTCGGACGCTTGCGAATAGAGACCATTCGCTTGCGTGGCATCCACGGGCATCCCTATTCCCGAGGAGGCGAGGTAGCCGAGCTCGTAGACGGCGCGGACGTGTCCCTTGTCGGACGCTTCCTGGATGGCCTTCCTGGCCTCGTCGATGTTGCCGGCGGCCAGCAGCGCCCGCCCGAGTTCGTAACGGAAGCGGGCGATATCGGGATAGGCTTTCACCGCCGCCTCGCAAGCCTCGACCGCGCCGCCCGCAATCTCGTTCGGTAACCGGCCGGGGACGACGCCTTGCAGGTCGAGCGGCTCGCCGGCGGCCTGGTCGCAGGGGTCGATGCTCGGCGACAGTGTCATCGTCGCCCGTTTCGACGCGTCGCCGGCGCGGATTTGAAAGCCAATCTCGACGGGAGCCACCGAGCCGATCTGCGGCTCGTAGCGCAATTGATCGACTTCAGCGGCCATCAGGCTCGACTGCGGCGACAGGACGCGATCCGGCAAAGACAGCGTTCCAACGGCCGGATAGCCGGCCAGTTTGAGGTTGATCGAGGCATCCTTGGCCGGAAAATCCAGCTTCAGCGCAATCGGACCGACGCCGACCGGGACGCTGATGTCGTGATTTTCGATAGCTTCGGCGGCTGCGGCGGCCTGGATACCGCGCTCCGCTACTTGCTGGCTTTGCTGGGCGTCGGGCGCCGGCAGCGCCGGTTGCTCCGCCTCGCGCATCAGCACGACATCGTCGATCAGCGAGGAATTCTCCCACGGAACCTGCCTGCCATTGGTCGCCTTGACCACATCGCGGCGCACCGCCGCCATGACGGCGCGGATTTCCTGGTTCGGCGCCAGCGCGCGGCGGGAAAAGGCCGATGAGAAGGGGCTAAGATCGCCGGACCCGTCATAGGCGACGGAGCCGGGCTCGGTGGCAAAGGCAATCAGCGCATTCTGCGAGCCTGTTACCTGCGCGAGCCCGGTGCCGCCGGAGACGATCAATTGGTCGCGCAGCCAGTAGTCCTTGCGCGGGAACGGATCGTTGCGGCAGGCATCGAGGATGATCATCTGGATCTTCGACTTCGTGCGCAATTGCTGCAGCACGTCGTCAAGCCTGATTGTCTGGACCTCCATGTCGGCCGCATCCTTCAGCGACGCATCGACCGGGATCAGGAAATTCTCGCCGCCGATCTGAAAGCCGTGGCCGGAATAATAGACGACGGCGAGATCGGCGCCGTCGGCGGCGGCCAGATAGTTGCGGAACTTCTCTTCGAATTGGAGCTTGGTCACGTCCTTGGCGACGAACACGTCGAAACCGGCCTGCCGGAACGTGTTCGAAACGTCCTCAGCGTCCTTGTCCGGATTCTTGAGCGCCGGGATTTGCTGGTACTGCGAATTGCCGATCACCAGCGCAACCCTTCGATCGGCGCGAGCGTCGAGCGTCGAGAGGCTCATGATAATCAAGGCCGCAAGGAACGCGTAGCGTTTCAGCATGGCAAAACCCACCTTTGTTATGGTCTGGTAGCCCAAAGAGGCTTTTTGCCATGCCTGGATCTTTTAGAGAAATCACAATCCGCAAGCTTAAAAAGAATAGAATCCCCCGCTACAGCGACATATTTTATTTAAAATAAATCTTATATTTTAAATCTCGAATCGCTCTATTGCCGTCAGGCGGCCGTCGCCAGAAATTCCGGGTTCTGTTTCACCAGCGCCAGCTTCAGCTTTTCCATGGCGCGCGCCTCGATCTGGCGGACGCGTTCCTTGGAAATGCCCAGCGTTTCGCCGAGGGCTTCGAGCGTGGCGCCTTCGTCGGTCAGCCGGCGTTCCTCGATGATGCGAAGCTCCCGGGCGTTGAGGGCAGCGAGAGCCGCTTTCAGCCAGAGGGAACGACGCGCGACATCGATCTTGTCGCCGACGATCTCGTCGGGCAGGGGGTCGTCCGAAACCAGGAAATCCATCCGCTCGGTGGCGCCCGCATCGTCGGCAAGCGGCGCGTTCAGGGAGGAGTCGGGCGCGGACAGCCGTGAATCCATCATCGCCACATCAGCCTCGGAGACACCAAGCGCAACCGACACCTCGTGGTAGAGCGCTGTGTTGGAGAGCGGCTCCGCGCCGTTCGCCAGCCGGGCGCGCAGGCGTCGCAGATTGAAGAACAGGGCTTTCTGCGCCGAACTCGTTCCGCCGCGCACGATCGACCAGTTGCGCAGGATGTAGTCCTGCATAGAGGCGCGGATCCACCACGTTGCATAGGTCGAAAACCGCACTTCGCGCTCGGGCTCGAAGCGGGCGGCGGCCTCCAGCAGACCGACATGGCCTTCCTGGATCAGGTCACCAAGCGGCAAGCCGTAGTGACGGAATTTCGAGGCCATGGAAATGACCAGCCGCATATGGGCGACGGTGATGCAGTGCAACGCGTTCTGGTCGTTGTCTTCCTTCCAGAGCAAGGCCAGCCGATGTTCCTCATCGCGTTCGAGGTAGGGAGCCTTCATTGCCGCGCGGACCATGATCCGTCCTGCCGTGTCTTCCATCATGAGGCGCTCCCCTGGCTCAGGCGATATAGCCGACGTTACGAACTGGCAGGGCACCGGTTGAAATTGCGGCGTCGCGCCCTAGAACAGCCAAAACTGCCATGCGCGAGAAAGGTTCCGCTGGCGCGGGCAGGCGAGCGATGCCGTCCGGGCGATTTCGATGCGGTTGCCGGGAGTCCTCAAACGCTGCGAAAAATCGCTTTTAGAGAATTTGGTTTCTGGACTTCTTTGTTTTTGAAATCTGGTTCCTTATTCTTTCGGCCGGCATCTGTCATTTTCCAGTCCTCACAACAAGCCTGACATCAGGCCAAGGACGGGATCACAAAAAAATGAAATGGCTCAAGTCGCTTATCGTCGCCGGAACGCTGCAGGCCCTGGCGGTCACCGCTGGCCACGCCGGCGCCAATCTCGACCAGATCAAGCAGGCCGGGACCCTCAAGGTCGGCACCGAGGGCACCTACGCACCCTTCACCTATCATGACGCTTCCGGCGCCCTGGTCGGCTTCGACGTCGAAATCGCCAAGGCAATCGGCGACAAGCTCGGCGTCAAGGTCGAGTTCCTCGAAGGCAAGTGGGACGGTCTGATCGCCGGCCTCGACGTCAGCCGCTATGACGCTGTCATCAACGAAGTTGGCATCACCGACGCCCGCAAGGCCAAGTATGATTTCTCTGATCCCTACATCGCCTCCAAGGCGGTGCTGATCGTGCGCGGCGACAACACCGACATCAAGACCTTCGCCGATCTCAAGGGCAAGAAGTCGGCGCAGTCGCTGACTTCGAACTTTGGCAAGCTGGCTGAGACGAACGGCGCCGAGCTGGTCGGTACCGACGGCTTCGACCAGTCGATCCAGCTGCTGCTCACCGGCCGCGCCGACGCTACGATCAATGACAGCCTGTCGTTCCTCGACTTCAAGAAGCACAAGCCCGACGCCAATGTGAAGATCGCCGCACAAGAGGAAAACGCCGACTATTCCGGCGTCATCGTGCGCAAGGGCGATCCGGAACTGGTCGCCGCCATCAACAAGGCGCTGGCCGACATCAAGGCCGACGGCACCTACAAGAAGATCGCCGACACCTATTTCGGCCAGGACGTTTCGAAGTAATTTTTTGGGAGGGGCCGGCCATGGGTCCCGCAAAGCACTCAGCGGCGAGCGTCTTTTGACGGCTCGCCGCTTTTGTCGTGATATGGCGCTCGCATTCGCGTTTCAATGATGCCGTCTCGATCATTCCGGAGGGTCTTTCGTGCCGCACTGGCTGCAACTGATGCTGGAGTCGCTGCCTTCGCTGCTCTGGGCCGCCCTGATCTTCACCGTGCCGTTGACGCTGTTGTCCTTCGTTCTCGGCCTGACCGTCGGCCTGGGCGCGGCACTCGGCCGGTTGTTCGGGCCGAACCCGCTGGTCGCGGTCGTGCGCTTCTATGTCTGGATATTCCGCGGCACGCCGCTTCTGGTGCAGTTGTTCCTGATCTTCTACGGCCTGCCGTCGGTCGGCATCCTGCTAGATGCTTTCACCGCAGCGCTGATCGGATTCACGCTGAACATCGGCGCTTACACGTCGGAAATCATCCGTGCGGCCATCGGCTCGGTGCCGAAGGGCCAGTGGGAAGCCGCCTATTCGATCGGCATGACCTGGAGCCAGGCGATGCGGCGCACCATCCTGCCGCAGGCCGGACGCGTCGCGGTGCCGCCGCTCTCCAACACCTTCATCTCGCTGGTCAAGGACACGTCGCTGGCCGCCGCCATCACCGTGCCGGAAATGTTCCAGGCGGCGCAGCGTATCGTCGCCACCACCTATGAGCCGCTGATCCTCTATGTCGAGGCAGCGATCCTCTATCTGGCGATGAGCTCGGTGCTGTCGGCCTTGCAGACGCGGCTGGAGGAACGGCTCAACCGCTATGGCGGCTTCCTGGAGGCACGCTCATGATCGGCCTCACCAACATCGAAAAGCGCTTCGGCGACAATCTCGTGCTGAAGGGCGTGACGGTCGCGATTGCCGAAGGCAGCGTCACGGCGCTTGTCGGCCCTTCGGGCGGCGGCAAGAGCACGCTGTTGCGCTGCATCAACCTCCTGGAAATCCCGACTTCGGGCACGGTGCGCATCGGCGACGAGACGCTTGAGTTTCGTCCGGGCGTCAAGGTGCCGGCCGCCGACATCAGGCGGCTGCGCCTGCAGACTGGCATGGTGTTCCAGAACTTCCAGTTGTTCCCGCACCGCACCGCGATCGAGAATGTCATGGAAGGGCTGGTGACGGTGCTGAAGTGGCCGACGGAGAGGGCGCGCGAGCGAGCGCTCGCTTTGCTGGAAA
The DNA here is from genome assembly GCA_002356515.1 of Mesorhizobium loti. NCBI lineage: Bacteria > Pseudomonadati > Pseudomonadota > Alphaproteobacteria > Hyphomicrobiales > Phyllobacteriaceae > Mesorhizobium > Mesorhizobium loti. The sequence goes on along the minus strand of AP017605.1, from coordinate 3,650,268 downwards.
AGGTCGGCATGGCCCACAAGGCCGATGCCTGGCCGGCGACGCTCTCAGGTGGCCAGCAGCAGCGTGTGGCGATCGCCCGCGCCTTGGCGCCGTCGCCGAAAGTGCTGCTCTGCGACGAGCCGACCTCGGCGCTCGATCCGGAACTGGCGCAAGAGGTGGTCGACGTGCTTGGCAAGCTCGCCAGCGAAGGCACGACCATGGTGATGGCAACGCATGATCTGCGGCTTGCCTCCAAGATCGCTCAGGAAGCGGTGTTCCTCGATGCCGGCGTCGTCGTCGAAAAAGGGCCGTCGGCCGTGCTGTTCGGCAATCCGGAGCGTGAGCGGACGAAGCGGTTTATCGCGACGCTGAAGCAGGAAGCGGAGAAGGAGGGCGGGGGGCAGGCGTAGACGGCTACCCGCCGCGACCGATCTTCCAAAACAAAAAACCCGGCGCGCGGCCGGGTTTTTCGTGAACTTAAAGGCTCAAGAGCTCAGGCAGCTTCTTCCTGCTCGGCTTCCTCGTTGTCGGCCTTGGCGCCACGCTTAGGGCCCTTGTTGAGGTTGACCTCGATCAGGCGCACGGCTTCGGTTTCCGACATGCGGTTGACGGCCGCGATCTCGCGGGCCATGCGGTCGAGTGCCGCCTCGTAAAGCTGGCGCTCGGAATAGGACTGCTCCGGCTGGTTGTCGGCACGGTAGAGGTCGCGCACGACTTCCGAGATCGAGATCAGGTCGCCGGAATTGATCTTGGCATCGTATTCCTGGGCGCGGCGCGACCACATGGTGCGCTTGACGCGGGCGCGGCCCTGCACGACCTTCAGCGCACGCTCGACATAATCCTCTTCCGACAGCTTGCGCATGCCGATGGAGGTCGCCTTGGCGACCGGCACCTTCAGGCGCATCTTGTCCTTCTGGAAGTCGATGACGAACAGTTCCAGCTTATGGCCGGCCACTTCCTGCTCGTCGATCGACACGATCTGGCCGACGCCATGCGCCGGGTAGACAATGTATTCGCCGGTCTTGAAACCATGACGCGCACCAGTGGACTTCTTCTGTGGGGTGATCGTTGCCATTACGCCCTGAACTCCTTGTTGTGGGCCGGCGGCGGTGCCGGCTGAACTCGTGCGACCGGGGAAACCGATCGTTAGCCGCACAACAGATGAACCCACCGGAAAGGCCGGGACCGGCAAACCGCACGAACTGCGACCGCCTGGCCCAGATCGCTCTGGTCCGGAATGGGATTTTCACCTTTCAGTGATTTGGGGCGTCTGCGCCATAAATCGACGTTGTGTCACCGGCATGTTTGGCTGATGTAACACAAAAAGTCGGAAGAATCAAGGTTTTGCTGCATAAGCGAAGGCCACAACCAATCGCCGCCTGTCAAGGCGGTTAATCCAGTGTGCCCGTTACGCTGCGTCATACAAGCCTTAACGGCCGTATTGTCAATCGCCTTCGCCGGGCTCGGCCGAGAAGTATTTCTCGAACTTGCCGGCCTCGCCGTCGAACGTCTTGGCGTCGGCCGGCGGTTCCTTCTTGGCGGTGATGTTGGGCCATTTCTCGGCATATTCGGTGTTGATCTGCAGCCATTTGTCGAGACCGGGCTCGGTGTCGGGCTTGATCGCGTCGGCGGGGCATTCGGGCTCGCAGACGCCGCAGTCGATACACTCGTCGGGATGGATGACGAGCATGTTTTCGCCTTCGTAGAAACAGTCGACCGGACAGACCTCGATGCAGTCCATGTATTTGCACTTGATGCAATTGTCGGTCACGACATAGGTCATCGGTCGGCTCCGGGATGTCCCAGCTTAATGGGCCAGTTTTCTTGGGCTTTTTCCGTGAGGTAACGCCTTTGCCCGTCGCTTGCAAGGGTGGCGATGCCCGTCGGCTTCGGCGTTTCAGGAATGGCATTCCAGGCCGCAGGCGCGACAAGGGCGTGCGATGTCGCGTCGAGCGGCTTGTTTGCCGGGTTCCGTTCCGTCGCGTGTCCGCCGTTGGCCTGAGATCGGCTCACTTTAGAGCCGGCAGGTCTCACTCTTCGCCAAGCAAACGGTCGGTCTGCCGGCGCTCTCTTTTGGTCGGGCGGCCGCTGCCGGCCTCGCGCAGCGCCGGGATGGCATCGGGAAGCACCTCGCCCTTCGGCGTCGGCGGGGGCGACATGTCCTCATAGAGGGTGCGGGCTTCCTCAGCCGGGCCGCGCCTGACCCCGGCGCCGAGCACCTTCCAGACGAAAATGCGGCGGTCGAGCGTGATGGTCAGCACGTCGCCCGGCTTGACCAGATCGGAGGCCTGCGCTGCTTTGTCGCGATTGATGCGCACCCGCCCGGCGACAACCAGCTTCGCCGCCAGCGAGCGCGATTTCACCGCGCGCGAGAAGAACAGCCATTTGTCGATGCGCTGGCGGCCTTCAGCAACCATCGAACCACACCGAGCCTACTTCTTCAGCTGGTCGCGCAAGGCGGCGAGCTTGGCGAAGGGCGAATCCGGGTCGAAGCGCACTGGACGTTCCTCGCGCGGCTTTGATTGGAAGGCCGGCTTTGCGCCGCCCTTGCCGCGATCGGGACCACCCTTGCCCTCGGGCCGGCCACCCTTCCAGTCGGGACGGCCTTCGCGGCGCTCGGGACGTTCGCCTTGCGGGCGGCCGTCGCGGCGCTGTTCGCCTTCACCTTGCGGCTTGGGCTTGAACTTCGAACGGTCGAAGCGCGGCTTGCCGGCGCCATCGCGTCGTCCCTCGGGACGTTCTCCGGGAGCAGCCGTGGCCTGTGCGCCGGCGGCATCGGTGGGTGCATTGTTTCGGCCGCGCGCTTGTCCGTTGCGCTGGCGGTTGTTGCGGCCTTCGTGATGACGGGGGCGCTGTTCGAAACGACCCTGGCGCCACAGCAGGATCGGTTTGGGCGCTTCGGCCACTTGACCCTCCCCCTCGTGGGGAGGGTCGGCGCGCAGCGCCGGGGTGGGGGGAGCGGCGGTACCGTCAGCACTGCCTGAATCGTTGGCGCCATCACCCCCACCCGCGTCGCTTCGCGCAGCGACCTCCCCCATCGAGGGGGAGGTTAGGGCGTCGGCGCCCTCAGCGACACTGACGTCAGCAATGGCTTCCGCCTCTGGCTCGGCAGCAGGTTCAGCAGCCACTTCAGCAACAGCGGCCTCTGTAGCGGGCTCTTCCACGGCTTCGGCCGGAGTTTCCGGTTGCTCCTCCGCGACGGGCTCCGCCGCCACTTCCGCGATGGCTTCGGCCGGCGCTTCGATGGCGGTCTCGGCAACAGCCGGCTCCGAACCCTCGACCGCCGCTTCGGCGGCTGCATCCGTTGCCGCGGCTTCCGCCGCCTTGGCCTGCTCGGCGCGTGCGGCTTCTTCCGCCGCAAGCTTTGCTGCAGCGGCTTCGCGCGCGGCAGTGTCCTGCGCCTCGAGCCGCGCCTTGACTTCGGTCGCCGGCTTCGGCTCGGCGCGGTAGCCGAGACCTTTCAGGATCTCTTCCATGTCGTCGGCGGTGGCGCCGAGGATCGACATCATCGGCGGCGTCACCATGAAGGAGTGGCCATCATAGGCGCCGTCCGGACGCTGGCCGAGGCCGGGCTTCCAGTTGGTCGCCGGACGGATGAGGTCCGCCAGCCGTTCCAATATGTCGATGCGCACGGCGCGGCGGCCGAGATTGCGGTAGCCGGCAAGCTTGTAGAAGGCCTTGTCGAAGGCCGGATCGATCACCACCGAGGTGCGGCCCGACGCCAGCGCGTGGACCACGTCGCCGAAACCAGGCTTGTCCTTGCCGTCGTTCTTCAGCGCCCACAGCAAGGTCACCAGCCCGGCGGGCGCCGGCTTGATCAGCGCCGGCACGAAGACATGGTAGGCGCCGAAGCGCACGCCGAGCCGGCGCAGTGCCGCGCGGCCTTCCTGGTCGAGCGACTTCATCTCCTCGGCGATGTCGCGGCGGTTGATGAGGCCGAAATTCTCGACCAGCTGGAAGGCGATGCCCCGGCCAATACCGGAAATCTGGTCGGCGTTCTTCAGGTCGACCAGCGGCTTCAGCAGCGACTCGATCTGGAAATTGACGAACCGTTCGGCGCGCGCGGCGACCTTGTCGCGCGCCGGGCCGGTCAGTTGTTCGTCGGCCAGCAACACCAGGCGCGGCTTCAGCGCGTCTTCGCCGGAGACCAGCGTGCCGATCGGCGCGCCGATCCAGCGCAGCGTGCCGTCCGAGCCGAGCGCCAAGTCGCCGTTGGCGCAGGCGCCAAAACGTTCGGCACGCGCCTCGAATTCGGCGGCCAGCGCCTTTTGCGCGGCCGTTCGCACGGCCTTGGCGTCTTCGCCGCCGGCGGTCTGGTCGGCGGTGAAGCGGAACCCTTGCAACTCGCCGACATGATGGCCTTCGACAAGGACGGTTCCGGTAGGACTAATTTCGGCTTCAGGCATGGTATTTTCTCTAAGGCGCCGCATGAGGACGGAAGTCCTGCGGTCTACGAAGCGTTTCGTCAACCGCTCATGCAGCGCATCCGACAATCTGTCTTCGATTTCGCGCGTCTTTTCCTGCCAGTGTGCCTGATCGGCCAGCCAGCCGGGCCGGTTCGACACGAATGTCCAGGTGCGGATCTGGGCGATGCGGTGCGACAGCGTGTCGATGTCGCCCTCGGTGGTGTCGGCGCGGCGCACCTGCTCGGCCATGTAGTTTTCGTCGACATGGCCGTGGCGGGCAAGGTCCATGTAGATCGAGGCGATGAGGTCGGCATGCTGGGCCGGCGCGATCTTCCTGTAGTCAGGCAGAGCACAAGCTTCCCACAGCAGCGCCACGCGCTTGGCATCGGTGGCGAGCGCGCGGATGTCGCCGTCGCGGGAGAGATATTCGAGCGCCTGTGCGTCGACCGCCGGCAGCGCGCGCGTCAGGCCCTCGACCGGTGCGTTGGTCTCGATCGAGCGCTTCAGCGCATCGAGACTGGCGAAGTCGAAATGCGCGGTGCGCCACTGCAGCACCTTCACCGGATCGAAATCATGGCTCTCGATCTTCTTGACCAGCTCTTCGTCAAGCGGGTCGACCTGACCGGTGACGCCGAAGGTGCCGTCGCGCAGATGCCGGCCGGCGCGGCCGGCGATCTGGCCAAGCTCGGCCGCCGTCAGATTGCGATACTGGTAGCCGTCGAATTTGCGGTTCTGGGCGAAGGCGACATGGTCGAGATCGAGGTTGAGGCCCATGCCGATGGCGTCGGTGGCGACGAGATAGTCGACATCGCCCGACTGGAACAGCGCCACCTGGGCGTTGCGGGTGCGCGGCGAGAGCGCCCCGAGCACGACGGCGGCGCCGCCCTGCTGGCGGCGGATCAGCTCGGCGATGGCATATACCTCGTCGGCGGAGAAGGCGACGATCGCGGTGCGCCGCGGCAGGCGGGTCAGTTTCTTCGAACCGGCATAGGCCAAGTGCGACAGCCGCGGCCGCGTCACCACCGAGACGCCCTTCAGCAGGCGCTGCAGGATGCCGTGCATGGTGGCTGCACCCAACAGCAGCGTTTCCTGGCGGCCGCGCAGATGCAGGATGCGGTCGGTGAAGATGTGGCCGCGCTCGAGGTCGCCGGCGAGCTGCACCTCGTCGATGGCGACGAAGGCAGCGTCGGTCTCGCGCGGCATGGCTTCGACGGTGCAGACCGAATATTTGGCGCCTGGCGGCTGGATCTTCTCCTCGCCGGTGATCAGCGCGACCTTGTGGGCACCGACCTTTTCGCAGACGCGGGTGTAGACCTCCCGGGCCAGCAACCGGAGCGGCAGGCCGATGATGCCGGTCTCATGCGCCACCATGCGCTCGATGGCGAGATGGGTCTTGCCGGTGTTGGTCGGCCCAAGCACGGCGGTCACGTCGCGGCCCGACAGGATCAGCGGCTCGGTGTGTTTGGGCTGGATGTTCATCGGCTCGGAAATATGGGCTTTCAGGCCTCTGGTTGTCGGGAGCGTGCCTCAACTGGCGCGTATGACAGGCGACACATAGGGATTTCGGGCGCGAAGCGAAAGCGGAATGTTCCACCGGCGGCTCGAAGGCCTCTATGTCTAGCGCTAAATTGGCTGCTGCTTAACTGATGGAACGAGTCTGGAACGAATCAGCGACGAATCGGCGACTCGCTCAGATTCAGCTTTTGTTCACGGCTACATATGGATTTTGTGACCATGAGTCTCACCACATGCTGAATCGTCGAATTGGCCCGTTTTATGCTGGGCGATCTCTGGCCTTAACCTTTGCCGGGCAACGAGGGCAGCGACCCGGTGTCCGCCGCTCAAGATTATGAAATTGTTAATCTTTCTGAACCGGGCGTTAAGCAGCTACAGCGGATTCCGGGCCATTAACGTTAACTTCCGCTCAAAGCCGGAACGAATCGGCGACAAAGCAGCGCCGAAGCTATTTTCCCGTTTTGTTCCCTCAATATCTTGTGTTGTGAACAGCTTATCCACCGACAATCCACAGGCTTGGCCACAGGGTTCGCACAGACGCCGCTGTCGCCATTAACCTTTGCGTGCCGGATTGGGTCATCGCGCCGCGGTGAGGCGTTTTGGCTCCTGGGCGTCAATTGGAAACGGACCGGTTTCCCGGTCCGTTCGTCACGGGTTGAAGCCGCTGGACATCTCAGGCGAAGTACTGGCCGCCATTGGCCGTGATGGTCGAGCCGGTGATGAAGCCGGCATCTTCGGAAGCGAGGAAGACGACGCAACGCGCGATCTCTTCCGGCTCGCCGAGGCGGCCGACCGGGATCTGCGGGATGATCCGTTCGTTGAGCACCTTCTCGTCGATCGCCTTGACCATCTCCGTGGCGATGTAGCCGGGGCAGATGACGTTGACGGTGATGCCCGCGCGAGCACCCTCTTGCGCAAGCGCCTTCGAGAAGCCGATATCGCCGGCCTTGGCGGCGGAGTAGTTGACCTGGCCGGCCTGGCCCTTCTGGCCGTTGATCGAGGAGATGGTGATGACGCGGCCGAACTTGCGCTCGCGCAGGCCGTTCCACAGCGGATGCGTCATGTTGAAAACGCCAGACAGATTGGTGTCGATAACCTCTTTCCACTGCTCGCGAGTGATCTTGTGGAACATGGCGTCGCGGGTGATGCCGGCATTGTTGACCAGAACCGAGACCGGGCCGAGGTCGGCCTCGACCTGTTTGATGCCGGCAGCGCAAGCGTCATAGTCGGCAACCGACCATTTGTAGACCGGAATGCCGGTTTCGGCCTTGAACTTCGCCGCCGCCTCGTCGTTGCCGGCATAGTTCGCGGCAACCGAATAGCCGGCATTCTTCAAAGCTATCGAGATCGCCGCGCCGATGCCGCGCGATCCACCCGTGACGATTGCAACCTTGGTCATGCATTTCCCCTTTTTGAAATCGCCCTGTTGTCGGGCTTAGCAGGCACTGGATAGGAAACGGGCGGCTCGCGCCGCCCATCTTCAGTTTTTGTCAGAGCGCTTCCACGCAGAGCGCGACGCCCATCCCGCCTCCGATGCAGAGCGTGGCAAGGCCCTTCTTGGCGCCACGCCGGCGCATCTCGTAGACCAGCGTGTTGAAGATGCGCGCGCCCGAGGCGCCGATCGGGTGGCCGATGGCGATGGCGCCGCCATTGACGTTGACGATCGAAGGATCCCAGCCCATGTCCTTGTTGACGGCGCAGGCTTGGGCGGCAAAGGCTTCGTTGGCTTCGACAAGGTCGAGATCGCCGACCGACCAGCCGGCCTTTTCCAAAGCCTTGCGCGAGGCCGGAATGGGTCCGGTGCCCATGATCGCTGGATCGACGCCGGCGGTTGCCCAGGACGCGATGCGCGCCAGCGGGGTGATGCCACGCCTTGCGGCTTCCGCTTCGCTCATCAGCAGCGCGCCGGCCGCACCATCATTGATGCCGGAAGCGTTGGCGGCAGTGACCGTGCCATCCTTGTCGAAGGCCGGCTTCAGCTTGGTCATGGCGTCGAGCGTGGCGCCATGGCGGATGTATTCGTCCTGGTCGACAATGGTGTCGCCCTTCCTGCCCTTGATGGTGAAGGCGACGATCTCGTCCTTGAACTTGCCGGCCTTCTGCGCGGCCTCGGCCTTGTTCTGCGAGGCCAGCGCGAACTGGTCCTGGTCGTCACGGGTGATCTGGAACTGGCGGGCGACGTTCTCGGCGGTGTTGCCCATGTGGTAGCCATTGAAGGCGTCCCACAGGCCGTCCTTGATCATGGTGTCGATCATCTTGTAGTCGCCCATCTTGACGCCGGCGCGCAGATGTTCGGCGTGCGGCGACAGCGACATCGATTCCTGGCCGCCGGCGATGATCACCTTGGCGTCGCCGGTGGCGATCTGCTGCATGCCGAGCGCGATGGCGCGCAGGCCCGAGCCGCAAACCTGGTTGAGGCCCCAGGCGGTGGTTTCCTTGGGCAGGCCGGCAAGGATCGAGGCCTGGCGGGCCGGGTTCTGTCCTTGAGCCGCGGTCAGCACCTGGCCGAGGATGACCTCGTCGACCTCGGCGGCCTCGACACCGGCGCGCGACAGAAGTTCCCTGATGACGACGGCGCCGAGTTCATGCGCAGGCGTGGCGGCAAAGGCGCCGTTGAAGGAGCCGACGGCCGTGCGCGCGGCGCTGGCAATGACGATGGAATCGGACATTTTCTTCTCCAGACTTCAAGGTGTTGTTCTGTCGTTGAGGACTTTTCTTGCCCTTTCCCAACCCCAAGTCAAACCGGAAATCGGCATGGCGCCCATGCGCGCCAAGCAGGTCACGCGTCGCCGTGCCGGCAGGCTGGCCGCTGCTGCGCAGCATATTTTGCCTGCTATGCAGCATTATGTGATCCCGCACTGCACAAACTGCTTGGAATTATAAGGCTTTTGCGCATATCCTCGAAAAGGGCGCAATCGTTACCGGCTGCTTACTCAGGCGTGCCGGTGTCCGGGGAGGATGCAGATGGCCGCAAAAGACGATCCGATCATTATCAAGAAATACGCCAACCGCCGCCTCTATAATACGGGGACGAGCACCTATGTGACGCTCGAGGATCTGGCCGAGATGGTCAAGAAAGGCGAGGAGTTCACCGTCCAGGACGCCAAGACCGGTGACGACATCACGCATCCGGTGCTGACCCAGATCATTTTCGAGCTGGAGAACAAGGATGGGCAGAACATGCTGCCGATCCCGTTCCTGCGCCAGCTGATCGCCTTCTATGGCGACCAGATGCAGATGATCGTGCCGAGCTTCCTCGAACAGTCGATGATCGCTTTCTCCAAGGAGCAGGAGCGGTTTCGCGAGCAGATGAAGGGCGCAATCGGCAAGTCGCCGCTGGACGTCATGAAAATTGCGACGCCGATGAAGGCGCTGGAAGAACAGACACGCCGCAACATGGAAATGTTCCAGAACGCGATGCGGCTGTTCACGCCTTTTCCCCCCGCAGGCTCGGCGCCGGCCGCGGCTCCCGCCGAACCGGCCAGGAAGGATGCGCCGCCGGAGAAGTCCGACGATCTGCAGCAGTTGAAGGACCAGATCGCGGCGATGCAGCGCAAGCTCGACACGATGTCGTGAGCCGGTAAGGCACGGCTACGCGTTCGGATCACGCCCGCAGAGCACCAGGCTCCTTGCCTGAGGCGAAAGGCAGCTCTTCGTCCTGCCAGCCTGTTATGCCGCCGATCATGATCTTGACCGGCAGGCCGAGGCTGGCCAGCTTGAACGCCGCGCGGTCCGCGCCATTGCAATGCGGCCCGGCGCAATAGACCACGAACAGCGTGCCTGCCGGCCACTCTGCCATCCGCTCGGCCGATATCTCACGGTGCGGCAGATGCAGCGCGCCGGGTACATGGCGGCGCTCATAGGCATCAGGCGAACCGACCACATGCAGAAGCACAAAGTCCGGCTCGCCGGCGCGCAGGGTCGCGGCGACGTCGGAACAGTCGGTCTCGACGGAAAGCCGGCCTAGGAAGTGGTCGCGGGCAATTTCCGGTGATGCCGCCGGAATGTCTGTCACATAGCTCATCAAGGGGTCTCCATCTCTGATGGAGCTGGTCTCCATCACTTTTGCTGGAGCTGAGGTAGCGCACCGAGCCAGGCGATTGCAGCTGGCAGCTTTGCCATATATCGTCAAGATCATGCCAAATGTGCCGCCTGCCAAACCGCCCCCTCCCAATCGGCTTGTCGTTGCTGTCGCCTATGACGGGCTGTGCACGTTCGAGTTCGGCGTGGCGGCCGAGATGTTCGCCTTGCCCAGGCCGGAGATGGGTGCGGATTGGTACCGTTTCGCAGTCGCCGGCATCGACGCCGGCGAAATGCGCGCAATGGGCGGTGTACGCATCGTCGCCGACGGCGGACCTGACCTGATCGGCGAGGCCGGCACGGTGATCGTGCCGGGATGGCGCGGTGTGGAGTGTCCAGTGCCGCCCTTGCTGATCGAAGCGCTTCGCAAGGCCAATGAGCGGGGCGCGCGCATCCTGTCCATCTGCTCGGGCGTCTTCGTGCTTGCCGCGGCCGGGCTGCTGTCAGGCAAGAAGGCAACCACGCATTGGCGCTACAGCGAGCGGCTGAGGGAGATGTACCCGGACATCACCGTGGTTCCTGACGTCTTGTACATCGATGAGGGAAATGTGCTGACATCGGCCGGCAGCGCGGCCGGCATCGATCTGTGCCTGCATCTGGTGCGGCGCGATTTCGGCACCAAGGCTGCCAACATGGTGGCACGCCGCCTGGTCGTGCCGCCGCATCGGGATGGCGGCCAGGCGCAGTATGTCGAGAGTTCCGTTCCGGAGCCGCACGAACGCAGCCGGCTCGGGCCGCTGATCGACAGAATGCGCGCTGACATCGCCGCCGACTATTCTGTTGCCACTTTGGCCGGCCTGGCTGGAATGAGCGAGCGGACATTTCTGCGCCGCTTCGCGGCCGCAACCGGTGTCACGCCGGCGCGCTGGCTGCTTTCGGAGCGGCTTTCGCGGGCGCGCACTTTGCTGGAGGACACCGCCTTGCCGATCGAGCGGATTGCCGAAACCGCCGGCTTTGGCGCGGCAGCGACGTTGCGGCATCACTTCCGTCAGCAATTCGCCACGACGCCCGCAGCCTATCGAGCGCGGTTCGGGACCAATGCCAACTCCGCCTGACGACGTCACACAGGGTCAGGGCAACAGTCCCTCATAGCGGCCGCGCGGCCGGATGATGCTGCCGCTGACGATCTGTTCGACCATGTGCGCGGCCCAGCCGACGCTGCGTCCCAGCGCGAACAGATGGAACGGCGCATCGCGCGGCAGACCGAGACCGCGTGTCAGCGCAGCCAGGGCGAAGTCGATATTCGGCCGCGTGCCGGTCATGGCAATCGCGGCCTTTTCCAACTGCTGCAGTGTCTCGTCGACGGGGATAGCGGCCAAAAGTGCGGTGGCACGGGGATCCCCGTCGGGATAGAGCGGATGGCCGAATGCCGGCAATGGCCGGTCGTGGCCAAGCCAGCGCCGGATCGCTGCATCGGAGCCGTGTCTTGCGGCATCCTCGGCGAGCTGCATCACAGCCTCGCCGGCGCCGCCATGGCGCGGGCCGGACAGCGTTGCCAGGCCCGCCAGCAGGCATGCGGCAGGCGAGGCTCCGGTCGAGGCCGCAACGCGGGCAGCGAAGGTCGATGCGTTGAGTTCATGATCGGCAAGCAGGACAAGGGCGCACCGTATGGCTTCCGCGCCGGCATCATCCACCGACCAGCCTCGCGCCAGCCGCAGATGGACGGGCTCTTTGCCGGCTGCGGCGCCCAGCGACTGAGCCAGCGCTCCCACCGTTTGCGCGGCCTCGGTGCACAGCGAGGCGGCGCTGCGTCCAAGAGAAGGCCGCCCCTGGCTGGCAAGCAAGGCAAGCTGGGCAAAGGTCGAGGCGCGGCCGACTGGATGAGGCGCCTGCGACGACGGCGCCTTGAAAGCCACCGGTTCAGCCAGGCCCCACAGCACGGCGGCGGTTTCCTCCAGCGTTGCCGATCTGGAGAGCGCAACGGCGTCCTGCCCCCGGTAGATGAGGCGACCGTGCACAACGGTCGAAATTGCGGTGACGATCGACGGCTCACCCCAGGCGATGGCGCTTTCGGCGATGGCCGAGGGGCTGCGTCCGCGTGCCCGACGGGTGGCCAGCGCCGCGATGTCATCGGCGCGGTACCGGCTGCGGCGCGGGTCGGCCTCATCCGGCTGCATGCCGATGCGCCCGCGGCTGACATAGGCATAGAGCGTCTGTGGCCGCACCTTGAGCCTCTCCAGCGCCTCTTCCCGCGACAGCCATTCCGACATTTTCGGCCCTGATATTGATTCTATTGATCAAGATTGATGCTTGGTTTGTCCAGCCTTATCTCCCATCCGGAAAAGCTTCAAGGAGACAAGGCTATGGCGAATGGGCTCGATGATGTGGTGGCGGCCGAAACCGTGCTGTCCGACGTGGATGGTCTGGGCGGGCGCCTGACGATCCGTGGTCATTCGCTGCCGGAACTGGCCGGGCGATGGAGCTTTCCGCAGGTTATCAGGCTGTTGCTCGACGGCTTCTTCGAGGATCTGCCTGGCGATGCCGAACTGACGACGCAACTGGGTGAGGCGCGTGCCGAGGTGTTCGAGCGGACCCTGCCTTCGCTGTCGCTGCTGGCGCCACTCGAAATCTACAGCGCCATGCGCGCCGGCATGGCTCTGCTGCCGGATGGCGAGACCTTGGAAGATGCCTTGCGGCTGATCGCGGCGCCCGCGGTGCTGACGCCTGCCTTGTTGCGCCTGCGGCGCGGCGAGCAGCCGGTCGCGCCGGATGGAAAGGCCGAGCATGCCGCCGACATGTTGCGGATGCTCCGGGGTTCCGTTCTGTCGCCGGCCTTGGCAAAAGCGCTCGACACCTATCTGGTGACCGTCTGCGACCACGGCCTCAACGCCTCGACCTTCGCCACACGCGTCGTCGCTTCGACATTGGCCGGCCTGACCTCGTCGGTGCTGGCCGGGCTCGGCGCGCTCAAGGGGCCGCTGCATGGCGGCGCACCCGGCCCGGTGATCGAGATGCTTGACGCGATCGAGGCGCATGGCGATGCGGCCGGCTGGCTGCGCAACGAGATCGCGCATGGCAGGCGGATCATGGGGTTCGGCCATCGCATCTACCGTGTGCGCGATCCGCGCGCCGATGTGCTGAAAGCCGTCGTGCGGCAGCTCGGTGGCGCGGGCGAGACCGGCCGCCGGCTGGCTTTCGCCGAGGAGGTCGAAAAGACGGCGCTCGAAGTGTTGCGGATCGCCAAGCCGCAGCGCTCGCTGCAGACCAATGTCGAATTCTACACCGCGCTGGTGCTCGAAGCGGCGGGTTTCCCGCCACAGGCCTTCAGCAATGTCTTCGCCGCCGGGCGCGTTGCAGGCTGGATCGCGCATGCGCGCGAGCAGCAGACGACGGGGCGGCTGATCCGGCCGCAATCGCGCTATGTTGGTCCGGTGCCGGATCTGGTCGCCTAGACACCCGGTCTGTTTCGAAAGACGAGGGCCTCTCCGCTTCAGTGGAGGGGCTTTCTGCATGACTGAAATTTCATGTGATCACGCGACCGTGTTCGTGTTCTTGCCTTGGTTCGTCCTTATATGCTGCACTGCAACATAGGCCGCCAATGACTGCTTCCTTCAATGACGTTGGGGCAGGCTGGCGCATCAGCATGACAGGAACGCCATGACGAAGAACGGCAAGGCGGAGGAAAAGAAGAAGATCAACATCGCGCTTCAGGGCGGCGGCTCGCATGGCGCCTTCTCCTGGGGCGTTCTGGATCGCCTGCTGGAGGATGGCAGGCTGGAGATCGCAGCGGTGTCCGGCACCAGCGCCGGCGCCATGAACGCGGTGGCGCTGGCCGACGGATATGTGCGCGGCGGGGTCGAGGGCGCGCGCAAGAAGCTCGACGATTTCTGGCGCGCCGTGGCGGCGAAAGGCCGGTTCAGTCCGGTGCAGCGCATGCCGTGGGATGTCGCCTGGGGCAATTGGTCGATCGAGAACACGCCGGGCTACGTCGTCTTCGACACCATGTCGCGGGTGTTTTCGCCCTATGTCGCCAACCCGCTCGGCCTCAATCCGCTGCGCGACGTGGTGCAGCAGGAGATCGACTTCAAAAATGTCCGTGCCTGCAAGTCGATGGAGCTGTTCATCTCCGCCACCAATGTCGAGACCGGACAGTTGCGGGTGTTTTCCGATGGCGAGATCGACCTCGACACGGTGATGGCCTCGGCCTGCCTGCCGCAATTGTTCCGCGCCGTCGAGATCAAGGGCGTGCCCTACTGGGATGGCGGTTATGGCGGCAACCCGGCGCTGTTCCCGTTTTTCAAGACGGCGGCGACCGAGGATGTGCTGCTGGTGCAGATCAATCCGGTGGTGCGCGAGGGGACGCCCAGGAGCGCCAACGAGATACAGAACCGCATCGACGAAATCACCTTCAATGCCGGGCTGCTGCGCGAATTCCGCTCGATCGCCTTCGTCAAGGAACTGATCGCCGCCGGCCGGCTGCCGCATGGCGAGTACCGCGACATCCGCATGCACCGCATCGATGCCGACGAGGCGTTCAAGGACCTGTCGGCATCGTCGAAGGTCAATGCTGAATGGGCGTTCCTGACCTATCTCAGAGATCTCGGCCGCACCGCCGCCAGCGACTGGCTGGACGAGAATTACGACGCGGTCGGTAAGCGGCCGACGCTCGATCTCTCCGGTGAACTCGATGACGGCTACAAACCGCTGCGCGGTCCCGCACCGGGCCGCCGGGTCAAGGAGTTCCTCGCCGCACGCAAGAACCCAGAAGCGGAGCGCCGCCGGGCCTGAACCCGTCGGCACCGAAGGAGCAATAGCCGATCTGGTCAGCCGCTGCCCGGCTATCTCCGGATCGATCAAGACCATCAGCGAGGTCTTCCGGAAATCGGAATAGCGGGTGGGGCGATCCGGCAAGGCGACAACCTTCGCGTGTGGAGGAAGCTTCATCATGCTGACGCCTGCTGCCACCAACATTCCCACGATGCCGAGCGCGGTCGGACAGTGTGGCCGGAAAATCGTGAGCGGAACGATCGACACCAGTCCTGTGAATTGACACGGAAAATGGCCTGAGCTTCCGCAGCCGCACCGTGTTCGCGTCACCTCGCGAACCGGGGGCCACCCCGATCTCAGACGCTCCAGTGCCGTGGGGTGCCGACGCTCTCGACGCCGGGTTCAAAATCAACGAACCGGCCTCGGGCAATCTCCGCCTGATTGGCGCATCGTGACATTTTCCGAGCAATTCCAATGTATTGGTCAGGCGACACGTCGCCGGAGCTTGATGTCCTTCGTTGACCGAAAATGATCTGGCCAGCCGGTCAAAATCCGCATCAAGGGTAAATAGTCCGGGTGGGTGATGACGCCGGTATTTCGACGAGCATCGCGTTGCTTGTCGGCAATGACGGATCGGTCGTTCGGGACTGGTCTTGGGAGGGCAGATCATCAGCCGGCTGCAAGTCCGCTGAACCGGTATTTTAGCAAGTCGAGAACAGTTTCGCGGCGGCCACACCTTGCCCGGCTACGCAATGCTGCTGCAACTTTCGGACTATATTGCAGTGCAACTTTGATGTAGAAGCACGCTCGCCTATCACGGCAAATTGAACACGGTCAGGCGCGCACCCATATCGGCGACGCGCCCGCGTCATGAAGGCGCGGTGCTGGCCGAACCCGCAGTGGAAAAATGACGATGCCTAAAATCAGGTTTCACAAGCTTGCAGCCATTGTTGTGCTCATCGGTTTCGCGGCGTGGATGGGGACAGGCGAATTCTCGTCGGTCGGCAGCGTAGCGGCCAACAAGGCCAAGGCAGCCGAGGTCGAGCAGGGCAAGGCGCCGGACGCGAGCAAGCCGAAGACGGCGGAAGCCGAACCGAAGGCGCCGCTGCGCACCGTTGCCGTGGTGACGCCGCCGCGCAAGACCTATGCGCGCGCCATCCGTATTTCCGGCCTGACCGAGGCCGACAAGCGCGCCGTGCTCGCAACCCGCGTCGCCGGCGTCATCGACAAGCTGCCGGTCAAGCAAGGCGATCACGTCAAGACGGGCGATCTGGTGCTGATGCTGGCGGCCGAGGAAAAGATCTCGATGGTCGACAATGCCAAGCAGCTCGTGGCTCAGCGCCAGGCCGAACTGGACGCGTCGCTGCGGCTGATGAAGACCGGCAATTTGCCCAAGCTGCAGCTCGACACCGCCCGCTCTAATCTGACCCTGGCGCAGTCGCAGCTGGATACCGCGCAGGCCGAGCTCGACCGCAACGAAGTCAAGGCGCCGTTCGACGGCGTCATCGACCGGGTGCCGGTGGAACTCGGCAGCTCCGTCATGCAGGGCGGCGAGGTGGCGACCATCCTCAAGCTCGATCCGGTGATCGCGCGCGGCGAAATCAGTGAGCGCGACCTCGGCTATCTCAAGATCGGCGACAAGGCCAGCGTTCGGTTGGTCAGCGGCCAGACCGTCGAGGGCACGGTGCGCTATATCAGCCGCGACGCGTCGTCGGCGACCCGCACCTTCCGTATCGAGGTCGCCATCCCCAATGGCGATGGCTCGGTGCCGGCCGGCATGACGGCGGAGATCCAGCTCAGCGCATTGCCGACCGATGCGGTCCTGCTGCCCCGTTCGGTGGTGACGCTCGGCGACAAGGGCGATCTCGGCATCCGCGCCGTCGGCAAGGACAACAAGGTGGCGTTCTTCCCGATCGATCTCGTCGACGACACGCCGACCGGCCTCGTGCTCGGCGGCATCCCGGCCGATGCACGCATCATCGTCGCCGGCCAGGAGCTGGTGAAGGAAGGCGATGAGGTCAAGCCGGTCGAGGCCGACCAGGCGACCATCAACAAGCTGATCGGCGAAGCCACCGCCGGGACGCAGTAGCGCTGGCTACGGCGGGATACCCCGGGCGGGGTCAATCGGCTGCGACGCAGCTCCTGAAATTCAACGACAGGCGTTAGCCATGGATATCGTCAAACTCGCGATCAACAACGCCCGCCTGACCATCGCGGTCCTGGTCTTCCTCTTAATCGCTGGTGGGTTTGCCTATCAGTCGACGCCAAAGGAAGCTGAGCCGGATGTCCCGGTTCCGAATATGTATGTCAGCCTGATCTATCAGGGCATTTCGCCGGAGGATTCCGAGCGACTTCTGCTGCGACCGATGGAAAACAAGCTGAAGAGCCTCAAAGGCCTCAAGGAGATGCGCTCGGCCGCCTTCCAGGGCGGCGGCTATGTAATGGTCGAGTTCCAGCCGCAGACAAACCTGGCGACGGCGCTGCAGGATACGCGCTCCAAGGTGCAGGACGGCAAGGCCGACCTGCCGCAGGCGGCTGAGGAGCCTGTCGTCACCGAAATCAACATCTCCGAGTTCCCGGTGCTCGTCGTCACGCTGTCGGGCGAATTGCCCGAACGCGTGCTGGCCGCCGCCGCGCGCGAGCTGCGCGACCGCATCGAGGAAGTGCCGGGCGTTCTCGAAGGCTCGCTGCAGGGTTCCCGCGACGACCTCGTCGAGGTCGTCATCGATCCGATGAAGCTGTCTTCCTACGGCTTGCAGCTCGACCAGCTGATCGGCGCCGTCGGTGCTTCCAACAGTCTCGTTGCCGCCGGCAACATCGAGGGGTCGGAGGGCAAATACGCCGTCAAGGTGCCGTCGCTGATCGAGACACCGGAGGATGTGGCGGCGCTGCCGGTGGTCGCAGGTCCCAATGCCGTGGTGCAGGCCAAGGACATCGCGACGATCCGCTCGACCTTCGCCGACGCCACCACGATCACGCGCCTCAACGGCAAACCGGCCATCGCCATCGAGGTGAAGAAGCGCATCGGCGCCAATCTGATCGACACGCTCACCAAGGTGCGGGCTGTGTCCGACGCCTTCGTCAAGGCCATGCCGCAAGGCATGAACGTCACCTACACGCAGGACAAGTCGGTCTTTGTCAATCAGTTGCTGGGAGACCTGCAGAACCATGTCATGATCGCGGTGATCCTGGTGTTCATCGTCATCCTCTACGCGCTGTCCGGCCGTGCCTCGCTGCTGATCGGCCTGGCCATTCCATCATCCTTCCTGATCGGCATCCTGCTTCTTGCGATGATGGGCTACACGATCAACATGATCGTGCTGTTCAGCCTGATCCTGGCTGTCGGTATGCTCGTCGACGACGCCATCATCGTCACCGAGTTCGCGGAACGGCGGATGAGTGAAGGCATGCCGAAGGCGGACGCGTTCGCGCTAGCCGCCAAGCGCATGGCCGGTCCGGTCATCGCGGCAACGATGACGCGCATCGCCGCCTTCTCGCCGCTGCTGTTCTGGCCCGGCATCATCGGCGACTTCATGAAGTATATGCCGATCACGCTGATCGTCACGCTCTCGGCCTCGATGCTCTATGCGCTGGTGTTCGCACCAACGCTGGGGGCGATCTTCGCCAAGGCGCCCGAGCATCATGAGGACGACAATCGCGATGGCTGGTACATGGCCATCGTCAAACAGGCCGTCCGTTTCCCCATCACCGTGCTGGTGCTTACCGTTGTCTTGCTGACCGGCGTATTCGTTGGTTATGTGAAATATGGCGCGGGTGTCGAATTTTTCCCCAGCGTCGAGCCCGACTACGGCCTGCTCTATGTGCACGCGCGGGGCAACCTGTCGCTGGCCGAAATGGACACCGCAACGAAGATTGCGGAAGACAGAATGCTTGGCTGGCCCGGCATCAAATCTGTCTACACCCGCGTCGGCAAGACGCAAGGCGGTGGCCAGGATGTCCCGGAAGACGTGGTCGGCGTCATCCAGTATGAATTCATCGACTGGCGCGAGCGCAAGTCGGCGAACCAGATCCTGAGCGATCTGCGAGGCGTAATGGCCGGCATTCCCGGCGTCGATGTCGAGGTGCGCGTGCCGGAAGCCGGCCCGCCGACCGGCAAGCCGATCCAGATCAGGCTTTCGGCCGTCGACCCAAAGGGACTGGACGAGAAGGCGCGCGCCGTTGCGGCGCGCATCGCCAAGGTGCCCGGCGTCATCGACATTTCCGATGGCTTGCCGCCGCCCGGCGTCGACTGGGCGATCGAGGTCGACCGCGCCAAGGCTGCGCAATACGGTATCAGCCCGACTTCGGTTGGGACGGTGGTGCAGCTCGTCACCAACGGTCTGAAGCTGTCGGAATACCGGCCTGCCGGCGCAGACAAGGCGGTCGACATCCGGCTGCGCTTGCCGGAGGACCGGCGCACGCTGTCGACGCTCGACGAGCTCAGGGTGCAGACCTCGCAAGGATCGGTGCCGATCTCGAACTTCGTCGTCCGCAAGGCGAAGCCGAGCGTTGGCATCCTCAACCGCATCGACGGCGCACGCACCGTGGTGGTGCAGGCCAATGTCAGCGCCGGCACCCAGGTCGCCGCCGTGCAGCAGGAGGTCACCCAGGCCGTCACCGACATGAATCTCGGCAGCGGGATCCGCTGGAAGCTGGCCGGCTCGAACGAGGACAGCGCCGAGGCCGGCTCATTCCTTATCAAAGCCTTTGGCGCGGCGATCTTCCTGATCTTCCTCGTGCTGCTGATGCAGTTCAACAAGTTCACCAGCGTGCTGATGGTGCTGTCCTGTGTGGTCATGGCGACGATCGGCGTGCTTCTCGGGCTACTGATTACAGGCGAGACGTTCGGCATCGTCATGTCGGGCATTGGCGTCATCGCGCTGGCCGGCGTGGTGGTGAACAACAACATCGTGCTGATCGACACCTATGACCGGCTGCGCGAAGAGGGTTGGGACAAGATGGATGCGGTGCTGCAGACCTGCCGCGAGCGTGCGCGCCCGGTGGTGCTGACGGCGGTGTCGGCGATCCTCGGCGTGCTGCCGATCGCCTTCGGCCTTGGGCTGGAAATCTTCCATCACGAGACGACGATCAACGCGCCGTCGACGCAATGGTGGATTTCGCTGTCCTCGGCCATCGTCTTCGGCCTGTCCTTCGCTACCTTGCTGACACTGGTGGTGACGCCGTCGATGCTGATGATCTTCACGCGCAGCAAGAACAGCCGCTTCTACGCCTTTTTCCGCCGGGTATTCCGGCGCGGCAAGGGAACGGTTTCGTCGGCGGGCACACCGGGCCGGGATGCGGGCGGCGAGCCGGCGATCGCTTTTCCGAAAGCGGCGGAATAGACCGAACGCCAATCTGATCGGCAAAGGCCGTCCGGAACAACCGGGCGGCCTTTTGCATTGTCCCTGCACGAGCAATGCGAAGCATCGTCTCGGCAAGAACGCGGGGAATGTCTCATGCCGATCAGCACGCTTGTCATCGTCGTCCTGATCCTTGTCCTCATCGGCGCGGTGCCGGCCTGGCCGCATTCGCGCTCCTGGGGTTATGGACCCTCGGGCATTGTCGGCGTGGTGCTGGTGGTGGTTCTGGTGCTGCTTTTGATGGGGCGGCTCTGAGTTGGCGCGCCGCCCTCAGCGTTGCGTTCAGGCCGCTTTCGAAACGCCGTTCACAGTGGCGATGCCGATGTCCTCGAGGGCGTGGGCGACCGCCTGATCCAGCGGCGTGTGCGGGATTTCGCCGATGATGCCTTCCAGCCGCGTCGAAGCCAGCTGGTGCGGCTCGAAGCGCAGATAGGACATCGAGACGATCTCGCGCCACATCGCCACGAACGGGCTGCCGGCGCGCAGCACCCACCAGGGCATCGAGCTCATCTTCAGCGGTCGGCCAAGCGCCTTTTCGGCGGCGGCCCTGATCTGCAGGTCGGTGACCGCATGGCCGGGAAAATTCAGCGCCTCATAGGAGCCGAGCTTGTCGAGATTCCTGGCCAGCGCGACGAAGCCCACGGCGAAATCCGGCAGGTAAGCCCATTCATGCACGAGGTCGGCCGGGCCGGGCGCGGTGTAGACGCCCTTGCTCATCTTGGCGGCGACGACCAGGTCGAACCAGGAGCCGCTGCCGGTGCCGCCGAAGAAATCGCCGGCGCGCAGCAGAATGGTGCGCACCCGGCCCGCGTCGGCCTCGCGGCGGAACAGCTCCTCCATGGCGCAGCGAACGCGGCCCTTTTCCGTGGTCGGGTGGAACGGCGTGTCTTCCGTGATCACCGCCGGCATCGGCGAGCCATAATTGTAGACGGTGCCTGGGAACAGATGCAGCGCGTTGTTGGCATAACAGGCGGCCATGACATTTTCGGCCATCGGCAAGCATTTGCCCCAGTCGGTGTAGATCGGGTTGAGGCCGTTGAAGATGATATCGACGCCTTCCGTGGCGCGGATCAGCGATGGACGGTCCAGCGCATCGCCCGTAACCGCCGTGGCGCCCTTGAGTTCTGCCGGCACCTTGCCGGTGCGGGTGATGGCGCGGACATCGAAGCCGGCATCGATGAAAGCCTTGCCAACCACGCGGCCGAGTCGGCCATTGGCGCCGAGAATTGCGATCTTGGTCATTTGAGTTCTCCTGTTTGGTGTTTGCGGTCCGTATCGGTGTTTGCAGGTCGAATATGATTACCTCACGGATGAATTGAAATTGACGATGGATGCAGGTTTGATATTCATTATTGAATGGCAGACATCGACTGGAACCTGATCAAAAGCTTCGTCACGGTCGCGGAAACCGGCAGCCTGTCAGCGGCCGCGCGAAAACTGTCGGCCAGCCAGCCGACGCTCGGGCGTCACATCGGGGAGTTGGAACAGGCGCTCGGTGTCACCCTGTTCCGGCGTGGGCGCAACGGCTATGCACTGACGGAAGCCGGGGCCACGCTGTTCGAGCGCGGCAAGGCGGTCAGCGAGCAGGCAAGTGCTTTTTCACGGCTGGCGCTGGGCTCGGTCGAGGCCATCGAAGGCACGGTGCGCATTGCTGCCAGCGAGGTGGTGGCGGCCTATGTGCTGCCCGACATGATGGCACGGCTCGGCATTGAGGAACCCGGCATCGAGGTCGAGATCGTTGCCTCGAACCAGGTCGAGAACCTGCTGCGGCGGGATGCCGATATCGCCATCCGCATGGTCAAGCCGGCGCAGAACGAACTGGTGGCGCGCAAGGTCTGCGACATCCTGCTCTGCGCCTGCGCGGCGATTTCCTATCTCGACCGGCGTGGCCGCCCGCTCGTGCCGGCCGACCTCGTCGACCACCCCTTGATCGGCTTCGATCGCAGCGACGAGATGATCCGGGGCTTTACGCAATTCGGCCTCCCGGTCACCCGGAGCAGTTTCCGGTTCAGGGCCGACAACCAGATCGTCCTGTGGGAGGCGGTGCGGGCGGGAAACGGCATCGGCCTCGGCCAGGAGCCGCTGGCCGATCGCGATCCGCTGGTGGAGAAGGTTCTCCCTGGCCTGCCGCTGCCAAACCTGCCGGTGTGGCTCGCCATGCATCGTGATGTGCGCAGCAGCGTGCGCATCCGCCGCGTGGCGGATTTCCTCCACGAGGAGCTAAAGCGCTATTCGGCGGGGGCGGCGGCGAATTCGGCGCGGTGAGCGAGGCCCGCCATCAGCAAGACGACGATCAGCAGCACCGACACGGCGACGAAGATCGGCCCGAAGCTGGAATGCTCGGCGACGAAGCCGATCGCGGACGGGGCCACCAGAATGCCGGAATAGCCCATGGTGGTGACAACGCTCATGCCAGTGCCCGACGACATGCCTTCCTGGTTGCCGCCGGCCGAAAAGATGATCGGCACCATGTTGGCGATGCCGAAGCCGCACAGTGCAAAGGCCGCGATCGCGAGCCAGGGCGAAGGCGACAGGCCTGCAATCAGCATGCCTACGGCAGCGACAATGGCCGAGCCGCGCAGCGTCGCCACCGCACCAAAACGGTTGCGCACGCCGTCGCCGAAGAAGCGCATGATCGCCATGACGCCGGAAAAGGCGGCATAGGCGAGGCCGGCGACGGCAAGGTCGGCGCCGAGTTCCTGCCTGAGATACAGTGCCGCCCAGTCGAGCACCGCACCCTCGGAGACCATCGTCAGCAATGCCATCAGGCCGACGAGGTAGACAAGCGGGTTCGCCGGCAACGTGAATTTATGATGCTCGACCGCCTGTGGCCTGTCCTCGGCGACGAGGTAGCCGACGGCAATCGCGATCGCTGCGAAGGCGAGCACGGTCACCACCGCGGCATGGGCGAGGTGACCGTAGTGCTGGATGGCAAAGCCGCCAAGCGCGCCGCCGGCGAAACCGCCGAGGCTCCAGAAGCCGTGCGAGGAGGACATGATGGCGCGGGACAATTTTCGCTCGACCACCACCGCATTCGCATTCATCGCGACATCCATGCCGCCGATCGAGCCGCCGAAGATGAACATAGCGATGGCCGCCAGCGGTACGTTGGGCGCCAGCGCCACGACCAGCAGGCCGACGCTGCCGCACAGGCCGAACCAGCGCAGCACGCTGCGCGAGCCGTGTTTCGAGATCAGGTGGCCGCACCAGGTCATGGCGGTGACGGCGCCGGCGCCGAACAAAAGGATCAGCAGGCCAAGCGTGAATTTCGAGATGTCGAGCCGGGTCAGGAACACCGGAATCTGCGGCGCCCAGCTGCCGGTCAGGAAGCCATTGGCGAGGAAAATGGCGGCCACGGCCCATCGCCCGCGAATGGCAGTCTGCATGGCGTTCGACGCGATCATCAGGCGAATCCGGTCAGAAAATGGTTTTGCACGGCAAATTAGATCGATTCAATTTTCAGTCAAGAACCGCGTCCGAGCAAGTGCTTGGACCAAGTGCGGACCCTCTGAGGAACAGGGCGGCTTTGGAGATTATCGCAGGCGCTCCTCCCGTCGCAGGGGCGTGCCATATAGAACCGCTAGTGATCCTTCGGCCGCCTGGCCTCGAACTCCGCCTTCTTGGCGTCCGACGCTTCCGTTTGGTTGAGCGCCTGCCATTCAGCATAGGGCATGCCGTAGACGATCTCGCGCGACTGGTCCTTGCTTAGATCGACGCCCTCGGCATTGGCCGCTTCGCGATACCAGTTCGACAGGCAGTTGCGACAGAAGCCGGCGAGGTTCATCAGGTCGATGTTCTGCACGTCGCTGCGTTCCCTGAGATGCTCGACCAGCCGGCGAAAGGCGGCGGCCTCGAAGTCGCGCTTCTGCTCGTCGCTGAGTTCGGTCATCGAAACCTCCGTCATAGCGGCCCGGTGCGCGAGCCGAACATCTTCACGACATGTATATCGGGACGGCGGTCGATGGCGTCAACGATCGGCGCCAGACGCTCGGCCCAGGCGATCGCCCCCTTCTGGTCCGCTATCAGGTCCTGGCGGATTTCGATCAGCGCATGGGCATAGCCGTTGACGATGGCGTGTTTGAACATGGTGTCGCCGCGCAGTGCGCCGTCATAGGGCTCATTGTCGCCAACAACGAGGTCTTTGTCCTCGGCCAGCATGTCGATCAGCGGCCGCGCCACCCGGTCGTCCCGATCCCACAGGATGCCCACATGCCACGGGCGCTGCCTGCCCTGCATGACCGGCGTGAAGGAATGCACCGAGAAGATGAAGGGTGCCTGGCCGGAAGCCTGCGCGACCGAGGCGATCATGGCGCCGACGGCGTCGTGGTAGGGACGGTAGAAGCGGTCGAGCCGCCTTTCGCGCTCCTCCGGCGCGATGGGATAGTTTCCTGGCACCACGGTGCCGTCATAGAGCTGGCGGATGAGCGTCGG
Organism: Mesorhizobium loti; assembly: GCA_002356515.1. Taxonomy (NCBI): domain Bacteria; kingdom Pseudomonadati; phylum Pseudomonadota; class Alphaproteobacteria; order Hyphomicrobiales; family Phyllobacteriaceae; genus Mesorhizobium; species Mesorhizobium loti. Next base: position 3,625,790 of record AP017605.1, on the reverse strand, counting down.
ATCGTCCTCGCCGCGATTGGGATCGATCAACAGCCGCGAGAAATTGGCGATGACCGCCGGTACGTCGAGCAAGCCGGCGAGTTCACGCGTCACCATTTCAACGCCGATGTCATAGGCGATGTGGCGGTCGAATTCTGCCGCGGGCAGGCCGAGGCTGCCATAGTCCTCGGGCAGGTCGCGGCGGGCATGATCGGCCAGAAGCACGATGCCCCGCTTGCGGTCGCCCGCGACAATGTCGAAAGGCGCGAAAACTGTGGATCGGGTCATTGGCGGGAAATGGTCTGTTCGCTGGCTTCCGGGGAGGGTGCTATCGTCATTCCACGAAGACGACGTGTGTGCAATGCCGTTGTTTGGCCAAGGTTTCCGCTGAAATCTGGCGAGGGGCGACGGATAGTGCGCCGGGAGCCTTCCTAAATCGATTGGAATTGGTCAAAACGGCGCGTTGACATGCGCCCGGACTTTTCCGAAAAGGGGCGCAGAGAGATGCTGATGTGGTTCTTGAGGGGTATTGGGATGGGTTCCGCCGGCAGGCAGCGCATGCGCTCTGCCTTTGCCATGCCGCTCCTGATGCTGACCGTTGGCCTGTCGGCGATGGTCATGGCCTCGCCGGCGCGCGCCGATTTCCGCGTCTGCAACGCCACGCAGAACCTGGTCGGCGTCGGCATCGGCTATCGCGCCAAGGCCGGCTGGATCACCGAGGGCTGGTGGCACATCGAAGGATCGAGCTGCAAGACGTTGATCGAAGGGCCGCTGTCATCAAGGTTTTACTATCTTTATGCAGAAGACGCCGAGCGCGGTGGACGCTGGGACGGCCCGATCAACATGTGCGTGGCTG